>CAVHCX010000001.1:0-262542 GCA_963634745.1 Clostridium sp. CAG:343
TGCTGTTTTCGTAGAATCAGGAAGCTCCCGCTTCTATAAGCGGGGGTACGTTCACCAAGTGGGTTGAAAATTATCCATTTTATTCTAATGTTCACAAAGAAGGAGTTGTTTTGTATGGAGCGGCATAATCAGGAAATGGGTACAAAACGTGATCTGGTATTGTATCGTCTGGAAACAGCGCGAAATGATTTGAAATCGGCAAGAATTTTATTTTCTAATGAAGCTGGAACAGCAAAAGAAAAGTGCAGATGAATGTGTATGCCATATGTCAACAAAATTAAAAAAATTAACTTGAATTTCCGGAAACCTGTCGATAAAAACAAAGGATCCCTAGCCTTCAAACGACATCTTTTGCCAAAATAGATCTGTATAATAGGCCTTGCCGTTAGACATGAGTCTTATATTTATTCTATTAGGGGTTCGAAAAGCGATTCTGGCTTTGCACCTGTAATATAAGACTTCCCGTAACTGTTTGGGACCAAGTATTTTGAAGGACTGTCTCAAACAGTTACACCTCCTTGAATGTAAAAAATGTATAAATAAATGAATAAAGATGGAGAAAATATGGTAAAAGTGCTAAGATAAAAAGAAAAAGGAGCTGATTGTATGAAGCTAACATGTATTGGAGCTGCTCATGAGGTTACTGGTAGTTGTCATCTTATAGAGGCTTGCGGAAAGAATATTTTAGTTGATTGCGGATTGGAACAGGGGCCGGATCTATATGAAAACCAGGAGCTCCCGATGAGTGCAGGAGAAGTGGATTATGTTCTTCTTACTCATGCGCATATTGATCATTCGGGAAAGATTCCGCTTCTTTGTAAGCATGGTTTTAAGGGGGAGATTGTTACTACATTTGCCACTTCCGATCTTTGCAATATCATGCTTCGTGATAGTGCCCATATCCAGGAATTTGAGGCGGAATGGAGAAATCGTAAGGCAAAACGTAGTGGGGAGCCGGAGTATGAACCTCTTTATACTATGGAAGATGCCCTTGCGGCTATTGAGTTATTGGCTCCGGTAGATTATGGCCAGAAGATCACCCTGTGTGAAGGTATTGAAATCCGATTTAATGACATGGGCCACCTATTAGGTTCGGCTAGTATCGAGATGTGGATCACAGAGGGAGACCTTACTAAGAAAATTGTATTTTCCGGAGATGTGGGCAATACCAATCAGCCAATTATCAAGGATCCTGAGCCGGTAAAAGAGGCAGATTATGTAGTGATCGAATCCACTTATGGGGACCGGACCCACGGGGAGGACCGGCCGGATTATGTGGAGGAGTTTGCCAGGATCCTTAGGGAGACTTTTGCAAAAGGTGGCAATGTAGTCATCCCTTCTTTTGCCGTAGGAAGAACCCAGGAGATTCTATATTTTATCCGAGAGATCAAGGAGAAAAACCTGGTATCGAATTATCCGAACTTTGAGGTATATGTAGACAGTCCCCTGGCCATTGAGGCTACCCAGGTGTTTAATAAAAATGTTCGCGGCTGTTTTGATGAGGATGCCATGAAATTAGTAAATGCAGGTATTAACCCCCTGGTATTTCCGGGGCTTAAGCTGGCTGTGAGCAGCGAGGATTCCAAGGCCATCAACTTTGATGAAAAACCGAAGGTAATCCTATCCGCTTCCGGAATGTGTGAGGCCGGTCGAATCAGACATCATCTGAAGCATAATCTCTGGAGAAGGGAGTGCACCATCTGCTTTGTTGGATACCAGGCAGTGGGTACCTTGGGAAGAAAACTCATCGAAGGCGCTGAGTGCGTAAAACTCTTTGGAGAGAATATTACGGTCAATGCAAAGATTGAGACCATTAAGGGAATCAGTGGTCATGCAGATATGAATGGACTTCTTGCCTGGCTGCAGGGATTTGAAAGTAAAATTGACCGGGTAATTGTAGTTCACGGGGAGGACCAGGTGACAGATTCCTTTGCAAGTCTGGTGGAGGAGAAGATTGGATGTCCTGCTTTTGCACCTTATTCCGGAGGATCCGTAGATCTGGCCACAGGAGAGATCTTGACAGAAGGAGTTAAGATTCCAAAGAAGGCAGCTGAGAAGCCGGCAAGAAGCAGAGCTTGTGCAGCCTTTGAAAGGGTTGTGGCAGCGGCCAAGAGACTTCTTCAGGTGGTTTATGATAACGAAGGCCTTTCCAATAAGGACCTGGCAAAATTCGAGACCCAGATCCAGAATCTTGCAGATAAATGGGCCAGATAAAAATATTTCATTTCTCTATGCTTTGTTCTTGCATTTTTTTGGAGGCCATACTATCATGAATGCGTAGGAGGCAGATGTGATTATGAAAGCATGCATTTTTGACTTAGACGGAACCTTGACATCCACCTTGGATTCCATTCATTATTCTGTAAATGAGACCCTAAAGGAGATGGAACTTCCCAGTATTACGAAAGAAGAATGCAGACAGTTTGTGGGAGACGGAGCAAGGTGCCTTATGGAGCGGACCCTTCAAAGAACCGGTGATCAAAATCTTAGTCGGATTGAAGAGGCTATGGAGGTTTATGGCAGAATCTTTGATGAAAATTGCACCTATCTGGTGGAACCCTATGAAGGAATTGAGGATATGCTAGGAGAGCTTAAGGCTAGGGGTATTAAGCTGGCGGTATTATCGAACAAACCCCACCCCCAGACTGTGAAGGTTGTAAGAGAGATTTTCGGAGAAGGCATATTTTCCTATGTGCAAGGCCAGATGGAGGGGGTGCCTAAGAAACCGGATCCTACAGGCGTTTGGCGACTTGAAGAGAAGATGGGTATTTCTAAAGAAGAGTGCATCTACGTGGGAGATTCGGAAGTGGATATTCGCACGGGCTCTGCGGCAGGAGCCAAGACCATAGGTGTTTTATGGGGCTTTCGAAGCAAAGAGGCTTTAGTTGGCGCCGGTGCTAAGAACTTAATCACACATCCTAAAGAATTGTTGAATTTTCTTTAACCATTATAATCGGAGAACTAGGAGGATTTTAGGAATGTACGAGTATGATGACGAGTGTTTGGATGTATTTCTGCGAGACCAGGGGAAATTATTTGACGAGTCAGTGGCAGATACCAAGGAGGAAGCAGAGAACTTCCTGGAAGATTGCATGGCTGTTGTAGTAGAAGGAATCGAAGAAGTGCGAGAATTTTTTGAAGATGAAGGCATGGATATTGAGGGAATGAGTGATGAGGATTTGGAAGAAGCCGCTGAAGTGTTCCCCATCGGTGACGGAAGATATCTGATCGTAGAAGGATAAGATTATAGGACTATAGAAATGTAGGGCTATAAAATGTAGGACTATAGAAATGTAGGACTGCAGAAAAATAGATAAATTAAAAAAATAGGACATAAGGGCTGTGAGATAAAATTCTTACAGTCCTTATATTTTGTGCTATACTGTAGCAGGTGCAAAGAAAATCATGATTTAGGAGAGATTTATGTATATTATAGCAGGTTTAGGAAATCCTACCGCCCAGTATCAGGGAACAAGACATAATGTGGGATTTGATGTAATTGATAAATTGGCAGATCGATATAACATTTCTGTGGAAGGGAGAAAAAGTCGGGCCTTTGTTGGTAAAGGAATCATCGAAGGACAGAAGGTCCTTTTGGTGAAACCACAGACCTTTATGAATCTCAGTGGTGAGAGTATTAGGGGACTGGTGGACTATTATAAGATTGATCCGGAGACAGAACTTTTGGTAATTTATGATGATATTAGTCTGGATGTCGGACAGCTTAGGATTCGAAAAAAAGGAAGCGCCGGGGGACATAATGGAATAAAAAATATTATTGCCCACTTGGATAGTCAGGTCTTTGCCAGAATTAAAGTCGGAGTGGGAGAAAAGCCCAAGGGTTATGATCTGGCAGATTATGTGCTGGGTCATTTTTCTAAGGCTGAGAGAGAAAAGATGGAGGAGGGCTATGATAAGGCTATAGATGCCATTAAACTTTTCCTTCAGGATGAGATGGACCAGGCCATGAACCTCTATAACCGGAAGGTCAAGAGTGAGGAAGTTTGATCAAGCTTGATAAAGAAGCGTAGCAAAGAAATATAATAAGAAGGAGACTTGAAAAATGAAGGCCTTGCAAAAGCCCTTAGAAGAGTTGGCGGATTATGAGGAGATTTATAAAAATAGGATGGCGGAGCAGGGAATGCTTAAAATTTCCGGTTGCGTCAATTCTCAGAGTTCACATTTGATGTGGGGCTTAAGCGAGGATGTGAAAAACTGTCTCATTCTGTGCCCGGGAGAGATGAGGGCAAAAGAAATCTATGAAGAGATTTCTATTTTAAGAGCATCTACTTATTTTTATCCTGCCAAAGATCTCCTGTTTTATCAGGCAGATCTTAGAAGCAAGGAGCTTACAAGACAGCGGATGATGGTTTTGGAAGCCTTGTCTAGGGAAGAGGCTTGCACGGTGGTTACCACCGTGGATGCCTTTATGGATGCTTTGATCTCCAAAGAAAAACTTCAGTCACAAACCCTTCATATTTCCTATGATGATAGCCTTGAACTAGAAAAGCTGGAGGAAGAATTGGTAGCCTTTGGCTATGACAGGGAGGCCCAGGTAAGCGGACCCGGCCAGTTTGCAGTACGAGGGGGAATTCTTGATATATATCCCTTGACTCAGGAGAATCCTATTCGAATTGAATTTTGGGGCGATGAGGTGGACTCTATTCGAAGCTTTGAGGTAGATTCGCAGCGGTCTATAGAGAATTTAAAAGAGCTTGTGATTGCACCGGCAGAGGAAAATGAGCAGGAAGGGCATGGTGTTTCTTTTTGGGACTACTTTCCGGAAGGGGAGACGTTGGTGCTTCTAAGTGAGCCGGTACGTGTTTTGGAAAATGGAGATAAGATCCAGGCAGAATATGAGGATGCCATGGAAAAACGTCAGGAAGAGAAGATGGCCTCTATCTATTCTATGAAAGAAATCCTCTCTAGGCTGAATCATTATTCCAGTATTGGATTCTTTTCTTTGGATATGAAAACGAAGGGTCTTAAGCTAAGAGAGTCCTACAGCCTTCATGCCCAGGGGATCAGCTCTTACAATGGAAGCTTTGATAGCTTGACTTTGGATTTGAAAAAATGGAAGCGAAAAGGCTACCGCGTGGTTCTCTTGTCAGGATCCAGAACCAGGGCAAAACGCTTGGCAGAAGATCTTAGAGATTATGACCTTCAAAGCTTCTATACCGAGGACCTGGAACGGACCGTAGAACCCGGGGAGATTATGACTGCCTATGGCCATGTGGCTGAGGGCTATGAATATCCTATGATTAAATTCGTGGTGATCTCGGAGACGGATATTTTTGGAAGGACCAAAAAGAAAAAGCGAAAGAAATTGTATGAGGGGCGCAAAATCCGGGATTTCTCGGATTTAAAGCCGGGAGATTATGTAGTCCATGTAAATCATGGCCTTGGAATTTATCAGGGCATTGAAAAGATTGTTGTTGATAAAATTTCCAAGGATTATATGAAGATTAGCTACGCCCAGGGAGGAAATCTTTACATCCCGGCCACCCAACTGGACCTGATTCAAAAGTATGCTTCCGCGGATGCTAAGAAACCCAAGCTTAATAAGCTGGGAACCCAGGACTGGCACCGCACCAAAACGAAGGTTCGGGGAGCCGTCCAGGAGATTGCCAAGGATCTGGTAAAGCTATATGCAGCCAGACTGGAACAAAAAGGCTTTGTATATGGCAAGGATACAGTATGGCAGCAAGAATTTGAGGAAATGTTTCCTTTTGAGGAGACAGAAGACCAACTAAATGCCATTGAAGCTGTAAAAGAGGATATGGAAAGCAGCAAGATTATGGACCGCCTGGTTTGCGGAGACGTAGGTTTTGGGAAGACCGAAGTCGCCATCAGGGCGGCCTTTAAGGCTGTTCAGGAGAGCAAGCAGGTGGTATATCTGGTACCTACCACAATTTTAGCCCAGCAGCATTACAATACCTTCTTACAGCGCATGAAAGATTTCCCGGTGCGGATTGATTTACTCTGCAGGTTCCGGACTCCCAAGGAACAAAAAAAGACCCTGGAGGATACTAAAAAAGGCCTAGTGGATATTGTCATTGGAACTCACAGGGTTCTTAGTAAAGACCTGGAATTTAAGGATTTAGGCCTTTTAATCATTGACGAGGAACAGCGCTTTGGAGTCCAGCACAAGGAGAAAATAAAGACCCTAAAGAAAAATGTAGATGTTCTTACCCTGACAGCGACTCCGATTCCCAGAACCCTCCATATGAGCCTGGTAGGTATCCGGGATATGAGCGTTTTGGAGGAAGCTCCCAATGATCGTATGCCCATCCAAACCTATGTGATGGAATACAATGAGGAGATGGTGAGAGAGGCTATTGAGCGGGAATGCGCCAGAGACGGCCAGGTCTATTATGTATATAACCGGGTGGAAGATATTGCGGATATGGCAGGTCGAATTAAAAAGCTGGTTCCGGATTGCAACGTAGCCTATGCTCATGGGCAGATGCGGGAGCAGGAATTAGAAGAGATTATGTATGGCTTTATCAATCGAGAGATCGATGTTTTGGTATCTACTACCATTATTGAGACGGGACTTGATATTTCCAATGCCAATACTATGATCATCCACGATGCAGACCGCTTGGGCCTGTCCCAGCTTTACCAGCTCAGAGGTCGAGTGGGAAGGTCTAACCGGATGGCCTATGCCTTTTTATTATACCGACGAGATAAGATGCTAAAGGAAGTAGCGGAAAAACGTTTGGCGGCGATTCGAGAATTTACGGACCTGGGGTCCGGATTTAAGATCGCCATGCGGGATTTGGAAATCCGCGGAGCCGGAAATCTTTTGGGAGCCGCCCAGCACGGTCACATGCAGGCTGTGGGATATGATATGTACTGTAAGATGCTAAATGAAGCAGTCAGACATTTAAAGGGGGAGACGGATTTAGAGGAGGAATACAATACTACCATTGATTTAAATGTAGACGCCTATATTCCGGAGTCCTATATAAAAAATGAATACCAGAAGCTTGATATTTACAAACGGATCGCCACTATTGAGAGTGATCAGGAGATGGAAGATATGCTGGAGGAGCTTACGGACCGTTTTGGCGAACCGCCTAAAAAGGTAGAGCGCTTGTTGCAGGTGGCGACTGTCAAGGTAAAGGCTCATAATCTCTATATCACAGCGGTGGAGCAAAAGGGAGAAACTTATACCTTTAGCATGCTGGAGCAGGCCAAGGTAGTGCCCCAAGAGATTCCCAAGTTAATTGCCTCCTACAAGGGAGATTTGATTTTTAAGTCAGAAAATGGTATTCCGACCTTTGTATATGAAAAACGAAAGAGGAACCTAAAAGACAAGGCCCCGGACCCGATTGAGCTTGTGAAAAATGTATTAAATGATTTTCGGGGATTGCTAGAGACTTAAGAAAAGGGTATAATCAGTTATATTGTGGCAAAGAAAGGTTTTTAATACTATGAAGAAAAAATTGATTTTATTTGTTATGGCAGGAATGCTGGCCGTGTCTTCTCTTACAGGATGCGGATCCATTAAAGATTCGGATGTCGTAATTACCGGAAAGAGTGAGAATATCACAGCTAAGGAAGCGAATTTTTATGCCAGGTATGTCCAGGCACAATATGAAACCTACTACGGATCCTATCTTGGAGATGATATGTGGTCGACAGAGATTGAGGAAGGCAAGACTTACGAGTCCAATGTTAAGAAGAGCCTCCTAAAGCAGTTGAAATATATGCTGGTTATGAAGGAGCATATGTCTGACTACGATGTGAAGCTAACAAAGGATGAGAAGAGTGAAATCTCAGATGCTGCCAAGGAATTTGTAGAGGCCAATGAAGAAAGCAGTGCCGCTAAGGTATCCGGAGATCAGGAGACGGTAGAGAAGGTTTTGACTTTACTTACCATTCAACAGAAGATGGAAGCTGCCATTGAGGAAGATGTAGATACGGAGGTTTCTGATGATGAGGCGGCTCAAAAGAGTATGGATTATGTGCTCTTCTCCTATACCACTACCGATGATGATGGCAATAGTAGCGACCTATCAGATGATGAGAAGGCGGCTATGAAGGAGAAGGCAACTAGCTTTGCAGAGGGAGCAAAGAGCGCGGAAGACTTCAGTGTTTATGCTACAGAACAGGGCCAGACAGCTCAGACAGCTACCTTTGATTCGGATAGTAGCACACCGGATGCAGATTTGATTGCGGCAGCAGATGCCCTGGGAGAGGGAGAGGTTACAGATGTCATTGAGACAGACAGCGGTTGCTATGTGGCAAAAGTTACCAGCCTCTTAGACCGCGAGGCCACCGATAGTAAAAAGGAAAGTATTATTTCTGAGAGAAAGTCAGACCTTTTGGAAAAGACCTGCAAGGCATGGGTGAAAGAAGATGGTGTAAAAGCCAACAAGAAGGTTTGGAAGAAAATCAGCTTTACTGATTTGAGCGTTTCTATCAAGCAGGTGGAGACAGAGACTGAGGATACGGATACAAGTTCTGAGGATGCTACTTCTGAAGATACAACATCAGAAAGCACTACGGATACTACAGAAAGTACAGAGACTAAAGAGACTAGCGATGATACGGCTGCAAGCGAGACTCAGACCAGCGATACAGCTGTGGAAGCTACAGATGCTACAGGCGATGCTTCTGCTATGGAAGATACATCCGCTACAGAGGATGCTTCTTATACAGAAGATACATCCTATACAGAGGAAGTTGCAGAGTAGTTAGAATCGTAGCAAAAAATACGAAAAAAAACGGGACTGTCGCACAAGCGATGGTCCCGTTTTGCCTTGTAAAAAGCATTGTTTTAAATTTAGAAGAAAGAGCTGACAATCTCATTCACTAATTTTCCGTCAGCCTTGCCTTTTACTTTTGGCATAAGTTCTTTCATGATCTTTCCCTTATCTTTAGCAGTTGGAGCATCCAGGCCTAAATCAGCCAGAACCCCTGAGACGATTTCCTTAATCTCAGCTTCGTCCATCATCTTTGGAGCATAAGCCTCTAATACAGCCAAACGTTTCTTGCATTCATCGATAATATCGGTGCGATCTTCCGGAGTGAGTTCTAAAGTCTCTTTGGTCTGCTTGATCTCTTTTAAAATGACCTGGGTTTCTTCTTCCTCGGTAAGGTCTGCTCTCTTATCGATGGCCTTGTTTTTTAAGGCTGCCAAAAGCATGGATAAGGTTTCCTTGGTATCTTTCTCGCCGGCTTTCATGGCTTTGATCATGTCAGCACGAACGTCTTCTATCTTGCTCATGTTCATTCCTCCTAGTTAAAATTGATTTTGTCTTGTAATGGTTTGAAAAGAGCCAGGTCTTTCCAAGAACCATGTCCATTCTAGCAAATGTAATGAGAAAAAACAATCCTTCAAAAAGGCCCATGACCAAAGTCTTAATTACAAAAGATGGCTATAGTGTGGGTTTACTTATTTTAGATAACTGCTATACTGTTGGTAAAGCAAAGTTTGGGAATGCATCGCTATAAGGAGGCGTTTGATATGCCGAAAAAAGAGAGAGCTGTTTTTCTTAGCTCTCACAAAGAAGAATTTAAACAAAAAACTTTCTGCGAACTGTTTCTGGATACGGTGAAAGCTTTCCCTAAGAAGGTGGCGGTTTCCGGGATCTATGGAACCTTTACGTATGAGGAGCTGGAAGAAAAAAGTAATATTTTGGCAGCTCATTTGCTGGAAAAAGGAATGAAGGCAGGAGAGATTGTGGGAGTCCAGGCGGGTCAGTCTGTATGGTCTGTGATTTTCATGATTGGAATCTGGAAGGCGGGAGGAGCCTATGTCTATATTGACAGCACCCATCCTAAAAAGCGGCAGGACCAGATTATGGAAGAGTGCCAGTGTCGTTTCGTTATCGACCGAGAATTCGCAATGAAAATTGACTGGTCAGAAAAGAAGGAACATATAGACAGGTCAGACCTTGATCAGATGGCGCTTTTGATTTATACATCCGGTTCTACATCAAAGCCAAAAGGGGTCATGTTAAGTCACAGAAATGTCATGTGCGCCATCAGTAATTTCGATCGCTTGGATCTAAGTGAAGAGGATATCTATGGAGTATTTCCTAGTTTTAGCTTTGTGGCTTCGGTATTTGATCTTTATGCTTCCTTGGCTGTGGGAGCTTCGGTTCGGATTATCCAAAAAGCCATTCGAAAGGACATTAAAGGCCTTCTGGACTGCTATATAGAACACGGGATTACCATTACCTTCCTGCCCCCACATATGGCCAGCAAACTTGAGGAGATTGAAGCAGGAAAAACCAAACTAAGAATTTTGCTGGTCGGAAGTGATATGCCGAGAAATCTTGTGCCCACCCATTATAAAATCTGTAATGTCTATGGGGCTTCGGAGATGACTTCTATCATTTCGGAATATGAGATCAAAGAGGCGAAATTTCACTATCCGATAGGAAGCTTAAATGCCACCATCAAAGGCTATGTGGTGGATGAAGAAGGAAAGCAAGTGCCGGCTGGGGAGGCTGGAGAGCTTTGGCTTGCTTCTGACCAGGTTGCTATGGGATACTATAAGGATCCTGTCCGCACAGAAAGCTATTTTATGGAAAATCCTTTTTCCCAAGAGGAGGGCTTTTTAAGGCTCTTTAAGACCAAAGATTTGGTACGGATGGATGCAGATGGGACCATCTATTATCTTGGCCGCATGGATTTCATGTACAAGATCCGGGGCTTTCGGGTGGAGGCCAGTGCGGTGGAGACGGCTATGCGGTGTACCAGCATTGCAAAAGAATGTGCGGTCGTTGCTTTTGAAGATCAGGGGGGGACCAATATTCTGTGCGGATATTTTGAGGCGGAAGAAAAGGTGGATGTAAAAAAATTTAAGGAAGCCTTAAAAGAAAGTCTTCCCTACTATATGATTCCCACGGCCTTATTTCAGCTTGAGGCCCTTCCGAGGACCCTTAATAATAAAATCGATCGAGGAAAATTAAAAGCTCCAAAAGAATTGAATGATCACAAGCTTTTGGAGGAGCTATATTAAAAAAGAGAGGTGTTTTTATGGATGCAAATCGTGTGAAAAGAAATGACCTGTTAGGTCAGCAGATGGTGAAGGCCTTAGAGTCCAGGAATATGGAGGCCTATTATGTGGGATCCAAGGAGGAAGCCTGTAAGAAGGCTCTTGATTTGATCCCGGAGGGCAGCAGTATTTCCTGGGGCGGGTCTATGTCAGCCCAGGAAATTGGCTTGAAAGATGCAGTCTGTCAGGGGAATTATGTGATTTATAACCGAGATACAGCAAAAAGTCCCGAGGAGAAAAGAAAAATCGAGCTTGCGGCCTATGACTGTGATTTCTTTTTGTGCAGCGCCAATGCGATTACCCAGGACGGTGTGATCATTAATATTGACGGACATGCAAACCGTGTTTCGGCCATTGCCCAGGGACCAAGAAATATTTTGATGATCGTTGGCATGAATAAGGTGGCAAAGGATGTGGAAGCGGCCATGTCAAGAGCCAGAAACGAGGCGGCACCGATCAATGCCCAGAGATTTCAGTTAAATACCCCCTGCTGTAAGACGGGGGCATGCTTTGATTGTAAATCACCGGAGACCATTTGTTGCCAGATTTTAATCACAAGATTTTCTAAGGATGCAGGTAGAATCAAAGTGATTCTGGTAAATGATTCGCTGGGATTTTAAATAATTATATAAAATTAAGAGGAAAGAAGGAGTAAAGGATGTTAAAGACAAGAACAAGTGACAGAAAAACAGTAAGGGCAGACCATATGTGCGGAGGTACAGGTTATATTCTGAAAGAAGAATTGATCACTCCCGAGCAGAGAGGAAGTCATTGTAATTTGTTTAGCCGTGTAACTATACCGGCAGGCGGAGAAATCGGTCATCATGAGCATCATGGAGAAGCCGAGACCTATTATATTTTAGAGGGAGAAGGCATCTATGAGGAAGACGGAGAAGGAGTTATGGTAGGCCCCGGAGATGTAACCTATTGTGGGGATGGTCATGGCCACGGTCTGAAAAATATGGGTGAGAAGGACTTAGTCATTGCAGCCTTGATCCTGGCAAATTAATTTTGTGATCCGGGAGTTTGTTATATATGAATAGACATAAGAAAAGAAATGGATGTGCCAGGGGCTGTCTGCTAGTTGTGCTTCTGTTTTTTGTTGTAGCGGGTCTTTTGGCAATGGGGATCTATGTCCTTCCAAATTCTGTGCTTAAGGAACTGACGGATTCTTCGGACACTAGCGGCTTTCAAGGAATTGGAGACGCCCTGGATAATATTTCTTATCAGGAGGTGACAGAGGAAGAGGATGCTTCTGTCAGCTATTATTACAGTCAATTATCGGAAGATGACAAACAAATTTACAAAGAGATCCTAAGCGGCCTTAATTCCAATACAGCAGAAATCTACCTGCATGGTGATGATGCAGATCGGGCCAATCAGATCTTGCAATATGTGATGAGAGACCATCCGGAAATTTTCTGGTCTGATGGTTCTGCCACAACTACCAGTTATTCAGGCCTTCATTCCTATACCGTAATGAAAGCCAACTATCAATATGATGCAAATGCCAGAAATAGCATGCAGGCTCAGATTGACCAGGCAGTGGCAGAGTGTCTTAACGGAATCTCCCAGGATGCATCGGACTATGATAAGATCCTTTATGTCTATGAGTATATTATTCACAGCGTGGAATATAATTTGGATGCTTCAGATAATCAAAATATATATAGCGTATTTGTTGGAAAAGAATCGGTATGCGCCGGATATTCTAAGGCTACCCAGTATTTGCTACAAAAATTAGGCGTTTTTTGCACCTATGTGATTGGGACGGCAGGAGATGATAACCAGGCCCATGCCTGGAATTTGGTATCCTGTAATGGGGAATATTATTATGTGGACACCACTTGGGGAGATCCTACCTTCTTAGCAGAGGAGGGGGAAGAGGTTGCGGCAGAAGAAAAGATCGCCTATGACTATATGCTGTGTGACGAAACGGAACTCTTTAAGAATCATACGCCGGATACTTCTGTGGAATTGCCTAGCTGCACCCATATGGATTACAACTACTATGTAGTAAACGGAGACTACTATACTTCTTTTGATCCGGAAGCTATCTTGCAGAAGATGAATGATGTGATTTCATCCGGTGGATCTACAAGCGTAATTAAATTTTCGAGTGCAGACCTCTATGCTGCTGCCAGGGAAAGTATTTTTCAAGAAACAATCCCGCGAGCAGCTGAAAATCTGGCGAACTGGTACGGGATTTCAGAAGTGAAATACCAGTATTTAGATGAGGCGGATTTAAATAAAATAACGATTTACTGGCAATATCAGTAGTTTTTTGAATTAAAAATTGGTTAGTGTTTTAAGGCTCTAAAATTTAAAATTTTAAATTTTAATTTTAGGGCCTTTTGTTGAAAAAGAAAAAGGAATGCGGTATAATTTTTACAATTTGTGAACTAGAAGGGATAGGTGGAAATATGAAAGCATTTCTGATACTCGAAGACGGAACAGTCTTCACAGGAACCAGCATCGGCTCGACCCGGGATATGATAAGTGAGATTGTATTTAACACTTCTATGACCGGTTATTTGGAGGTGTTAACAGATCCCTCCTATGCGGGACAGGCAGTGGTTATGACATATCCGTTAATTGGTAATTATGGTATTACACCGGATATGGAATCCAAGAAGGCATGGCCCGATGGATATATTGTCAGAGAATTGTCTCGTATGCCAAGCAACTTCAGAAGTAGCGGCTCTATTCAAGAATTCTTAAAGAATCAGAATATCCCGGGTATCATGGGAATCGATACCAGGGCTCTTACCAAGATCCTTCGTGAGAAGGGAACCATGAATGGTATGATCACTACCAATTCCAATTATAATCTAGATGAGATTCTTCCAAAATTAAAAGCATATAAAGTAGGGGACGTGGTTAAGAAGGTTACATGTAAGAAGCCTGATGTCCTAGAAGGAGACGGACCTAAGGTTGCCCTGATGGATTTTGGTGCAAAAAATAATATCGCAAAGTCCTTAAATGATAGAGGCTGCCAGGTGACGGTATATCCTGCCCACACAACTGCGGAAGAAATTCTTGCCAGCGAGCCGGACGGAATTATGTTATCGAACGGCCCCGGAGATCCGGAGACCAATGTATCTATAATAGAAGAAATCAAGAAGTTATATGATTCAGACCTTCCGATTTTTGCAATCTGCCTGGGACACCAGCTGATGGCCTTGGCTACCGGAGCTAAAACCTACAAATTAAAATATGGTCACCGCGGAGGCAATCATCCGGTGAAGGACCTTTCCAACGGAAGAGTTTATATTTCTTCCCAGAATCATGGTTATGCGGTGGATGCAGAAAGTATTGATCCTGCCATTGCCAAGGAAGCATTTGTCAATGTAAATGATGGCACAAACGAAGGTCTCGCTTATGTCGGTAAAAATATTTTCACCGTACAGTTCCATCCAGAGGCCTGCCCGGGACCCCAGGATTCCGCATACTTATTTGACCGCTTTATTGACATGATGAAAGGAGAATAGGAAGAATGCCTAAGAATACATCTATAAAAAAAGTATTGGTAATTGGTTCCGGCCCGATTGTCATTGGACAGGCAGCGGAATTTGATTATGCAGGAACCCAGGCCTGCAGATCCTTGAAGGAAGAGGGGATTGAGGTTGTACTACTTAACTCCAACCCTGCAACCATTATGACAGACAAGGATATTGCAGACCGTGTATATATCGAGCCTTTGACGGTAGAGGTAGTAGAACAGCTGATTATAAAGGAAGAGCCGGATAGTGTTCTCCCGACCCTTGGAGGACAGGCTGCCTTAAACCTAGCCATGGAGCTTGAAGAGCGAGGCTTTTTAAGAGATCATAATGTTCGCTTGATCGGAACAACCTCAGAGACCATTAAGAAGGCAGAGGACCGTCTGGAATTTAAGAAGACCATGGAGAAGATCGGAGAGCCTTGTGCAGCTTCTCTTGTGGTAGAGACAGTGGAAGACGGTGTGCAGTTTGCAGAAGAGATCGGTTATCCGGTAGTTCTTCGTCCTGCTTATACCTTGGGAGGAAGCGGCGGTGGTATCGCCCACGACAGAGGTCAGCTGATCGAGATCTTGGAAAATGGACTTCGACTTTCCCGTGTAGGACAGGTTCTTGTAGAGCGCTGTATTGCAGGATGGAAGGAAATTGAGTACGAGGTAATGCGGGATAATAATGGAAACTGCATTACCGTATGTAATATGGAAAATCTGGACCCTGTAGGAGTTCATACCGGAGACAGTATCGTAGTTGCCCCTTCCCAGACCCTAGGGGACAAGGAATATCAGATGCTTCGTAGCTCTGCCCTTAATATTATCAGTGAGTTGAATATTACCGGAGGATGTAATGTACAGTATGCATTGCACCCGGAAAGCTTTGAATATTGTGTCATCGAGGTAAATCCCAGAGTAAGCCGTTCGTCTGCTCTGGCTTCTAAGGCAACCGGATATCCGATCGCTAAGGTTGCAGCAAAGATTGCCCTTGGTTATAACCTGGATGAGATTAAGAATGCAGTTACAAAGAAAACATATGCAAGTTTTGAGCCTATGCTTGACTACTGCGTCGTAAAGATTCCGAGACTCCCTTTTGATAAATTTATCAGTGCAAAGAGAACCCTGACCACCCAGATGAAGGCAACCGGAGAAGTTATGAGTATCTGTGATAACTTCGAGGGAGCTCTTATGAAGGCCATTCGTTCTCTGGAACAGCATGTGGACAGCCTCATGTCCTATGATTTCTCTCACCTAAAGGGGGCAGACCTTTTAGAGGAATTGGAAGTTGTAGATGATCAGAGAATCTGGAAGATCGCAGAGGCCCTTCGCCAGGGAATCAGCTATGATGAGATCCATGAGATCACAAAGATTGACAAATGGTTTATTGATAAGATCGGCATCCTTGTGGAGATGGAGCATGTCTTAAAGACCCAGACCTTGGATGTGGATATCTTAAAAGAAGCAAAGCGTATGGAATTCCCGGACCATATCATTGCAAAATTAACCGGAAAGACAGAAAAAGAAATCTACAACATGCGTATGTACTACGGTATTACCGCAGCCTACAAGATGGTTGATACCTGTGCCGCTGAGTTTGCTGCCGAGACCCCATATTATTATTCTGTCTATGGCAGTGAAAATGAGGTAGAGGAGACCAGGGGAAAGAAGAAGGTTCTTGTTCTAGGTTCCGGCCCTATCCGTATCGGTCAGGGTATCGAGTTCGACTTTTGTTCTGTGCACTGTACCTGGGCATTTGCAAAAGAAGGCTATGAGACCATTATTGTAAATAACAATCCGGAGACGGTAAGTACAGACTTTGACATCGCAGATAAGCTTTATTTTGAGCCTTTGACCCCGGAAGATGTAGAGAGTATTGTAAAGCTTGAGCATCCGGATGGAGCAGTGGTTCAGTTCGGTGGACAGACAGCTATCAAGCTTACAGAAGCCTTGATGCGCATGGGTGTTCCGATTCTTGGTACTTCTGCAGAAAATGTAGATGCGGCAGAAGACCGTGAGCTCTTTGATGAGATCTTAGAGAAGTGTGGAATTCCAAGACCTACCGGAGGAACTGTATTTACTGCCGAGGAGGCCAAGGAAGTGGCAAACCGCCTGGGATATCCGGTACTTGTAAGACCATCTTACGTACTGGGAGGTCAGGGCATGCAGATTGCCATCAATGACCATGATATTGATGAGTTTATTGGTATTATCAATCGAATTGCACAAGACCACCCGATCCTTGTAGATAAGTACTTGCAGGGTAAGGAGATCGAGGTCGATGCAGTATGCGATGGTGAGGATATTTTGATCCCTGGAATTATGGAACATATTGAGAGAGCCGGTATCCACTCCGGAGACAGTATTTCCGTATATCCGGCCAAGAGCATTTCTGAGAAAACCAAGAAAACCATTGAAGACTATACCAGAAAGCTTGCTAAGTCTCTGCATGTTATCGGTCTTATTAACATTCAGTTTATTGTTTGCGGTGAGGATGTCTATGTCATCGAGGTAAATCCTCGGTCCAGCCGTACCGTGCCTTATATTAGCAAGGTGACCGGAATCCCGATCGTACCACTTGCTACCAAGGTTATTATCGGAAATAAGATCAAAGATTTAGGTTATACACCGGGACTTCAGCCGGAGGCAGATTATTTTGCGGTTAAGATGCCGGTATTCTCCTTTGAGAAGATTCGAGACGCAGATATCAGCCTGGGACCTGAGATGAAATCTACAGGAGAGTGTCTGGGTATCGCAAAGACCTTTGAGGAAGCCTTATATAAGGCCTTCCTAGGAGCAGGTGTCAAACTTCCAAAGTTTAGTAATATGATCATGACCGTCAGAGATGAGGATAAGGAAGAGGCTATCGATATCGGACGTCGCTTTAATCAGATCGGTTATAAGATCTTTGCTACAGAGGGAACCGCAAAGGTATTAAACGAAGCAGGTGTGAAGGCTATTGCTGTCAATAAGATTGAACAGAATTCACCAAACTTATTGGATCTGATTCTTGGACACAAGATCGACTTAGTTATTGATACACCGCCTCAGGGAGCAGAGCATTCAAAAGATGGATTTACTATCCGAAGAAATGCGGTAGAGACAGGTGTCAATGTACTTACGGCTATTGATACAGCCAAGGCCTTGATTGCCAGTCTGGAAAATACAGATATTAAGAAGCTGACCTTGATAGATATTGCTCAGATTTAAGGATAGCATTTTAAGAAGAATCTGGAACAAGGAAAAGAATCCTAAAAAGGATCCCTTCCTGGTTTCGGATTCTTTTTTTCTATCCAAGCAACCTGCCCGGCTTTCTGCCAAGCTACCTGCTTATTGTGAGGGATCCTAGGCCTAGGCTTGATTTTCTTCAAGAAATTGATAAAATAAAATGGTTACAAGAGGATTTGATAAATTTAGGAGATTGTATGGAAGCTTACACTAGCTTTGCAAGGGTCTATGACACGTTTATGGACAATGTGCCCTACGAGGAATGGGCAGATTTTATTATAGAGATTTTAAAAGAACATGGGATCAAGGAAGGCAGCCTCTTAGATTTGGGATGCGGAACAGGAAGCATGACCAGGCTCCTCTATCAGGCGGGCTATCAAATGCTTGGCGTGGACTTGTCGGAGGAAATGCTGGAACTTGCCCTGGAAAAGCAGATGGAGGAGGATTCTGAAATCCTTTATTTGCAGCAGGATATGCGCGAGCTGGAGATCTATCCAAAGGTTGATGCGGTAGTTAGCTTCTGCGACTGCGTGAATTATATTTTAGAACCACAGGAACTTTTAAAAAGTTTTCTTGGGGTTGGGGAGAGCCTAAAAGAAGGGGGACTTTTCTTTTTTGATTTTAATACGACGCATAAGTACCGAGATGTGATAGGAGAGACGACCATTGCAGAGGACCGGGAGGATTGCAGCTTCATCTGGGATAATTATTACTATGAGGATGAGGGGATCAATGAATATGAGTTAACCTTGTTTATACAAGAAGAGGACCAAGGAGACCTATATCGTAAATATCAGGAGACCCATTTGCAGAGGGGCTATAGCCTTGAAGAGATGGAAAGTCTTTTGAAAGAAGCTGGATTTTTAGTCTTACAGACTTATGATGACTATACAAGGGAGCCTGTGAGAGCAGACAGCGAGAGAATTTGTATCGTGGCCAGAAAATAGATTTTTTGATGAATTACAGGGAAGGAATTGATTTTATGAAGGATTATATTGTTCGAGCAACTGCTGCCGATGGGCAGATTCGTGCCTTTGCGGCAAGCACAAAAGAAGTGGTGGAGACAGCGAGGAAGGACCATAATACCAGCCCGGTGGCAACGGCTGCCCTGGGACGCCTCCTTACCGCAGGAGCTATGATGGGAAGCATGATGAAAAATGATACCGACATGCTGACCTTGCAGATTCGCGGGGATGGCCCTATTGGAGGCCTTACGGTTACTGCAGACAGCAAGGCCAATGTAAAGGGTTATGTTTTAAATCCGGATGTTATGCTTCCGCCTAAGAATGGCAAACTAGACGTTGGAGGCGCTGTGGGAATCGGTCTATTGCAGGTGATTAAGGATATGGGGCTTAAGGAACCTTATTGCGGACAGACCATCTTGGTCAGCAGTGAGATTGCAGAGGACCTTACCTATTATTTTGCAAATTCAGAGCAGGTGCCTTCTTCTGTAGGTTTAGGAGTTCTTATGGAGAAGGATAATACTGTAAAGAGGGCCGGAGGATTTATTATCCAGCTTATGCCTTTTGCCCAGGAGGAAGTGATCTCAAAGCTTGAGGAGAATTTAAAGCATGTGACCTCAGTAACGGCACTTTTAGACAAGGGATATACACCGGAACAGATTTTAGAGGAGCTTCTTGGAAATCTTGACCTGGAAATTACAGATACCATGGATACCCGCTTTTATTGCAACTGTTCCAAGGAACGGGTGGAACGTGCAGTAGCCAGTGTGGGAAGAAAAGAAATTCAGGAGATGATCAATGAAGGAAAAGACATTGAGGTAAAATGTCACTTCTGTAATACGGCCTATACCTATACGGTAGAAGATTTGAAGAAGATTATTAAAAGAAGCAAATAAAGAAGCAAGTAAACAAGGATCAATTTTGGAGATAAAGGCATGAAGCATGGATTTGTGAAGGTTGCTGCAGTTACACCGGATATTCGGGTGGCAGATGTGGCATTTAATAAGGACCAGATTATTTCAAAACTTACAGAGGCGGCAAAGGAAGGAGCTAAGGTCATTGTATTTCCGGAGCTTTGCATTACAGGATATACCTGCAGCGATCTGTTTTTGCAAGATGTTCTTCTGGAGGAGGCAAGAAAAGGGATTGTGGAAATTGCAAAGGCCACAGAGACTATCGATGCCCTGGTTTTTGTGGGGGCACCTCTTACGGTAGACGGAGAATTATATAATGTGGCAGTTTCTATGAACCGGGGAAAGATTCTTGGCTTTACAACCAAGACCTTCCTGCCAAATTATGGGGAGTTCTACGAGATGAGACAATTTCGAAGAGGGCCGGAAGTTGCAAGAAAGATCCTCTTTGAAGGACAGGAAATCCCTTTTGGCCCCAAGCTTTTATTTGCAGCGCGGAATATGGAAGCCTTAGTGGTTTCGGCAGAAATCTGTGAGGACGTATGGTCCCCCATTCCTCCAAGCATCGATGCGGCCAGAGAGGGGGCGACCCTTATTGTCAACTGCTCAGCCAGCGATGAAACCATTGGAAAGGCTGCCTATAGAGAAAGTCTGATCGAAGGCCAGTCCGCGAGATTGATCTGCGGCTATATTTATGCCAATGCAGGCGAGGGTGAATCTACCACAGACCTGGTATTCGGCGGACATAATATTATTGCAGAGAACGGAAGCAATCTTGCAGAAAGCAAGCGCTTTGTAAATGAGACGATCTATTCGGAAATTGATGTAAAACGTATCTTAAGTGAACGTCGAAAAAACACGACCTTTTTGACTTCTAAAGAAAGAAATCTTATGCGGATTCCTTTTGACCTTGAGATCGAAGATACAAAACTTAGCAGATATATTAGCTCCAGACCCTTTGTTCCCAGCCTTTTATCAGAGAGAGAGAAGCGCTGTGAAGAAATCCTAACCATTCAGGCTATGGGTCTTAAAAAACGTTTGGCCCATGCCCATGCAAAAAGTGCGGTGGTAGGAATTTCCGGAGGCTTGGATTCTACCTTGGCCCTTCTTGTTATGGCCAAGGCCTTTGACAGCCTGGGAATGGACCGTAAGGGTATGGTAGCTGTAACTATGCCATGCTTTGGCACCACGGACAGGACCTACCAGAATGCTTGTAAAATGTCTAGAAAACTGGGGGCAAGCTTAAGAGAGATTCCTATTAAAGACGCGGTCAATCAACATTTTAAAGATATAGGTCATGATCCAAAAGATCATAGCGTCACCTATGAGAACGGACAGGCAAGAGAGAGAACCCAGGTTCTTATGGACGTGGCAAACCAGACAGGTGGCCTGGTCATCGGTACCGGAGATATGTCAGAGCTCGCCTTGGGCTGGGCTACCTACAATGGAGACCATATGTCCATGTATGGAGTCAATGCATCGGTTCCTAAGACCCTGGTAAGGCATTTGGTTCATTATTATGCGGATACCTGTAAGGACCAGGAATTAAAGGACGTCCTCTATGATGTTTTGGATACCCCGGTAAGCCCGGAGCTTCTTCCGCCCAAGGATGGAGAGATTGCCCAGAAGACCGAAGATTTAGTAGGGCCTTATGAGCTTCATGATTTCTTCTTATACTATTTCCTCCGCTTTGGCTACGAGCCTGCGAAAATTTACAGGCTGGCTCAGTATGCCTTTGAGGGAGAGTATGAGGATGAAGTTATCTACAAGTGGCTCTATACCTTCTGCAGGAGATTTTTCACCCAGCAGTTTAAGCGGTCCTGCCTCCCTGATGGACCAAAGGTAGGTACCGTAGCCCTTTCTCCAAGAGGGGATTGGAGGATGCCAAGTGATGCCTGCCAGGCGTCCTGGCTTGCGGATTTAGAGGCTGTTCGGTCATAAAATAAATACAATCCTTGTATCTACCATTGCTATTAGATATTAAATAATGCTATAATTTTACATAGTATGTTGTCCTGCCGGAGGACCATAAGATTCATAGGGCAGGAAATCATGGCGATAAGTAACGAAAGAAAAAGGTGTAAAAGTTGAAGAATAAAATCCAGAAATTTTCAAAAGGAGACTTCCAGTCACTCAAACCTACCGTTTTATTTGATGAGACTAACCTGGTCCTCATTATCGGAGAAGGTGAAGTGTTTCGAGGAAGCTTTACCTTGCGAACAGATATAGACGCGAATATTCGAGGATTGGTATATGCCTCTTCTTTTCGGGTAAAGTTTAAGAATCAAGGATTTGAGGGCAATCCTGCAAAGGTTGAATTTACATATGACGGAAGAAATTTAAGACCGGGTCACGTGGAGCGAGGGGTCTTTACAGTGGTATGTGACGGAGGCGAGTTTGAGCTTGCCTTTACAGCCATTATAGAGAAACCCTATGTCAATACTTCCTATGGTAAGATTCAGAGCACAGATGATTTTAAGAAATTAGCGATCAAGGATTTTTCAGAGGCCGGCAGACTCTTCCGGTCCAAGTCTTTTTATGAGATTTTAAAATACGAGAACGAGCGTACCTTTTATCTTTATGATAATATGCGCAAGTGGTCTTTGGGAGACCAGGCCCTGGAAGAATTCCTTGTAGGAATTAAGCAGAAGGAATGTATTTTCCTGACCATTTCCGGCGAGGGAATGTTATTTGAGGACATTAAAGAACCGACCAAGGCTACTCTGACCATCACTAAGAATACCTGGGGCTATATTCCGATAAGAATGGAAGCCCAGGGGGACTTTATCTATGTGTCAAGGCCTGATATAACTACCGAAGATTTTGTCGGAAATGTCTATGAATTCGAGTACTTTGTAAGACCCGAACATTTACATGGCGGCCGTAATTTCGGAAAGATCAAATTTATTACCCCTTATGAAGAGCTGACCTATGATATTGAGGTTTTGCAAAATCAAAGCTACGACGAGAATCATAGAATGCCCCAGCTTTTGCTGGCCCAAATCATTAAGGACTATATCGGATTTTCAGCCGGAAGAATTGATCTTAATAGCTGGACGGACAGTGCCACAGAGAAGGCTACGGCCTTAAGAAAGCTAGAGCCGGTCAATGAGATGTACCAGTTGATGCAGGCCCATATCTATGTCATCGGAAAGCGGATGGACGAGGCCAAGCAGATCCTGGAAAATTATAATTATAACCGTTTTGCCATTGGCAAGGATGCGACTACAAACTGCTATTATCAATTTTTAACGGCTATGGTAAGAGGGGAGGAGGGCGCCGATCATGCGGACCGAGTGCTGGATGAGATCGGAAAGACCTATATGCAGCACCAGGATTCCTGGATCTTGCTCTCTATGCTTCTTGAGATGGATCCCCGCTATAAAAATGCCTATAAGCGTTTGGAGGTCTTGGAGCAGCAATATCAGTTTGAGATCCATAGTGTAATCTATTATTTGCAGGCCTATCAGTGCTATCAGGAAAAACCTTCCCTCTTGAAAAAATTCGGTCCTTTTGAGGTGCAAGTCTTAAATTTTGCAACCAAGTATCGCTTGATCACCAGAGAAGTAGCCTTGTATGTGGCCAATTTTATCAGTCAGCAGAAGTATTTTAATGATGCTATGTTCCGTATTTTGGTACGGATCTACAATAGCTATGATGACCTGATGATCCTAAATACCATTTGTACCTTCCTGATCAAGGGAAACAAGAATGGGGGCCAGTATTTTTCCTGGTATAAAAAGGCAGTCGATGCAGACCTTAAGATCGCCCAGCTCTATGAGTATTATATGATGACCATCGATGAGGACGATTTAAGAGAGCCTTTGCCCAAATCCTTGATCCTATATTTTATGCATGGAAATACCTTGAATTATCGAAAGGCTGCCTGCCTATATGCAAACTTGGTAATCCACGAGGAGGAGGCAGGAGATCTTTATCTTGCCTACCGGGAGCAGATGGTGAAATTTACCTGGGATCAGCTAATGAAAAGGCATATTACGGAAGCCTTGAAGGTCCTTTATAAACGTTTTTGTACCGAGGACGAGATGACCTATGACCGCCTGGTGGCTATGAGGGATATTTGCTATGCCTACGAGGTGAAAACCAAGACCAAGCACATGAAGTGCGTCCTGGTCATTGAAAAAGATGGCAGTATCAGTCAGAGCGTCCCCTATGATGAGACGGAAGGGGCTGTGATCTGCCTCTATGATAAGGAGGCCAGGATCGTATGGGAGGCTTTGAACGGAAGGCATTATACAGACTCCATTGTCTTTGATACCAAACGGCTTTTTTATGAACCAAGATTTTTAGACATGTGCAAGCATTTCGCAAGGCCTGAGGATGAGATCAAGGAGGAGAAGGACAAGCCAAGCCTTGCCAGCATCAAAGTAAATGGTATTGATGCTTATGATGAAAAAGAGGTCTTTCGCCTGTGTAACCATCAGATCAGGGATACCAACTATGAGGAAGATGATTTCATTACCCATTTGGCTTTTGAACTTCTGCGCAGGGGCCAGTATGACAGGGTGACCTTAATGTATCTAGCCAATTATTACTGTGGACCGACCCAGGATATGAAGCACTTGTGGAAGATCTTGAAAGAGTATGAGATTCCTTCCTACAAGATGGCAGAGCGGATCGTCACCCAGATGCTTTTTTCGGAAAATATGTTCCGGGAGGAGAAGATCTTCGAGGATTACTATCTCTCGGACAATGTATATTTCCGTTTGAAACAGGCCTACCTTGCCTTTGCTTCCAGAGAATATATCGTAAATGGAAGAGCGACCGATGAGGTGGTATTTGAAATTATTTGCAATGAATGTGACCAGAAGGAAGAGCTGGCAGATATTTGTAAGATCGCAGTTTTGAAATATTATTCTTCCAGGACCTATGATTCTTCCTTGGAGAATGTGCTTCATACTGTATTGAGGGAAATGTGCGAGCGGCAGATGATCTTCCCTTATTATTTAAACTATAAAAAAGAATGGCTGAAGGAATTACAGCTTTATGATAAGACTATGATTCTTTATCAGGCCAGCCCCGGAAGCTGTGTCCGCCTCTATTACAAGCTGAAAAAAGAAGGAAAAGAATCCTTAGGCTACCAGTCCGAGCTTCTTACGCCTATGTATGAAAATATTTATGTCAAACAGTTTGTACTGTATGATGATGAGAAGATCAGTTATTATATTCAAGAATTTAGGGGCCGTAAAAACGGAACCACTGACAAGTGTATTTTACAAAATGAAAGACATTCAGGGGCAGAGGGCAAGTATGGCCGCCTAAATGAGATGACAGGCATGACGCCGGCGAAAAAGAAAGAGGCCATGTTACAATATCAGGAAGAATTGATTTTAGCAGACCGTATCTTCCAAATGTATTAATAAAAAGGCCCCAATAGGGGCTTTTAGCTAGAAAGGAAAAGGAGTAAACGTTCATGATGAAAGGCAGTATCTTAGGATATGATCTAAATGAAAAGAGCTGTCAGATCAGTTATTATGATGAATCTAAGGATGAGCCGGAAACCATGGAGACTGCCGTGGACAATTACCAGATCCCGGTCCTTTTAGGTTATTATAAGGAGCACTGGGTATATGGCAGAGAGGCGAAGAGGCTCCTCGGTATCGGAGAGGGCGAAATTCTTACGGACTTATTTCATAAGGCTTTTCACAGAGAAAAGGTGAAGATTGGAAATCGCATTCACGATGGCGTATGGCTTCTGTCGAAATTTATCCAGATGACCCTTCGAGATTTTCGAGAGATCAGTTATCTTACATTTTCGGTCCCGGAGACCAATATTGATATGTCCAATATGTTAAAGGGTATTGGTCAATATTTGGGAATTCCTAAAAATCATGTATTTGTACAGGATTACAAGGAAGGTTTCTGCCATTATATGTTCTACCAGCCCAAGGAATTGTGGCAATACGAGTCGGCCATGTTTTATTGCGATGCCAAGGAGATTCGCGCCTTTATGCTTCGGAGACTGAATGTAGCCGGAGGAAAGAAGGGCGAATCCTTTGTCACGGTCGATGAGGTGGCCAATGCCCAGATGGAAGAGCTAGAGGCCCTTTCCCCGGTTATGAACGTAGATAAGGCCAAGGATGCGGATTCCCAGTTTAAGTCCTTTATTGAAAATGTTTTCGATAAAAAGGTGGTCTCTTCTGTATACCTTACAGGAGAAGGCTTTGAAAATAACTGGTATCCCAACTCTTTAAAGGTATTGTGTAACGGCAGGCGGGCATTTCTTGGAAATAATCTCTACAGCAAGGGAGCCTGCTATACTTCCATCCGTAAGAGTATGGAATTTTCGGAAGGGCCCATCTACTTAGACGAAACCACCTTGACGGAACAGATCTGTCTTAGGATGCGGGTCAATGGCCAGGAGAGCTGGTTTCCGGTGGTATCCTGGGGGGCCAGGTGGTATGAGGCAGATAATTCCTGGGAAGTCATCCTGGAGGATGCATCGGATATTGAGATCCATATCGAGAGCCTGACCGGGGAGGACCTTCGGGTAGAAACTGTTTCCCTGGAGAGACTTCCGGAACGAAAGGACTATTCCCTTCGTATCCTGATTGAAGTTATTTTTCTTGATGAAAAGACCTGCAAGCTGGTATTTCGGGATGTGGGATTCGGAGAATTCCATCCGGCATCGGATTTCAGAGTGGAGAAGGAGATACATTTAGGAGGCATTAATGGGCAGTTTAATTCTATGTCATAGAAAAAGGGCAGGACAGCCTTATGAAATATCCAGAGTCCATATCAGGATCTATACTATAGAGGAATTGTGTTATTACATTTGTAATAATCTTTATCTGGTAGACTATACTATAGTCAATCGTCAGCTCTGTGATTGGATTCGGGACGAGCTGGAGCTAAAAAATTTGTCCAAGCATTTAAGAGAATCCCTAAACCAGAACTGTTCCACGGAACAATTTATTATTCAAATTTTAAGAGAATCCAATATTTATTCCACGGTGGAGATCCATAAGATACAGGGAATCTTAGACCGCCTACAGAATCAAAAGGATGTGGAGCGGAAAAAATATAAGGCAGACAGTTTACAGGAAAGCGGAGAGTATGAATCCGCAATCTTGGTTTATCAATCCATTTTAAATTCGGATTGGGACGAAACAGTAAAGGATACCTTTTATGGCCATGTCTATGCCTGCCTTGGAACCGCCTACGGCCACTTGTTTTTGTACCAGGAAGCAGCGGCTGTCTATGAAAAGGCCTATGAGATTTGCAAGGAAGAGGACATCCTAAAGGCCTATCTATATGCATGCATGAAGGGATATCCACCGGAACGATATGTAAAAATGTTATCCGGGAATACCGCCTTTTTAACCATGGATGGGACCATCAAAGAGGAAATCAGACAGGCAAAGGCAGAGGTGGATCCCGATCTTCCGGAGACCACGTTTGAAAAATGGAAGGTAGATTATAGAAGGATCGGAAAACGATAATAGAGATTGTTTTTTTGAAACCCTTATATTATACTGGTGAACAGACAAAAGTTAAAGGAGTGCACACATGAGTGAATTTGATAAGTTGACAACAGGTCTTGGTGAAGAATGTGGTGTCTTTGGAGCTTATGATATGGACGGAGGCGATGTAGCCTCATCTGTATATTATGGGCTCTTTGCTTTGCAGCACAGAGGACAGGAAAGCTGCGGTATTGCAGTGACAGATACTTACGGCGAGAGAAAGATGCGTTCTAAGAAGGGCCTTGGGCTTGTAAATGAGGTCTTTAATGAAGAAAATTTAGAAGCCTTAAAGGGAAACTTAGGAATCGGACATGTTCGCTATTCTACGGCAGGTGCCAGCAATGCCCAGAATGCTATGCCCTTGGTTATTAACTATGTGAAGGGTATTTTGGGATTGGCCCACAACGGTAATCTTACCAACGCTGTGGAACTTCGCAAGGAGTTAGAATATACGGGAGCAATTTTTCAGACCACCATTGATTCTGAGGTAATTGCTTATCATATAGCCAGAGAACGTTTGAATACAGCCAATGTTGAGGAAGCTGTAAAAAACGCTATGAAGAAGATCAAGGGAGCCTACGCTCTAGTTATTTCTTCCCCTCGGAAGCTCATCGGAGCCAGAGATCCCTGGGGCTTAAAGCCTCTTTGCATCGGTAAGAGAGACAATACCTACTTTTTGGCATCAGAAAGCTGTGCCATTGCCGCTGTAGATGGAGAGTTTGTTCGAGATGTGTTGCCGGGAGAGATTGTTAGCTTTACAAAGCACGGTATCAAGTCCGATACATCCATGATGATTGATCCGGCCAAGCAGGCAAGATGTATTTTTGAATATATTTACTTTGCCCGCAAGGACAGTATTATCGATGATGTAAATGTTTATCAGTCAAGAATCGTTGCAGGAAAGGCCTTGGCAGAATCTTATCCTGTAGATGCAGATTTGGTAGTGGGTGTTCCGGATTCCGGTTTGGTGGCAGCTATGGGATATTCCCAGCATACGGGCATTCCTTATGGAATGGCCTTCCACAAGAATGGCTACGTAGGAAGAACCTTTATCAAGCCGAAACAGAGCCAGAGAGAGAGCAGCGTTAAGATCAAATTAAATGTGATCAGCGAAGTAGTAAAGGGTAAGAGAATTGTCATGGTAGATGATTCTATCGTAAGAGGAACCACCTGCGCTAACATTATCAAGATGCTTAAGAAAGCAGGAGCGACCGAGGTCCATGTTCGCATCAGTTCTCCGCCGTTTTTATACCCATGCTATTTCGGTACCGATGTGCCGTCCAATGAGCAGCTGATCGCCCATTCTCATACCACAGAGGAGATTCGGGAATTAATCGGAGCAGACTCTCTTGGATATATGGAGATTGGAAAACTGCAGGAGATGGTCGGAGACCTTAAATTCTGCGACGCATGTTTTACCGGAAATTATCCGATGGAAGTTCCGGGAGAAGATGTTTCTCACGCATTTGACTAATCAGACATCCACATTACATGAATAGAACTTAACGTTTATAAATAGTTTAGGAGGATTTACTCATGAGTAACGATAGATATCAAAGCCCACTTTCCGAGCGCTATGCCAGCAAAGAGATGCAGTACATTTTTTCTCCGGATAAGAAGTTTAGAACCTGGAGAAAACTCTGGATCGCTCTTGCTGAGACAGAAAGAGAGTTAGGACTGCCGATTACAGAGGAGCAGATTGCAGAGCTTAAGGAGCACGCAGAGGATATTAATTATGATGTGGCTAAGGCAAGAGAGAAGGAAGTGCGCCATGATGTAATGTCCCACGTATATGCCTACGGAGTTCAGTGCCCAAAAGCCAAGGGAATCATTCATTTGGGAGCAACTTCCTGCTATGTAGGAGACAATACAGATGTGATCTTAATGGCAGAAGCTTTAGATTTAGTAAAGAAAAAATTAGTAAATGTTATTGCGGAGTTAGCTAAATTTGCAGATGCCAACAAGGCCCTTCCAACCTTAGCATTTACCCACTTCCAGCCGGCCCAGCCGACAACCGTCGGTAAACGTGCAACCCTTTGGATGCAGGAATTTATGATGGACTTAGAGGACCTTAATTACGTTAGAAGTACTTTAAAACTCTTAGGTTCTAAGGGAACGACAGGTACCCAGGCAAGCTTTTTGGAGCTCTTTGACGGAGACCAGGAGACCATTGATAAGATTGATCCTATGATTGCAGAGAAGATGGGATTTGAGGCTTGCTATCCGGTTTCAGGACAGACCTATTCTCGTAAGGTAGACACTCGTGTCTTAAATGTATTGGCAGGCATTGCAGCCAGTGCCCACAAATTTTCCAATGATATTCGTCTCCTTCAGCATTTGAAGGAAGTGGAGGAACCTTTTGAGAAGTCTCAAATCGGATCTTCCGCTATGGCATATAAGAGAAATCCAATGAGAAGTGAGCGTATTGCTTCCTTGTCCCGCTATGTGATGATCGATGCCTTAAATCCAGCCATCACTTCTGCGACGCAGTGGTTTGAGAGAACCTTAGATGATTCTGCAAATAAGCGTCTTAGTGTTCCGGAAGGCTTCCTTGCAATTGACGGAATTTTGGACCTTTGCATGAATGTAGTAGACGGACTTGTCGTTTATCCAAAGGTAATTGAAAAACGCCTTATGTCAGAACTGCCATTTATGGCTACAGAGAATATCATGATGGATGCAGTTAAGGCAGGAGGAGACAGACAGGAGCTTCATGAGAGAATTCGTGAGCTTTCTATGGAAGCCGGAAGAAATGTAAAAGAGAAGGGCTTAGATAACAATCTCTTAGAGCTCATTGCAGCAGATCCGGCCTTTAACCTGACAGAGGAAGAACTGAAAAAGACCATGGATCCGGCTAAGTATACAGGAAGAGCCGAGGTTCAGGTAGAAGCTTTCCTTAAGAACAATGTGGCACCGATCCTGGAAGCCAACAAGGAAGCTCTGGGAATGACTGCAGAGATTAACGTATAAAAAATCCCCTTTGGGGAAGGCCCCACATTCCAAGCGGATGTGGGGTTAAAGTAGTTGTAAAATATAATTTATTAGGAGATAGATTAAAAATGAGTAAAGTAAGAACTAGATTCGCACCAAGTCCTACCGGAAGAATGCATGTAGGAAATTTAAGAACTGCACTCTATGCTTATTTAATCGCAAAGCATGAGGATGGAGACTTTATCCTTCGAATCGAGGATACAGACCAGGAGCGTTATGTAGATGGTGCTATCGATATTATTTATCGCACACTGGAAAAGACGGGACTTGTCCACGATGAGGGACCGGATAAGGATGGAGGCGTAGGCCCCTATGTCCAGAGTGAACGGAATGAATCTGGTTTATATTTGGAATATGCAAAAAAATTAATCGATCAGGGAGATGCTTACTATTGCTTCTGTGATAAAGAGCGCCTGGATTCTTTAAAGACTACCGTTTCCGAAGACGGTTTGGAGATTCATATCTATGACAAGCACTGTCTCCACTTAAGCAAAGAAGAGGTTGAGGCAAATCTTAAGGCGGGAAAGCCTTATGTCATTCGTTTTAATATGCCTACAGAGGGAACAACGACCTTCAGCGATGACATTTACGGAGATATCACAGTTCCAAATAAAGAAATGGAAGACTTGATCCTTATCAAGTCTGACGGATATCCGACCTATAATTTCGCAAATGTTATCGATGATCACTTGATGGGAATTACCCATGTAGTTCGTGGAAATGAGTATTTGTCTTCCGCACCAAAGTACAATCGTATCTACGAGGCCTTTGGCTGGGAGATTCCTACCTATGTTCACTGCCCCTTGATCACCGATGAGACCCATAAGAAGCTTAGCAAGCGCTGTGGACATTCTTCCTATGAGGATTTGATCGAACAGGGATTCTTGACAGAGGCTGTCGTAAATTATGTAGCCCTTCTTGGATGGTGCCCAACCGACAATCAGGAAATCTTCTCCTTGGAGGAACTGGTCAGAGCCTTTGACTATCGCCATATGAATAAGTCTCCGGCAGTCTTTGATGTAGTGAAGCTTCGCTGGATGAATGGGGAATATATGAAGGCTATGGATGATGACAAGTTCTATGAAATGGCCCTTCCATACATCAAAGAGGTAATTAGCAAGGATTATGATCTTAAAAAGATCGCAGCCATGGTAAAGACTCGTATCGAGGTATTCCCTGATATTAAGGACCATATTGATTTCTTTGAAGAACTTCCGGAATATGATACAGCTATGTACTGCCATAAGAAGATGAAGACCGATGAGGAGAAATCTCTTCAGGTCTTAAAAGACGTTCTTCCTCTTTTAGAGGCCCAGGATGATTTCAGTAACGATGCCCTCTTTGCTCTTCTTAAGGAATATGTTGCTGAGAAAGGCTTGAAGGTTGGTTATGTCATGTGGCCTATCCGTACAGCCGTATCCGGAAAGCAGAGCACTCCGGGAGGAGCTACCGAGCTTATGGAGGTCCTTGGAAAAGAAGAGTCTATTTCCCGTATCAAGAAGGGAATCCAACTTTTGGAAAATTTATAAAAGAAAGATATGATTGATCTATGAAATATCAATTAAAGAGGCAGGAATCTCAAAAAGAGGTTCCTGCAGTCTTATCTAAAGAAATCTTAGGAAGTCTAAATCCTGCCCAGAGGGAAGCCGCAATCTTCAAGAATGGCCCTTGCATGGTTCTTGCAGGACCGGGTTCCGGAAAAACATTTACCATTTGTAAGAGAATAGAATATTTGATTCGGGTACATGGGGTGGATCCAAGCAAGATTTTGGTAATCACCTTTACAAAGTATGCCGCAAACGAAATGAAGCAGCGCTTTCGAAAAGTATGTGGAGACCTATCCTTGGGGGTTACCTGCGGAACCTTTCATGGCATTTACTATGGAATTTTAAAATGGGCCTATGGATATAGCGCAGAAAACATTTTAAAGGAAGAAGAAAAGTATGGGCTCCTAAGAAGTATCTGCGAGAAAAATTCAGATCAGGCTGGAATGGACCAGGAGAGTTTAAAGGATCTGGCGGAAGAGATCGGCAATGTAAAGAATCTCGGCCTTAATATCGAAGATTATGTATCCTTAAAAAATGAAGAAGAAAAATTCCGCGAGATCTATAAATCCTATGAGGCCCAAAAAGCAAAATTGTCAAAGATTGACTTTGAGGATATGTTGATCTTATGCAAAAAATTATTTGAGGAACGGCCGGATATTTTAAAAAAATGGCAGGAGAAATTCACCTATCTTTTGGTGGATGAATTTCAGGATGTAAATCAGATCCAATATGACGTCCTTCGGATGTTAGCCAGGCCGGAAAATAATCTTTTTATAGTAGGAGATGACGACCAGTCCATTTATGGCTTCCGTGGGGCAAAGCCAGGGATCATGATGGCCTTTAAAAAGGATTATCCAGAGGCAAAGCAGGTCCTCTTAGATATTAATTATCGGTCGGATGCCTACGTGGTAAAGGGCGCCCTTCGGGTGATCGGTCACAATAAAGAACGATTTGAAAAGAATATAAAAGCAAATCAAAAGGCAGCCAACCTGGTACATGTACAGGAGACATTAAATCCCTTGGATGAGAGTAAATATCTCCTGGCAAAAATTGAAGAGCGCATGAAGGAGGGGGTCCCTTTAAAGGATATGGCAGTCTTATATCGGACAGCCAGCGATGCCAGAACCTTATCAGAGCTGCTCTCAGAATACCAGGTGCCTTTTTCCATGCGAGACCAGGTAAAAAACATATACGATCACTTTATCGCCACAGACATTAAGAGTTATTTTTACCTGTCCCAGGGGGACTATCAGCGAAAATATTTTCTGCAGATCGCAAACCGGCCCAGGCGATATATAGGAAGGGATGCCCTCTCAGAAAATCCTTTAAGCTATGAAAAGATAAGAAATTTCTATTGTGACAAGCACTGGATGATGGACCGGGTAGACCAGCTGGAATGGGATATGAAAATGATTAAAGACAAGACTCCCTATGCGGCCATCCAGTATATTCGAAAGAGCATAGGCTATGATGACTTTCTTCGAGAATATGCCCAGTATCGGGGGCTGGATTTGGCTGAATTAAAAGAGGTCTTGGAAGAAATTCAGGAATTTTCCAAAGAATGCAGAACTATAGCTGACTGGTTTGAACATGTAGAGGAGTATACGATAGAGCTTCAAAAACAAAAATCCAGGGACACAAAGAAAGAGGGGATTAACCTTTTGACCATGCATACGGCCAAGGGGCTGGAATTTGATACGGTATTTGTTATAAGCTGCCATGAGGGAGGCATTCCCTATAAAAAGGCAGAGCTTGAGAGAGAAATTGAAGAAGAGCGACGGCTTTTTTATGTAGCCATGACCAGGGCGAAACACAAGCTGATTTTAAGCTATACAAAAGAAAAAGGCGGAAAGGATGTAACTCCCTCCCGCTTTGTAAAAGAACTCTTACTCGTCTAACATATCAAATTCTAAAGTGTCAAACCATTCATCTAAAAGATCTGAGGCGATCTCGTAATCCTCGTCGCTCTCGATCGGATCTAAAGATGGCTCACCGGATTCATCTTCATTGTAGCGATAGATAAAGATCTGGCTGTCCTCGTTGGCATTGCCGTCCTCGTCAATGTCATCTAAGGGCATGAGAGCGATATACTGCTGGTCGGCAGACTCTAGCATGGTAAGGACCAGGCATTCGATTACTTCATCATTGTCTAGATGTAATTCTACTGTTGTGTACTCATTCATATGGTATACTCCTTTTCCTATTTACGGTTATATCCGTTCTATCTGTTGTTAGAGTATCAGAGGGAAAAGTAAAATGCAAGAAGAGTTATAGCCAAAAAGATAAAAATAAGGTAAAATAAGTCTGATTATGTACAAGTGGGAGGAAAAATTTCATTATGAATCGTAAGAAAATCATAGGATTACTTTTTGTAATGCTATTTGTTATTAGTTTTGGAACTGCATGTAAGAAGTCTGTGGGGACTCCGGAAGACAATGCTGTGGTGGAGGATGACACAAAAGAGGAAGATGATACAGATACCGATCAGGGGAATGATACAGAGGAGACAGAGGATGCCGATCAAGCGGATGGCGACACAGTCAGTACCATTAGCGGGGAGTATACCTTTGGATTCTCCGGCATCAACATGGAAAATCCCTTCTTTAGCGTTTTAGAGCAGGCCACAAGAGAAGCAATAGAAGCCAAGGATTATACCATGGTAACCAGGGACCCGGCTTCCGATGTAGAGACCCAGATCAGTCAGTTAAAGGACATGGCCGATTCCGGTGTCAAAGTGGTATTTTTATGCCCGGTGGACTGGGAGAAGATTACTCCGGCCTTGGAATATCTGAAAGAAAAAGACGTAGCCATTGTAAATGTTGATACCCAGGTCAAGGAAATGGATTATGTAGATGCCTTCGTAGGTTCTAATAATAAAGAGGCAGGCAAGATCTGCGGGGAAGATTTGATTTCCAGAAAACCGGATGGGGGAACCGTGGCAATTCTTGAGGTTTCGGCCCAGAATTCAATTAACGAGCGCATTACCGGATTTGAGGAAACCTTAAGTTCCGCAGCGGTTGGCTTCGAGGTGGTAGCAAGGGAAGATACCAACGGAACCTTTGATGAGGGCTTAGATGCGGCTCAGAAGATTTTAGAAAAATATCCGGATGTAACTGCCATTATGTGCGGCAGCGATCAACTGGCAGTGGCTGCAAAAACAGCCTTGAATTTGGCTAGCAATTCAGAAAATACCATCGTCTATGGAGTGGATGGATCTCCGGATATCAAGAAAGAACTTAAAAAGGCAGACAATCAAATTGTCGGAACTGCAGCGCAAAGTCCTATTAATATGGGAAAAGATGCGGCAAAGATTGGAATCAGCATCCTAAAAGGGGATGACTATGACAAAGAAACCTACGAGGATGTATTTATGATCAACCGGAAGAATGTCGACATGTACGGAACGGACGGATGGCAATAAAGAGAGAATACGGGGGAGAGCATATGAACATAAGGTCTGGATACCCATTACCTTTGGGGGCAACATGTTATGAAAATCACATCAATTTTGCTGTAGAAGGAAAAATGGGAGGAACCTGCATTTTATTATTATATAAAAAAGGTAGCGAGACTCCTCTTTATGAGATTGGTATGGACCAGGAATGGGGAATGGTCCACTGTGTGGCAGTGGAGGGAATTTCCCCGGAAGAATATGAGTATAATTATCTTATAGACGGTCAGGTAGTGGTGGACCCTTACGGAAAAGCCATTGCAGGAAAAAGCACCTGGGGTCAGAAGCGACTGGTAGAAAAGCATGAGATTCGAGGCAGAGTGACTAAAGAGGACTATGACTGGGAGGGAGATTTGCCCCTTCATCTTCCCTTACACCAGGTAGTGGCTTACAGCCTACATGTCCGGGGATTTACAGCCCATACTAGCTCAAAAGTAAAGAAAAAAGGAACCTTTATGGGCTTGATGGAAAAAATCCCCTATCTCACCGATCTGGGAATCAATCAGATCCAACTTATGCCGATTTACGAATTTGAAGAATGTCTTCCCCGTATCAACTATTGGGGCTACGGCGCGGGCTATTTCTTCACGCCCAAGGCTGCCTATGCAGCTAGTAAGAATCCGGTGAGAGAATTTAAGGATTTAGTAAAATCTTGCCATAAAGCCGGCATAGAGCTTGTCTTAAAAATGCCTTTTGCAGATGATACTCCCAAGGTACTTATGATGGAATGCCTTAGGTATTATGCCTTGGAATACCATGTGGATGGATTTATCTTAAACCCTTTTAGGACGCCCATGGATATGGTGGAATCGGATGCGATTTTAAAGGGAGTTAAGATTCTTACCGAAGATCTGGGCTTTCAGATTGCCATGCGTAAATTCCTAAAGGGGGATGAGGGCATGGTAAGTGAAGTGATTTATTGGCTGAAGCAAGTTTCATCCGGCCATCATTTTTTGAATTCGATTACCGGGCAGACCGGATTTACCTTGCAAGACCTGGTATCCTATGACGGAAAACACAACGAAGACAACGGCGAGAAAAATTATGACGGGCCGGAGTATAACTACAGCTGGAACTGCGGCGTGGAAGGACCTACAAGAAAGAAGCCTGTAGTTTCCTTAAGACAGAAACAGGTGAGAAATGCCTTTGCCTTGTTGTTATTAGCCCAGGGAACCCCCTGTATCTTAGCAGGAGATGAGTTCGGAAATTCTCAAAAAGGAAATAACAATGCCTACTGTCAGGACAATGCGATTTCATGGCTTAACTGGAAGCAGTTGGGAAAAAATCAAGACCTTCATGATTATGTGAGAGACCTGATCGCCTTTCGTAAAAGCTATGGCGTCTTTTGCCCGGAACGAGAGTATCTGGGAATTGATCAAAACAGGTGCGGGATTCCGGATATTTCCTATCACGGGGAGTATGCATGGCAGGTGCCATCAGAAGTATCGAGTAGAATCTTAGGTGTTTATTATAGCGGCGCAGGGGCAGGATGTGCCGACCTATATGTCGCCTATAATATGCACTGGGAAGCCCACGATTTTGCCTTGCCTTCCCCACCCAAAGGGAAGAAATGGAAGGTCCTATTCACCACTAAGGGGGAAGAAGATCCGGTAGATACAGACGCAGCGTCACAGGTTTCCGAAGAACTTATGGCTTCCGCAACAGAGGGCTTAGAGGAAATCGTAGATAGCGTCTGGGAAGAACTTAAAGAAGACATTTTGGCCATATCCAGTGAAGAAAAAGAAGAAGAGGAAGCTGTAAAAAAAGATGCAGAAAAAAAAGGCCAGCGATTTGTTGAAGTGGCCCCTAGGTCCATTACGGTATTAGTTGTGGACTAGTTGTTAAATAGTTATTGCAAGATAGATAAAGGAAGTGTTATCGAATGAAAGGCTGGGAACATTTTAAAACCATAAGCCATCATAAAAAATTAGTGATGGAAGGTTGCTTTAGACTGGGACTATACAAACAGGGACTGCTTCACGATCTGTCTAAGTATTCGCCTACAGAATTTTTGGTAGGATGTAAATACTACCAGGGAGATCGAAGCCCCAACAATGCGGAGCGGGAGGCCACCGGTTATTCCATGTCCTGGCTCCATCACAAGGGGAGAAATAAGCACCATTACGAATATTGGATTGATTATAGCGTAGGATCAGAAGCAACCATCAAGGGTCAGAAAATGCCGACAAAATACGTGGCAGAGATGTTTGTAGACAGGATCTGTGCATCAAAGACTTATTTGGGAGATGCTTATACAGATGATGCCCCCTTGATTTATTATGAAAAGGGCGCAGCAAGACTGGGAAATATGATCCACCCGGAAACAGCAAAGCTTTTACATTTCATGTTAAAGATGCTGGCGGAAAAGGGGGAGGACTACACTTTTTGTTTCATTCGAAAAAACATTTTGAAAAATTCAAAATAATTCAAAAAAATATAAAAAAAGTGTTGACTTTGGAAAGTACCTGTAGTATTATAATTTTCGGAAAGTGAGTCACGCAAATGACAAACAATCCACTTGCGGAAGTGTCGGAACTGGCAGACGAGCAAGACTAAGGATCTTGTAAGCATTGCGCTTGTGTGGGTTCAAGTCCCATCTTCCGCATCTGATGAATCTCGGAATTCTTGAGAAGTCAAGGATTCCGGGATTTTTTTGTTTGGGAGGTTGATAGAAAACATGCGCCGAATGTCCATATAGCGATTTGAGCGGTGGGTTGGACCAATGGGATGGAACTTTGTAGATGATTCGGGTAACACCTAGGAAGGATCCTTTGGAACAGAAATTTTTTGTCTATTGTGAGAAGAAGAAACCAAAGGAGAAATGGAAAAGTGTTTAATAAAATGGCGAATTACATTAAGGATTTTTTAGAAAATACTCCGAAGGATATCTACGATTTCTCATGTGAGTTGGAGAAACTGTTAATAATCCATTATGATGAAATGTATATAGAACAGCCAATGGCTACGAAAATATTGAATAATGAAACTCCGGATATTTGCGCAACAGCAGAACCAGGGATGAAGCCGGAGGAGATTGAAGAATTCAAACAGAAATTGGAAATTGAATATAATAAAGCAATGGAAGCAATGATTTTATAGTAGCCATTAGCCGAAGGATTGGTGATATATTCAAAGACATACGATGTTTAGCGATGAAGTAAATCGAGTATTTTCTGAAAGGTAGGGTTTAGAATATGGACGAGAAACTTATGAATAAGATTTTAAAAGAAAAAGAGGTTACATAATGCCAATAAATATTTTTGAAGGTATACTGATTCCCTTTGCCGGAACTGCGCTAGGTGCATCCTGTGTATTTTTTATGAGAAAAACACTTAGCCAGTCTGTACAACGTGCCCTGGCAGGGTTTGCGGCAGGCGTAATGGTTGCTGCATCCATCTGGAGCCTTCTGATTCCTGCTATGAATCAAGCTGAGAATATGGGGGCTTTATCTTTTGTTCCGGCAGTTGTTGGATTCTGGATTGGTATTTTGTTTTTGTTACTACTGGATCATTTGATTCCCCATCTTCATCTTGGAAGTGATGAATCAGAGGGACCCAAAAGTAAGCTTGGCCGTACTACCATGATGGTTCTGGCTGTTACACTGCATAACATCCCGGAAGGTATGGCAGTAGGTGTAATGTATGCAGGACTTTTGGCTGAAAATGCACAGATTACAGCAACCGGTGCACTGGCCTTGTCTCTTGGAATCGCGATTCAGAATTTCCCGGAAGGAGCGATTATATCTATGCCCCTTAGGGCAGAGGGAGAGAGTAAGAAAAAAGCATTTCTCGGAGGTCTGCTTTCAGGAATCGTTGAGCCTATTGGAGCAGTATTGACGATTCTGGCTGCACAGCTGATCATCCCGGCCCTGCCATATTTACTTAGCTTTGCAGCAGGCGCTATGTTATATGTCGTGGTTGAAGAACTAATTCCGGAAATGTCCCAGGGACAGCACTCAAATATTGGTACCATTTTCTTTGCACTTGGATTTAGCCTGATGATGGCCCTGGATGTGGCATTGGGTTAAATAGTTTGATTTTTACTATATTCCGTGACCCTGGGAATATTGACATGAAAAATATAAAAAAGTATACTTAAGATAATCATTATTTGGGACGGATCATTTCATTCAAAAGCATGCAAAGAGCATAGAATATTTGGGGTAGATATTATGGAACAGGTATTGGATCTTCATATTGCAAAGCAATTATTGGAAGTTATAGAAAAGAGAGCGAAGGACCAAGGAATCAAGGCGGTGATTGCTATTTGCAATGCCCATGGAAATCCCATTGCAGTACATTGCATGGATGACTCTTTCTTAGTAAGCTATGATGTCGCTACAAAGAAGGCCTATACCAGCGTAGCAGTTAAGATGTCGACCATGGAACTTTCTAAACTGGCACAGCCGGGAGGAACCTTCTACGGGGTAGATAAGCTGGACGGAGGAAAGATTGTCATTTTTGGCGGCGGAATTCCTTTGAAGGATGGAGATACCATCGTGGGAGGCCTGGGTATCAGCGGAGGAACCGGAGAGGAAGACCATGCACTGGCTACTTTTGGAGAATTGGCTTTTAGAGAACTTTTAAAATGTAGATGAGAATACAAAAAGACAGATTTGATTGGAGGGAGATTCCGGTGAAATCTGTCTTTTTCTTTTATAAATCCTTTTATAAAAATTGGAGGCAATTAATATGACCATTCGAGAAGACCTAGAAGAAAGAGAAACAGAATATTTAAGCCCCTATGCGGCTCTCAGTAAAAATTCAAGAGGCAGAGAACGTAAGGAGGATCCTTGTGATATCAGGCCCTGCTATCAGAGGGACAGAGATCGGATTTTGCATTGTAAGTCTTTTCGAAGATTAAAGCAAAAGACCCAGGTATTTCTAGCTCCCAGTGGAGATCATTATAGGACCAGACTTACCCATACCCTGGAGGTGTCGCAGATTGCCAGAACCATAGCCAAAAGCTTGCATTTAAACGAGGATTTGGTGGAGGCCATTGCCCTAGGCCATGACCTTGGCCATACGCCCTATGGTCATGCAGGGGAGAGGGCCTTAAATCAATTACAAAAAAATGGCTTCCGACATAACGAACAGAGCATCAGAGAGGTTTGTTTTTTAGAAAAAGATGGAAGAGGTTTAAATCTTACCTGGGAGGTCCGGGATGGGATCCTAAATCATAAAACAAAATCGAAGCCCTTTACCTTGGAAGGCCAGGTGGTTCGTCTTTCGGATAAGATTGCCTACCTAAATCATGACACAGACGATGCCATAAGGGCCGGAATATTAAAGGAATCCGATTTTCCTGCTGCCTGCCGCAAGGTTCTGGGGGCGGATATGAAAGAGCGGCTAAACACCCTGGTACACGATGTGATTATAAGCAGCATGGATAAACCACGGATTGAAATGTCCCAAGCTGTGGCAGAGGCCATGCAGGGGCTTAGAAGCTATATGTTTGCCCATGTCTATACCCATCCCATTGCCAAGGGAGAGGAAGTAAAGGTAGAAAATATGATTACAAACCTTTACCAGTATTATGTGGCCCACCCTGAACTACTTCCGGAATTATATCTTCGGGTATGCAGGCAGAGGAATGAGCCTGTGGAGCAGGCCGTTTGTGATTACATCGCAGGGATGACTGATAATTATGCAGTCATGAAATTTCAGGAGTATTTTGTTCCGGAATCCTGGAAGAAATAAATGCCGAAATCTTTAAATTTACTATTTTTCTTTTGACACTTTTCACAAATTCACTTCTTAGATTTTGTAGTTATTTCCAAAATTGATATCGTTACCAATTTTCTCTTTGACAAATAAAATGATCAGAGTTATTCTGAACTTGCAAAGGGGATAACCCATAAGAAAGTAAGGTGATAAAAATTGGCAACGATATCAGATGTTGCAAAACTATCAGGCTTATCAGTTTCAACCGTATCCAGAGTCATTAATAATAAACCTCATGTATCAGAGGATAAGATGCGCAGGGTAAAGGAAGCTATGGACGCATTAGGTTACAGTCCGCTGCAGGCAGCCAGGCAGATGCGAGGTTCCGGGTCAGGAAATATCGCTGTGGCAGTTCCAACCATTACCAATAGCTTTTTCGCATATTTGGTGGATTCCATAGAGAAGACTTGCAGAAACTATAATTACCGCACACTGATTACCCAGACTTATGGAAGAAGGGACAGAGAAGAAGAAGCCATGGAGTTGGTTCGAATGCACCATGCAGACGGCATCATTCTATGTGCCATTGAGAATGATTGGGACAAGTTAAAAAGCTATCAAGAGTATGGCAAGCTAGTTGCCTGCAATGAATATAATGCAGATCAAAGCGTATCTATGATCTGCGGCCGACAGTTTGAAGGCTTTTATAAGGCCACTGAATACTTGATAAATTCCGGAAAAAGGAAGATTGCCTACTGTACCGGAAGCCACGCAGTTACCATACAAAACAAGGGCTGCAATATTGACAGCGACAGGTACGCGGGTTTTATGGAGGTTTTGGCTCAGCATGGGATTGCTCCCAAAGCCGGATGGTTATTTACCAAGGTTGGATCTTTGGAGGATGGCCGTAAGATTATGAGGCAGATCCTTCAGATGGAAGATAAACCGGATGCAGTGATTGCAGGAAGTGATGAGGTAGCAGCCGGAATGGTAATGGAAGCTATTGATCGAGGGGTCAGGATTCCTGAGGACATGGCAATTATGGGGGTAGATGATCAGCCACTGGCATCTATTTTACAGGTACCTCTTACCACCATCCGTCAGCCGGTACAGGCGGAAGGAGAATATGCTGCTAAGGAGATCATTCGAAAGCTGACCGGTGAGGCCGAAGATGCCAAACGAGTGGAACTGGATCTGGAATTAATAGTGAGAAATTCCGCATAGAAAGTAATACAAATCAAAAAAATACCAGTACAAAATAAGGTGCTGGTTTTTAAAAGAACCAAATTGGTATCGATACCAAATTTGAGAAAAAACGAAAAACAAATCATTTTCAAGGAGGAAAAAAGACATGGTAGTATTGGCAAGAATTGATCAGAGACTTATTCACGGATTGGTAGTAAATCAGTGGGCACCGGCGCTTCAGGTAAAGCGGTTTATGGTGGTGGATGATGTACTGTGCAACAACGAAGACATTAAAGCCAGCATGCGGATGGCCAAACCGGCAGGAACCGGAGTGTCAGTCATCAGTACTGAGACAGCGATTACAAATTTCAAAGCCGGCAAATACGATGGGCAGCGTGTTTTCGTATTAGTAAAAGAACCGGAAACCTTGATTAAGCTGATAGAAGGTGGAGTCGAGATCCCTAAGGTTGATCTTGGAATTATCTTTAATGAAGACGGAAGAGAGGCAGTTACAAAATTTGTTGCCTTAAATGAAAAAGAAAAAGCAGATCTTGAGATTATCAAGAGTAAAGGTATTCCGGTAGTTATCCAATATATACCTACAGATGCAGAAGAGGCCTACTAAAAAGTTACTTGAGGGAGGAGTTTGGTTATGTCAATTGTTCAGAATGTTTTAATTACCATATTAGCGGGATATATGACCGTTGACCAGAATGGTCCGGTAGTACTGTCCTGGTTTTCCGTAATCGTAGGTATGATTTCCGGTTTGATTATGGGAGATATGAATACCGGTCTTGTGATCGGCGGAACCTTTCAGTTAATGTCCCTTGGTGTTGCTGCTCTTGGAGGAGCTTCCGCACCCAACTACGGACTGGCAACGATTATTGGAACTTTTATTGCAGTTAGAACCGGAACCGGTACAGATGCAGCGATTGCTGTTGGTTTGCCGGTTGGACTTCTTGCAATTCAGCTGGAAGTAGTTGTACGTATTGTAAATAACTTCGTAGCCCATAAGATGCAAAATGACAACAATGCCGGAAAATGGGGAAGAATGAATCGGGAGGCCTGGCTTGGACCTATCATTTGTTCTCTGCAAACTCTGATTCCGACTTTGATTGTTGTATGCTTTGGAGCAAATGTAGTAAATTTCATTCTTGAATTTATTCCGGAATGGGTGACAGACGGTCTTTCTATTGCAGCTGGAATGCTTCCGGTTGTTGGTGTGGGCATGCTGATGCGGTATATGCCGGTAAAGAAGTTCCTTCCTTTCCTTTTAATCGGATTTGTTCTTTCTGCATATCTTAGCCTGCCGGTGCTCGGAATTGCAATCGTAGGATTTGCAGCAGCATTTTGGTATTTTACAAATGAATTAAAAAAGGCAGAGACACCGGCAGTGGTAACCGCAGGAGTGGTAGCAGATGAGATGGGGGATGATTTTGATGAGTAATGAGATGAATACAAAGCAAGAGGAAAGATATCAGGTAACCAAGAAGGATCTGAGAAAAACCGCAGCAAGATATAATTTCATGGCCTGCAACATTTTCAATTATGAATCTCAGATGGGACCGGCTGTTTCATGGGCAATGGCACCGGTACTTCGAAAAATTTACAAAAAAGATGAGGAATATAAAGAGGCCCTGAACAACCATTTTAACTACTTTAACTCAACAACAGTTATGTCCAGTGTGATTTTGGGAGCAACCCTTGCCATTGAAGAAAAAGATGGAATCGAAGCAAAAGAAACGGTACAGTCTTTAAAAACCAGTTTGATGGGACCCTTTGCAGGTGTAGGAGATACCCTGGTGTGGGTACTGTGGCCTACCATTATGGGATCCATCTCAGGCTATATGGCCCAGCAGGGAAATCCACTTGGAGCTATTATCTGGCTAATCTGCAACATTGCTTTCTGGTTTATTAAATCTAAATTCTTTGAGATTGGATATAAATCCGGAACAAAAATGATCACAGAATTAGGACAGAAGTTAACTGCATTTACAGAAGCTGCGTCTATCATGGGACTTAGTGTAGTGGGTGCCCTGATTGCCACTTCCGTGAAGGTTCAGACTGCTTTAAACTTTAAGGTGGGGGAAGTATCCTTGGCTTTGCAGACAGATATTTTAGATCAGATCATGCCTGCCCTCCTTCCGGTGCTTTTGACCGCCCTGGTCTATAAGCTTCTTGGAAATAAAAAGTGGACACCAACCAAATTGATTCTACTAATTATTGTGATTGCCTTGGTTTGTTCCTTCTTTGGAATTCTAACCGTATAAGAAAAGAAAGGTCTGGTATAGATATGAAACGAATTTTAATTACAGCCTCCCATCACAGGATGGCTGAGGGTTTAAAGGATACTTTGGCATTTATCTCAGGAGGAGACCAGGAAACCATCGCGCTTTCGGCTTACCTGGATAATCAGCCGGTAGACGAGGCAGTGGAAGAATTGATGAAGGGCTTTGAGGCTGAAGATGAGCTTGTGATTTTAACAGATCTTACAGCCGGAAGTGTAAACCAGCAATTCTTTAAATATAGAAACCGTCCCCATACCCATATTGTAAGTGGTATGAATCTTCCCCTGGCTTTTCAGGTTGCCATGGAGCCACAAGACCAATACATTTCCGTGGAACGCATGCGTGAGATCGTGGAAGAATCGAAGAATGAAATTAAGTATGTAAATGATATTGTAGATGACGGGGATGAGGATGATGAGTAATAAAGATACAAAGTGGTGGAAGAAAAGCGTGGTATATCAGGTATATCCAAAAAGCTTTAAGGATTCGAACGGAGACGGTTTGGGAGACCTGAATGGTCTGACTGAAAAGCTTCCCTATTTGGAAAAGTTGGGAATCGATGTTATTTGGTTAAATCCTATTTTTAAGTCCCCACAGGTTGATAACGGTTATGATATTTCTGATTATCATGAGATTGAGCCAAGCCTTGGAACCATGGAAGATTTTGAAAATCTTCTTTCAGAGGCGCATAAAAGAGGAATTAAGATTATCCTGGATCTGGTAGTAAACCATACTTCTGATAAACATCATTGGTTTGAGGAGGCAAAGAAGAGTAAAGAGAATCCTTATCACGATTATTATATCTGGAAGGATGAAGTCCCCAACAACTGGGGGTCTAGCTTCGGAGGTTCTACCTGGGAGTATGTAGAAGAAGTTGATCAATATTATCTGCATCTTTTCGCCAAGGGTCAGCCGGACCTGAACTGGGAAAATCCCGAAGTCCGGGAGGAAGTGCATGATATTTTAAGGTTCTGGCTAGATAAAGGAATTGACGGTTTCCGCATGGATGTAATTACATTGATTTCTAAGGATCCGGCTTATCCGGATGGACCGGTGATTCAGAATAAGGCTTACGGAAGCTACTATGCAGGCTGTGCCAGTGGCCCAAGAGTTCATGAGTTCATTCACGAAATGTATGAGAAGGTCTTAAGTAAGTACGATATTATGACTGTGGGGGAGGCCCCTCACACCAGTGCAGATGAGGCCATTCCCTATGCGGCAGCAGACCGAGAGGAACTTAACATGGTCTTCCATTTTGACCATATGCATTTGGACTATGACGAAAATGGTAAATATGCAAAAAACCGCGTAAAGCTTACAGACCTAAAGAAGGTTATGACCCTCTGGCAGGAGAAAATGTATGGATGCAAGGGGTGGAACAGCCTCTACTGGAGCAACCATGACCAGGCAAGAACCGTTACCAGGTTTGGAAATGAAAGTGAAGCATACCGTGTGATTTCAGCAAAAATGCTGGGAACCGTCCTTCATATGATGCAGGGAACCCCCTATATTTACGAGGGGGAGGAGCTTGGAATGACCAATGCATTTTTCGATAAGATCGAAGACTACCGTGATATTGAAGCACTGGATATCTTCAAGGATTTTACTGGAAGAAAAGGATTTTCCGAAGAAGAGACCCTGGAACTTTTAAGATTAAAATCCAGAGATAATTCCAGAACCCCTATGCAGTGGGATGCATCGGAAAATGCCGGATTTACAGAGGGAAGGCCTTGGATTGGTGTTATTCCAAATTATAAAGAGATCAATGCCAAGGCATGTATGGAGGATCCGGATTCCGTATTTTATTACTATCAGAAATTAATAAAACTCCGCCATGAACTTCCTATAATTACAGAAGGTGAGTATAAACTACTAGACCCAGACAACGAAAAGATATATACTTACCTGAGAAAAGGGGAAGATGAGACTTTAGTTGTGGTGGCGAATTTTACAGATGAGACCCTTTCCTATGAGGTAGATGAGAGGGTGCAGGCAAGGGAAAGCAGCCTCCTTATCAGTAATTATAAGGATGCTCCGGAAACATTTAGCAATCATTTAACCTTAAAACCATATGAAGTTTATGTATATAGTGTAAAATAATCAAATTAAGTCATGGCCGGAACAGGTTGTGACTTAATTTTGTTGCGATTTACAGATTCTTTTTAAGAAGAACGAAGGAGAGAAGGAAAAAACATTATGGGAGAGCATAAGAAGATTCGATTATTGGCATTGGACGTGGATGGGACACTTTTTACCACGGAGGGCAAGGTGACAAAAGCTTCTATAGAGGCGATTCGTAAGGCTCAAAAAAAAGGGGTCCAGGTGGTCTTGGCCTCCGGAAGAGACTATGATGGGCTTCCCTGGGACCAGTTAAAAGAGGTTTCTATTGATTATGTACTTACCAGCAACGGAAGCGCGATATACCGCACGAAGGACCGGAAATGTCTGAGGGAAGAATGCCTTGATAAAGAGAAGATGATCCCCATTTTTGACTTTATCTTAAGTAGAAAGGTATACCTAAGCGTTTTTATCGATGGGGTGAATTATACGCCAAATCAGTGTTTCCCCTACGTGGAACATATGCCGCTTCCGGATTACGTAAAGACTATGCTTAGGAATAAGGCAAATCGTATGGAAGATTTGATTGGATATCTCAAGGAGCATGATGCGAAAATCCAGAAGGCTACTTTGAATTTTCAGTTCAAGGACGGCGTTTATTTTAACCGGGAGGAAGTGAAGGCATACCTACAAAAGTGCCCGGATATTAACCTGGTAGACGGTGGTTTTTCCAACCTTGAATTTACAAAAAAAGGTGTTTCTAAAGCGACCGGACTTGAGATGTTAATTGAGTATCTAAATGTTCCGATGGAAGAGGTCCTGGCGGTGGGAGACAGCGAGAATGACGTGGAGATGCTTGAGGCAGCAGGGCTTGGCATTGCTATGGGAAATGCCTTAGACCATGTAAAAGAGGTGGCAGATGCCATTACCCGCACCAATGATGAGGAAGGCGTGGCAGCAGTTGTCGAGAAATATATTCTTGATTGTGCAAAAAATTAAAACAAAAAGAAAAAATTAAAAGGAAAAAGAAGAATTTTGCGGAATATATGTAGTGAGGAGCTTTGCAAACTATGTATTATTCTGAAGAAATTATTGAAGAAGTACGTTCCAAAAACGATATTGTGGATGTAATATCAGCTTACGTCCGTTTGCAAAAGAAGGGAAGCTCTTATTTTGGACTCTGTCCGTTTCATAATGAGAAATCCCCTTCTTTTTCTGTCAGCAGACAAAAGCAGATGTATTACTGTTTCGGCTGTGGGGCAGGTGGCAACGTATTTACCTTTTTAATGGAATATGAAAATTTCACCTTTCAGGAGGCTTTAAAATATCTGGCAGAACGGGTAGGGGTTGAGCTTCCGGAGGATACGGGCTATTCTAAGGAAGCCAAGGACCGGGCCAATGCCAAGACCGCTCTTTTGGAGATTAATAAATCAGCGGCACAGTTTTTTTATGTGCAGCTTCGAAGGCCTCAAGGAAAGAACGCTATGGACTATCTTAGCGGGAGGGGCTTATCTGCAGAAACCATGAAAGACTTTGGCCTTGGATATGCCGGTAAGTTCGGCGATGGCCTTTATAAGTATTTAAAGGATAAGGGCTATTCCGATGAGGTGTTAAAAACCTCCGGCCTTATTGGTTATGATGAAAAACAAGGTCCATTTGATAGGTTCTGGAACCGGGTTATTTTTCCAATCATGGATGCCAACAGCAAGGTCATAGGTTTTGGAGGCCGCGTGATGGGAGAGGGAAAACCCAAGTATTTAAATTCCCCGGAGACTCTTGTTTTTGATAAAAGCAGGAACCTCTATGGACTGCATGTTGCCAGACGGACCAAGAAGCCATATTTTCTTCTCTGCGAAGGCTATATGGACGTGATTTCTCTTCACCAAGCCGGTTTTGCCAATGCGGTAGCATCCCTAGGAACGGCCCTTACTTATGGTCATGCCAATCTTATCAAGAGATATGTGAAGGAAGTTTATTTGACCTATGATAGTGATGAGGCGGGAACCAAGGCGGCCCTTCGTGCCTTTCCTATTCTAAGAGAAGTGGGGATTACTGCCAAAGTCATTCGCATGGAACCTTATAAAGACCCGGATGAGTTTATCAAGAACCTGGGGGCAGAGGCCTTTGAGGAAAGGATCAAGGAAGCAAGGAATGGCTTTATGTTTGGTCTTAAGATCTTGGAGAAGGATTATGACCTTCATACGCCTGAGGGAAAAACAGACTTCATGAGGGAGACTGCAGGAAGGATCGCTGCTACCTTTCCTGAGGAGATGGAACGCAATTTCTATATAGAGGCCGTAGCAGATAGCTATCATGTGGGAATTTCGGAATTAAAACACTTAGTAGCAAAGACGGCCATGGAGAGGGGGGGCGTCAAGCCTGTGGAACGCCCCAGAAGTTCAAAGGATCGAAAGCCTGCCAAGGAGGATGGAATTTTAACATCTCAAAGACTTTTGCTTACATGGTTGATTTCCGATGAAAATTTATTCAGGCAAATTGAAAAGTATATAAGTCCGGATGATTTTACCGGGGATTTATATAAAACGGTGGCAACTCTTCTCTATAAACAGTATGCGGATGGAAAAATCCAGCCGGCGCAGATTATGAATCATTTTACAGATGAAGAGGAACACCGACAGGTGGCTTCGCTGTTCCATACAAGTATTAAGGATTTAAATGGCAAGCAGGAACAGGAAAAAGCCATAGAAGAGACCATTCTTCGTATCAAGCGACACAGTATCGAGGATGCTACAAAGAAGTTAGCTCCCACGGATATGGCTGGGCTTCAGAAGTTGATGCGTGCGAAGAAAGACCTGCAGGAGCTTAAGAACCTGCATATTTCCGTAAGTTAGGAAATAGACAATTACACGGGAGGACAGACAGTATAATGGAAGAAAATGCTGTAAAATTTTTGGAAAAGTTAAAGGAGCTTGTGGCTCTGGGAAAGAAAAAGAAGAGTATTCTTGAGATTCAGGAGATCAACGATTTCTTCTCGGATATGGAATTGGATTCCGAGCAGATGGAGAAGATTTTCGAGTACCTGGAAGCCAATAATATCGATGTGCTTCGGATTGAGTCCCAGACAGAGCTGATAGATGATGACATCGATGTTGATGAGGCCACGCTCTCTGAAGAAGACGATGTAGATATGGAGAAGTTGGATCTTACGGTACCCGACGGTATCAGCATCGAGGATCCGGTCCGTATGTATTTAAAAGAGATTGGTAAGGTTCCCCTTCTTACCGCAGAGGAAGAGGTAGAACTTGCGAAACGTATGGCAGAGGGAGATGAGGAGGCGAAAAAGCGCCTGGCAGAAGCAAACCTCCGTCTGGTTGTTAGTATTGCCAAGAGATATGTGGGCCGTGGAATGTTATTCCTAGACTTGATCCAGGAAGGAAATCTTGGTCTTATTAAGGCAGTAGAAAAGTTTGACTATAGCAAGGGATTTAAATTTAGTACCTATGCAACCTGGTGGATCCGCCAGGCTATTACCAGAGCCATTGCAGATCAGGCAAGAACTATTCGTATTCCGGTGCATATGGTGGAGACCATCAACAAATTGATCCGTGTTTCCAGACAGTTATTGCAGGAATTAGGAAGAGAACCCACCCCGGAGGAAATTGCCAAGGAGATGGATATGCCGGTGGAGAGAGTTCGCGATATCCTAAAGATCTCCCAGGAGCCTGTTTCCCTTGAGACCCCAATCGGTGAGGAGGAGGACAGCCACCTCGGAGACTTTATCCAGGATGATAATGTTCCTGTTCCGGCGGAGGCCGCTGCTCAGACCCTCTTAAAGGAACAGCTTGACGAGGTTCTTGATACCCTTACAGAGAGAGAGCAGAAGGTTCTTCGTCTGAGATTTGGTATGAACGACGGACGTGCCAGAACCCTAGAAGAGGTTGGTAAGGAATTTGACGTTACCAGAGAGCGTATTCGTCAGATCGAGGCCAAGGCTCTTAGAAAGCTTCGCCACCCCAGCCGCAGCAGAAAACTTAGAGATTATTTAGATTAGAAATGAGGCGCCTATGGAACTATCAAAGAGGCTACAGAAAGTAGCAGATCTTGTGACAGAGGGCGCCTCTGTTGCAGATATAGGAACCGACCATGCCTATATTCCTATTTATCTTATAAAGAATCATAAGGTAGATCGGGCTATCGCTATGGACGTAAACAAAGGCCCGCTTGAGAGGGCCAAAGAACACATCCTGGCAGAAGGCTTGGAGGGTAAGATCGATACCAGGCTGTCGGACGGTATGGAGGCATTAGACCCTTATGAGGTCGATGAGATTATTACTGCCGGAATGGGCGGAGCCCTGGTTATTAAGATCCTTACGGATTATCCTCAGGTGACAGAATCTTTAAAATGCGGGATTTTACAGCCTCAGTCAGAAATTCATAAGGTTCGTAGATTCCTTAATCATCAGGGCTACAAAATCCTGGCAGAGGATTTTGTGGAGGAGGATGGAAAATACTATCCTATGATGAAGGTAGATTTTAGGGCTCATGCATCTGAGGCCTATACAAGATGTCAATATTTTTATGGGAAACGTCTTTTAGAAGAAAAACATCCGGTTCTTCGCCAATATTTAGATAGGGACAAGAAGATCAAAGAAGGAATCCTCTCTAAATTAAATCAAAAAATGAAGGAGAAGCCTCAAGAGCGAATTCTGGACCGAATCCATGGAGTGGAGGAGGAGCTAAAGATCATAGAAGAAGCTCTGGATGTATATCTTTAATTTATAACTTAGGAGGAGATAAGGATGTTATGTAAAGAGATTATGGATATTCTGGAAGAGGCATTTCCTACAGAAGCTGCCATGGATTGGGATAATGTAGGACTTTTAGTAGGAAGTAGGGACTGGCAGGTCAAAAAAATTTATATTGCCCTTGATGCTACGGAGGCCGTTATTGACGCGGCGATCCGGCAGGAGGCAGACCTTCTTATTACCCACCATCCTATGATTTTTAGTGGAATTAAGAGGGTGACAGGTGATGATCTTGTCGGAAGAAAGGTCCTCGCCCTTGCCTCCCATCATATTGCATATTATGCCATGCATACCAATTATGATGTGAAGGGCATGGCAGACCTTTCTATAGAAAAAATGGGCTTTTCTTCCGGTGAAGTCCTGGATGTGACGGCCGTCACGGAGGATGGAAAAGAAGAAGGCGTAGGCCGGGTATGTGATCTTCCGGAAGGAAGCACTCTTGCAAGCTGTTGTCAGATGGTAAAGAAGGCTTTTGGTTTAGATGCCCTGCGCCTTTTTGGAGATCCGGGGAGGCAGGTACACCGCTTGGCCATTTGCCCGGGGTCGGGGAAAAGCGATATTCAGACCGCCCTTGATAAAGGGGCAGATGTTTATGTCACAGGAGATATCGGCCACCATGATGGCTTGGATGCCTTGGAAGAAGGCCTGGCAATTATAGATGCCGGTCACTACGGGGTGGAACATATTTTCATAGAAGACATTAAGACCTTTTTAGAGGATCATTTAGAGGGCGTGGAGCTTGTGACAGCTCCCATAGAGCACCCATTTGTAACCATCTAAAGCTAAGGATAATCATTGAAAGAGGAAAAAAGAAAGAAGGTGCTTGAATGGGAGAAACGTTTCAAGTAATGGTAGATGGGGAAAAAAGAAGCTACCCGGAAGGAACAAAGTACCAAGAAATTGCTAAGGAGTTTCAGCATAAATTTGATCAGGATATTCTTCTGGTAAAGGTTAATGGGAAGCTCAGAGAGCTTTACCACGGCCTGGAAGCAGAAGGAGAAATTTCTTTTGTAACTGCTAAGAATTCAGCCGGATATATGACTTATTCCAGAAGCTTAAGTCTCTTGATGATCAAGGCTTTATATGAAATCTTGGGGAAAGAAAAAGGAAATCAGGTGCAAATTCATTATCATTTAAGTAATGGCCTGTATTGTACCATACCTGGGATTAATCAGGTGACAGGTGAGCTCCTATCTCAGATAAAAATACGTATGCAGGAGATGGTCGAGAGGGATCTTCCTATAAAAAAGGAAGCCTGGAATACGGAAAAGGCAATCTCAAAATTTCATCAATGGGGCATGTATGATAAAGAAAAACTATTTCGTTATCGCAGAGTTTCCAGTGTAAACATGTATAGCATTGAAGATTTTTCGGATTATTTCTACGGTTATATGGTACCTAGCACCGGCTACTTAAGGGTCTTTGATTTATCTGCCTATGAGGAGGGCTTTGTGCTGGTACTTCCTTCGCAGAAAAATCCCAAGGAATTGGCAAATTTTGTTCCGCGAGATAAGTTGTTTCATGTTTTGAAGGAATCTTCAAACTGGGGTTACCTGCAGGGGATCGGAACGGTAGGGGACCTGAATGACATGGTGACGGCAGGAGGCGCCCAGGAGGTGGCCCTGGTGCAGGAAGCCATGCAGGAAAAAAAGATCGCAGAGATTGCCAGCCGGATCGCAGAAAATCCCAGGATCAAATTTATATTGATCGCCGGACCTTCTTCTTCCGGAAAGACTACATTTTCCCATAGGTTGTCCATTCAGCTTAGGGCCAATGGCCTCCATCCTCATCCCATTGCGGTAGATAATTACTTTAAAGAGCGGGAAGATACACCTAAGGATGAAAACGGAGAATATAATTTCGAGTGTCTGGAAGCGGTGGACGTGGAGCTTTTTAGTAAGCAGATGCAGGAACTTTTGGACGGAAAAGAAGTTATAATTCCCAACTTTAATTTTAAGATCGGGAAAAAAGAATATACGGGAAAGCCAAAGAAATTGGGGGCTGAAGATATTTTGGTTATTGAGGGAATCCATTGCCTGAATCCAAAACTTACCAAGGCCTTGTCTGATGACCATAAATTTAAAATTTATATCAGTGCCCTTACCCAGATCAATGTAGACGAGCACAATCGGATCCCGACTACAGACGGTCGTTTGATACGAAGAATCGTCAGGGATGCAAGAACCAGAGGGACCTCTGCGGAACATACCATCCACATGTGGCCGTCGGTTCGCAAGGGAGAGGAGGAGTATATCTTCCCTTACCAGGAGGAGGCAGATGTCATGTTTAATTCTGCCCTAATCTATGAGCTTGCGGTATTAAAGCCTTACGTGGAGGCAGATCTTTTCGGCATAGATAAGACCAGTCCGGAATATACGGAAGCCAAGCGCCTTTTAAAATTCTTAGATTATTTTGTAGGAATCGGCAGTGAGAACGTACCTTCTAATTCTCTTCTTAGAGAATTTATCGGAGGCGGATGTTTTAAAGTTTAAAAATTATAAGCATAATAAAAAGCCTTAGTCGGAATATTAAAAATGATATTCTGACTAAGGCTTTTGTTTTTACTTGGATTTTACTTCTCTCCAAAGCTCGTTATAAATTTCATCATATTTTGTTCCGAGATATTGGAAGGTTTCGCAGTTTTCTAACTTGCTTGCATCCGGGAAGGCAACCGGACTATCCCGATAGACTGGGTCTAAAAGGGCAATTCCAGCCTTGTTTGGAATAGAGTAGGTTATATATTCAAAATTCATTTTGGCTATGTCCGGACGACATAGGAAGTTCATAAAGGCTTCTGCATTTTCCTTATTTTTAGCATTCTTTGGAATGACCATGGAATCAATCCAGATGTTAGATCCCTCTTTGGGGATTACATATTCCAGGTCCGGATTTTCCTCCTGGCATACTAAGGCTTCGCCGGAATAAATAACCCCAATGGCGGCCTCGTTTCCAATCATTTTATCCCGCACCTGGTCTACAACATAAGCCTGGACCAAGGGCTTTTGCTCTATGAGTAATTCCTTGGCTTCCTCAAGCTCGTCCAGGTCTGTGGAATTTAAGGAGTAACCTAAGTATTTTAAAGCTACACCAAAGGCGTCTCTTACACTATCCTGCATAAGAATATTGTCCTTGTATTTTTCATCCCACAAAACACTCCAGCTATCAATAGGCTCGTCAACCATGGTCTTGTTATATAAGATACCAACAGTTCCCCAAAGATAAGGAATGGAATACTTGTTCTCGGGGTCAAACTCCTTGGATTTATCAAGGTAGGTTTGATCAATATTCTTGAGATTCGGAACGTTGTCAAAATCAATCTCTGCTAACAGATCATTTTGAATCATGCGTTGGATCATATAATCCGATGGAAATACCAGGTCGTAGGCGATGGCACCGGACTGGATCTTTGGATACATAATTTCGTTGGTTTCGTATTCCTCATAAATCACATCAATGCCGGTTTCTTCCTCGAACATGCTAATAATATCCGGATCCATATATTCTCCCCAGTTATAGACAATAACCTGCTCGCTGCCGGAATTTGTAAGGGTTCGTATGCCGTAAAAAATTCCGCCACCTACAATTGCAAGGACAATGAAGGCAGGGATTACCTTATTAAGAATCAGTTTTTGGAACCTGTGAGACTTTTGGGCTTTTTGGGGCATCTTATTTTTTGCCGGTGCCTCATCCGGATTGTGATTGATTAAAAGCAACAAAAGCATGACGGTCAAAAACATCAAGGTGGACAAAGCATACATAGAAGGATTAATTCCTTTACGTACCTCACTGTAAATCTTGGTAGACAGGGTGTCCACACCTGGGCCTTTTGTAAAATGAGTGATGATAAAATCATCTAAGGACATAGTAAAGGCCAATAAAAATCCGGAGGAAATGCCGGGTAAAATATCCGGAAATACTACTTTATAAAAGGCATAGACCGGAGATGCTCCCAAATCCATGGCTGCCTCGTAGGCGCTCTTGTTGGTCTGCTTTAACTTGGGCATGACGCTTAAAATTACATAGGGAATATTAAAGGTAATATGAGCGATCAATACCGTGGCAAATCCCAGGGAAAAACGACAGGCTACAAAAAGCAGCATCAGGGAAATACCCGTTACAATATCTGCATTTAACATGGGAATATTGGTAATTCCCATAAGGCTTGTGCGAAACTTTCGATTTAAGGCCTGCATACCGATGGCTGCCGCAGTTCCCAAAATCGTGGCGATCAGAGCCGATAAAAGGGCGATGATCAAGGTGGTATAGAGGGCTTTCATGATGTCATTATTTTGAAATAATTCCTTATACCATTTTAAGGAAAAGCCTCCCCACTTGGCCCGGGATTTGGAACTGTTAAAAGACAGAACCATTAAGGTTACAATGGGAGAGTAGAGCAAGGCAAAAATCAGGATTAAATAAAAACGTTGGATGACTTTCTTGATCAAAATGCATTTCCCTCCCCGTCTTTATCATATTTGGCAATCAGTGCCATGCTGAAAATAATAAATATCATAAGTACCAGAGAAAGACCGCTGCCGGTATGCCAGCTGTTTCCTTGCTTAAATTCCTGCTCAATAACATTTCCGATCAGGAGGATCTTACTTCCTCCTAACAGTTCGGAGATTACAAAGGTTGTAAGTGCCGGTACAAATACCATAGTGACCCCACTGATAATTCCCGGAAGGCTAAGGGGCAAAATAACTGAGAAAAAGGTCTGTATATTATTTGCTCCCAGGTCATAGGCTGCGTTAATAATATTCTTATCCATCTTAGATAGAACATTATAAAGGGGCAGGACCATAAAAGGTAGGAAATCATAGACCATTCCTAAGACAATGGCATAGGGGGTATTGATAATTTCCAGGTTTGGCAGATGGAAAAAATGAAGCAGCATATTAATGACTCCGTTTTTCTCCAATAAATTTTGCCAGGCTATAATTCGAAGTAAGGAATTCATCCACATAGGAAGGATAAATACCAGTACGATAAAGCTGGATTGATTTACAGCCAAAGTTGTCAGGATCATGGCCAGAGGATAGGCTAAAAGCAGGCAGAGCAGGGTGCTGATAAAAGCAAGAAGCAAGGCCAGGCCCAAAGCTTTTAGATTTTCCTGAGTGGTGATCTTAGCAAGATTCAGTAGGGTGAAATGTCCCTGGTCATTGGTAAGGCCATAGTAAAAAATCATAATCAGCGGGATGATAATAAAAGCGGCAGACCAAAATAAATAAGGCCCGGTCATCATTTGCTGTAACAGGCGGGATTTACTCTTCAATATTTACGGCCTCCTCATCCTCAGATTCCGGCTTGCTCATAATCTGGATATCAAAAGGATCGACCCAGATTCCGACCTCTGTCCCTACAGCAACCATGTCCGTGCTGTGAACAAGCCATTCAAAATTGTTGGCCATTACTTCCATCTCGTAATGTACACCCTTGAAAATAAGATTGGTGACAGTACCGGTTATAATACCTTTTTCCGGTTCTACCAGGTCAATGTCCTCCGGGCGGATTACAGCATCTACCGGCTGATTCGTACCGAAACCGGTATCTACACAGGTAAAATTAGCTCCAAGGATTTTAACTAATTTATCCTTAACCATGATGGCAGGTAAAATATTGCTGTCTCCGATAAAGTCTGCGACAAAGGCATTCTCAGGTTCATTATAAATGTCCTCCGGAGTGCCAATCTGCTGGATATATCCCTGGTTCATAACCACGATGGTATCAGACATGGTGAGGGCCTCCTCCTGGTCATGGGTAACATAGATAAAGGTAATGCCAAGCTCGTTCTTTAGACGAATCAGCTCATATTGCATATCCTGGCGCAGTTTTAAGTCTAAGGCTCCCAGAGGTTCGTCTAAAAGCAGAACCTTGGGCTCATTTACAATGGCTCTGGCAATGGCAATTCGCTGCTGCTGACCACCGCTTAGAGAGTCCGGCATACGATTGTCAAAGCCTTCCAGATTTACTAATTTTAGAGCATATCGAATTTTATCATTGATATAAGACTGGCTTTTGCCCTTGATCTTCAGACCAAAAGCAATATTTTCTGCAATGGTCATATTGGGAAATAGGGCATACTTTTGGAAAACGGTATTTAACTGTCTTTTGTTAGGAGCTAAATTGGTAATATCCTTTTGGTCAAAAATAATCTGGCCACTATCAGGAGTTTCGAATCCTCCGAGGATACGAAGCAGGGTGGTTTTTCCACATCCACTGGGCCCCAGGAGAGTCAGAAATTCGTTCTCTCGCACATAAAGATTTAATTCATCAAGAACAAGATTATCTCCGTATGATTTGGAGATATTGATAATGTCGATTAATTTATTGGGCATTTATGTTGGTTCTCCTTTATAAAATTGAATTAGGTGATCGAGTCTGGCAGACATATTTGTAAATAAAAGATCTACCAGGGTAATGGCTGTCATGGCTTCCACTACAACGACAGCTCGCGGTACGATGACCGGGTCATGTCGCCCATGGATGCTAATGCTGGTAGCCTCATGGTCTTTGGTAATGGTCTTTTGGGGACTGGAAATAGAAGGCGTAGGCTTTATAGCTGCCCGCAAAATAATAGGACTTCCATCGCTGATTCCCCCTAAAATACCTCCGGCATGGTTGCTTTCTTTGTCTACATGTCCCTGGTCCATGATAAAAGGATCATTGTTATCTTTTCCTGTGGAGCTTGCTACTGCAAAGCCGTCCCCAATCTCCACGCCCTTTACAGAGCCAATAGACATAATGGAGGAGGCAAGCCTTGCATCTAATTTATTAAATACCGGATCTCCGATTCCGGCAGGCATTCCCGTGGTAACACATTCTATGATTCCACCGGAAGAATTTTGCTCCTTGATACATTCTTCCAAATAAGCAGACGCCTCCTTGGCAAATTGGTTATTGGGCATATAGAGGGGGTTTTGAACCACCTCATCCATATGGTAGTCCTGATTAGGAATAACAATAGGACCAATGGATTTTGTATAGGCCTTTACCTTAATATCTAGGGAATTCAAGATTTTTAAAGCAATCGCTCCTGCGGCCACCCGGCCAATGGTCTCGCGGCCGGAGGAACGGCCCCCTCCTCGGTAATCCCGAAAACCATATTTTTCATCAAAGCTATAATCCGCATGCCCGGGACGGTAAGTATTCATTATATTACTGTAATCCTTGGAATGCTGATCTTGGTTTCGAACCATTAAAGAAATCGGAGTGCCGGTAGTCTTACCTTCAAAAACGCCGGAAAGGATCTCTACTTGATCGGATTCCTTCCTGGCGGTGGTAAATTTACTTTGACCGGGTTTTCTCCTATTTAAATAGACTTGTATATCTTCTTCCTTGAGTGGGAGACCGGCGGGACATCCATCGATGGTAACACCGATGGCAGCACCGTGGGATTCCCCCCAAGTAGTTATGGAAAATAATCTTCCGTATGTTGAACCTGACATTGATCGGACCTCCTAAAAAACTCTACGGACTCCATTATATTAGAAAGTATAGGAAACAGCAATTATATTTTTTGTTAAGAAGAAAGCCTGTAAATGTGACGAAAAATTAATATTTTGACTATATACATTTAAGAAATCACATTATATAATTATGCATAAAAGCTGGATTTTATGAAGCTTTTGTACAATGTTGTTTTTTTGGGGAGTTTATTATGGACAAGCAAAAAGGAAAGGATAAAAATAAAAAGAAACCTGTTCACAGAGGAAGACGTAAGAAAAATGATAAAGCCGGAAAGATCGCGGCAATTACAATCGGATCGATTGTTGCGGCATGCGCAGTGGTTTATATAGGAATGGGAGCCTATTTCCAGAATCATTTCGTTTTTAATACGACTGTAAATGGGGTGGATTACTCCTTGGAGAGTCCTTCCAAGGTAGAAAAGATCATGAAACAAAAGGTAAGCAACTATACGCTTACCCTTATGGGTTCGGATGGAAGTTCAGAAGCAATTTCCGGATCTGAGATCGGAGTTGCCTATGAATCCGGCGGAGAAGTAGAAAATCTGATCAAAGAGCAGAACGGATGGGCATGGATTACATCCTTATTTAAGAATAATGAAATTGAAACCAGTGTAGGTGTAACCTATGATGAGGCTGCTCTGACCCAGAAGATTGATAGCCTAAACTGCGTATCGGACGAGGGAAAAGTGGCATCAGAGAATGCCAAGCCGGTATTTAACAATGGTCAATTTACAGTTCAGGCAGAGGTCGAGGGTACCCAGGTAGATAAGGATAAACTCACAGAGGCTGTAAAAATAGCAGTAGACGGATTCCAGTCAGAGATTAGTCTTAAGGATGCCGGTTGCTATAAGGCACCAACCTATACATCGACATCCCCGGAGGTACAGGCTGCCTGCAATGCTATGAATGAGTATTTGAAAGCGTCCATTACCTATGATTTTTCGCCGAATACAGAAGTGGTAGATGCAGATGATATTGCCCAGTGGCTTACCGTAGATGACAGTATGAACGTAACCTTCGATGAGGGGGCTGTGGCAACCTATGTTGCTAACCTTGCGGCAAAATATGATACAGTGGGAACGACCAGAACCTTTACTTCAGCCGGATCCGGAAAGACCATTACTATAGGTGGTGGCGCCTTTGGATGGCAGATCGATCAGGAGTCAGAGACTGCCCTCTTGATTAGCAATATTAAGAACGGGGAGACAGTTACCCGTGAACCGGAATATAATAGTAAGGGCAAGACCAGAGAGGGAGAGAATGACATCGGAGATACTTACGCCGAGGTGGACCTTACCAACCAGGTCATGTACTACGTATCCGGAGGATCTGTAGTGATGTCTACGAATATTGTAAGTGGTAATCCGAATACCAACCATGCAACACCGACAGGGGTGCATCGGATCCTTTATAAAGAATCTCCGTCAACCCTAAAGGGTACCCAGGATGAGAATGGTAACTATGAATACGAGACAGATGTTACCTTCTGGATGCCATTTACCAATGATGGATGCGGATTCCATGATGCTACTTGGCAACCTACCTTTGGAGGTTCCTGGTATTTGACCAATGGATCCCATGGTTGTATTAATATGTCTTACAACGATGCTCAACAGCTTTATAACTTGATCCAGACCAGAGATCCGGTGATTGTTCATGAGTAGACATTGATTTTGGTATTATTATTAAAGAATGAAGAGGTGAGATCATGTATGAATTAATCAAAAAGGATGGTCTTGCAAAGAGAGGAAGATTGCATACAGTACATGGCGTCATTGAGACGCCTGTATTTATGAATGTAGGAACCGCTGCCGCTATTAAGGGAGCGGTTTCTACAACTGATTTACAGGAAATTAAGACCCAGGTGGAATTATCCAATACCTATCATTTGCACGTTCGTCCGGGGGATGAAGTGGTAAAGAAATTAGGTGGACTCCATAAGTTTATGGTATGGGATAAACCGATTCTTACAGATTCCGGTGGGTTTCAGGTATTCTCTTTGGCAGGGCTTCGAAGAATTAAAGAAGAAGGGGTTTATTTTAATTCCCATATTGACGGCCGGAAGATTTTTATGGGACCGGAAGAGAGTATGCAGATCCAGTCCAATCTTGCATCAACCATCGCTATGGCCTTTGATGAATGCCCCTCCAGTGTGGCAGACAGGGATTATATCGAGAATTCTGTAAACCGAACCACCAGGTGGTTGGTTCGCTGCAAAAAAGAGATGGAGCGTCTCAATGCTTTGCCGGATACCATCAACAAGCACCAGTTGCTTTTTGGTATTAATCAAGGTGGCGTTTATGAGGATATTCGTATCCGCCATGCAGATGAAATCTCCAAGCTGGACCTGGATGGTTATGCGGTAGGAGGCCTGGCAGTGGGGGAAAGCCACGAGGAGATGTACCGTATCTTAGATGCAGTCGTGCCACATTTGCCTGAAAATAAACCCACCTACCTTATGGGAGTCGGAACTCCGGCTAATATTTTAGAGGCGGTTGATCGAGGGGTGGATTTTTTTGATTGTGTTTACCCGAGCCGTAATGGTCGCCATGGCCATGTATATACCAACCATGGAAAATTAAATCTCTTTAATGCAAGATTTGAACTTGATACCAGACCTATTGAGGAAGGTTGCGGATGCCCGGCTTGTAAGCATTATTCCAGAGCCTATATCAGGCACCTGCTTAAGGCCAAGGAGATGCTGGGAATGCGTCTTTGCGTGCTTCATAATCTGTATTTTTATAATACGATGATGGAGGAGATCCGCCAGGCCATCGAAGAAGACCGATATAAGGAATATAAGAAAGAAAAGATCGAGAACATGGAGGCAGGGGAAGCATCTTAGTCTGCGGACGGATAGCGGATGTTAAAATAAAACTTGCCTAGAAGCTAAGAATTGTGTATGATAGCAATAGCGTTTAATGAGAATTAGGAGGAAGACACATGTACGCATCATTATTAGCTTCCAGTTCACAGAGCTGGATCACACTTATCATTATATATGTTGTTATCTTTGGAGGATTTTATTTGTTATTCTTAAGACCTCAAAAGAAAGAACAGCAGAGAGTGGCTAACATGGTTTCTGAGATGGAAGTGGGAGATACTGTTCTTACAACCAGCGGTTTCTATGGAGTAATTATCGATATCCAGGAAGAAGATGTAATTGTAGAATTCGGCAGCAACAAGAACTGCCGTATTCCAATGCAGAAATCAGCAATCGCTCAGGTAGAAAAGTTATCCGCAGAGTAGATATTACGGATATATAAGAAAAAAGAAAGCAGCCCCTCGGAAAGATCCGCGGGGCTGTTTTTTTATGCCATAGAATCTCTGGTTTGTGACGATAGAGTGTTGACTTTGTTAAAATAAATTAAGTAAAAAATAACTAAATTGTACAAAGAAATAAACAATTTTGTGCAAAAATCTCGTTAATTGCACTAATTTGAATACATGAAGTTTTGGGCTTCTAATCGTGTTGATATTTTTATAACACAATGATATACTAACGTCGAAAAACAAATAAATAACATATATTTCAAGAAAGGGGCAAACTACAATGGCACAGTTTGAACAATGGAATGGCTTTGCTGGTAAGATTTGGAAAGATGAGATCAATGTACGTGATTTCATTCAGCACAACTATACTCCTTATGATGGAGATGAGTCTTTCTTAGCAGGACCTACAGAAGCAACTAACAAATTATGGGGAAAGCTTCAGGAGTTACAGAAAGAAGAGCGTGCAAAAGGTGGCGTTCTTGAGTGTGAGACAGAGGTTGTTTCTGGTCTTACAGCTTATGGACCTGGATATATTTCTGAGGAGTTAAAGGACCTCGAGACAGTTGTTGGTCTTCAGACAGATAAGCCGTTGAAGAGAGCTTTCATGCCATTCGGTGGAATTAAGATGGCTGAGCAGGCTGCAGCTAACTATGGATATGAGGTCAATCCTGAATTCCACAAGATCTTTACAGAGTATCACAAGACTCACAATCAGGGAGTATTTGATATCTATACACCAGAGATGAAGAAAGCTCGTCACTGCAAGGTTATTACAGGACTTCCGGATACTTATGGCCGTGGACGTATCGTAGGCGATTATCGTAGAATTGCTCTTTATGGTATTGATTTCTTGATGGCAGAGAAGAAGAAAGACTTCGCTAATAGCCAGAAGCATGGTATGAGAGATGAGGATTTCCGTCTTCGCGAAGAGATCTCTGATCAGTACAAGGCATTACAGGGAATGAAGAAGATGGCAGAGGCTTATGGATTTGATATTTCTCAGCCGGCTAAGGATGCAAGAGAAGCATGCCAGTGGTTATACTTCGGATACCTTGCAGCTATCAAGACTCAGAACGGTGCTGCAATGTCTGTAGGTCGTGTATCTACATTCCTTGATATCTATATTGAGAAGGATATTCAGGCTGGTAAACTTACAGAGGCTGAGGCTCAGGAGCTTATCGATCACATGGTTATGAAGTTCCGTATGGTTAAATTTGCTCGTATTCCTTCATACAACGAACTCTTCTCAGGAGATCCTACATGGGCAACACTTGAGGTTGGTGGACTTGGACAGGATGGACGTTCTATGGTTACAAAGAATGACTATCGTTTCCTTCACACCTTAGAGAACATGGGACCATCACCAGAGCCGAACTTAACCGTTCTTTACTCTAAGAGACTTCCTGAAAACTTCAGAAAGTATGCAGCTTATATCTCAGTTGAGACAAGCTCTATCCAGTATGAGAACGATGATGTTATGCGTCCGGTATGGGGCGATGACTACAGCATTTGCTGCTGTGTATCCGCTACTCAGACAGGTAAAGAGATGCAGTTCTTCGGAGCTCGTGCAAACCTTGCTAAGTGCTTACTTTACGCTATCAACGGTGGTATGGACGAGATCAAGAAAGAGCAGTGCGGACCAAAGGTACAGCCAATCACAGCTGAGTACCTTGAGTATGATGAAGTAATCGAAGCATATGACAAGATGATGTCTTGGTTAGCTACTCTTTATGTAGAGACCTTGAATGCAATTCACTACATGCATGATAAATATTTCTATGAAGCAGCTGAGATGGCTTTGATCGATACAAATGTAAGACGTACATTCGCTACAGGTATCGCTGGATTCTCTCACGTAGTAGATTCACTTTCTGCTATTAAGTATGCAAAGGTTAAGGCTATCCGTGATGAGGATGGAATTACAACAGACTTCGAGATCGAGGGAGACTTCCCAAGATACGGTAACGATGATGAGAGAGCTGATGAGATCGCTGTATGGCTTCTTAGAACCTTTATGGATAAGGTTGCAAGCAACTGGACTTACAGAGATTCTGAGCCTACAACATCTATCCTTACAATTACTTCTAACGTAGTATATGGTAAGAATACCGGTGCACTTCCGGACGGAAGAAAGGCAGGAGAGTCCCTTTCACCAGGAGCTAACCCATCTTACGGTGCAGAGAAGAGCGGACTTTTAGCATCTCTTAACTCTGTAGCTAAGCTTCCTTACGAGTTGGCATTGGATGGTATTTCTAATACTCAGACAATCAACCCAGGTGCACTTGGACATACAGAAGAAGAGCAGATCAAGAACTTAGTTCAGGTACTTGATGGATACTTCGAGCAGGGTGCTCATCACCTTAACGTAAACGTATTCGGTACTGACAAGCTGATCGATGCTATGGAGCATCCTGAGAAGCCTGAGTACGCTAACTTCACAATCCGTGTATCAGGATACGCTGTTAAATTCATCGACCTGACTCGCGAGCAGCAGTTAGACGTTATCGCAAGAACTTGCCACGAGACTATGTAATTAGTCCTCCGGGTAATGAACTCTTGGATTTTATAACATTTATAACACTGGCAGGTATATTTTCTATACCTGCCAGTTGTGCACTAAAAGGGAAAGAGAAGGATATAAGATTATGACAAAAGGCTATATACATTCTTTGGAAAGTTTTGGTTCTGTAGATGGACCAGGGGTTCGATTTATTATTTTTACAACCGGATGTGCCATGCGCTGTCAGTTCTGCCACAATCCTGATACATGGGAGATGAGCAAGGGAACAGAATATAGCGCAGATGAGCTTTTAAAAAGAGCAGTAAGATACCGCTCCTATTGGGGGCAGGAAGGGGGAATCACTGTCAGTGGCGGGGAACCCTTGTTGCAGATTGATTTTGTAACCGAACTTTTTGAGAAGGCTCATGCTATGGGAATTCATACAACCTTGGATACCAGTGGAAATCCATTTACCAGAGAGGAACCCTATTTTTCTAAGTTTAAGAAGCTTATGGAAGTGACCGATCTTTTGCTGGTGGACATTAAGCATATTGATGATGAACAGCATAAGATCCTTACCGGCCAGTCTAACAAGAATATTTTAGATATGGTAAGATATCTTTCTGATATTAAGAAGCCGATCTGGATCCGCCATGTCCTGGTGCCGGAGCGCAGTGACAAGGATGAATACCTTTATAAGTTAAGAGAATTTATAGATAGCCTGGATAATGTAGAGAAGGTGGAGGTTCTGCCCTATCATACATTAGGAGTCTATAAATGGAAGGAACTGGGATATGAGTATCAGCTGGAGGGCATTGATCCTCCGACAGATGATAGGGTTGAAAATGCAAAACGGATTCTGGGAGCTGCCCTCTAGGAAAAAGATATAATAAAGTATATATAAGGAAAGAGTTGATTTGTCGTCTGAGCAAACGATGGGTCAGCTCTTTTTTTGATATAATGAAGCAGCGGATATCATAGAGGCCTCTATATAATAGAGTGCGTTCGGTTTTTTGGGAAATTGTCTTGAAGTTTATACAGAAATACGTTAATATGTTGAGTAAAGATTTTTCCTGATGATTGGAAATAAGAAAGGAAGACGGATATGAATTTAAAGATTGGGGTTATTAAAGGTGACGGTATTGGACCGGAGATTGTGACAGAGGCTATGAAGGTTCTGGATAAAATTTCTGAAACTTACGGTCATAAGATAGAATATACACAGCTCTTAATGGGAGGGGCTTCTATTGATGTGAATGGCATTCCTCTTACAGATGAGACGATTGCAGAGGCAAAAGCCTGCGATGCAATCCTTATGGGATCCATAGGCGGAGATGCTAAGACATCCCCCTGGTACCAATTGGAACCTTCTAAGAGACCGGAAGCGGGACTTTTAAAGATCCGTAAGGCATTGAATTTATTTGCAAATTTAAGACCTGCCATTCTCTATGACGAGTTAAAAGGAGCTTGCCCATTAAAAGAAGAGATCACGGAGGGTGGATTTGACCTTATGATCATGCGGGAGCTCACCGGTGGTTTGTATTTCGGAGAGAGAAAGACGGTAGAAGAGGACGGCGTTTTAACGGCATATGATTCTCTTACCTATAATGAAAATGAGATCCGTCGAATTGCAAAACGTGGATTTGACATTGCAATGAAGAGAAATAAGAAAGTCACCAGTGTAGATAAGGCCAATGTTTTAGATTCCTCAAGACTTTGGAGAAAGGTTGTTGAGGAAGTGGCAAAGGATTATCCGGAAGTTACTTTAGAGCATATGCTGGTAGACAACTGTGCTATGCAGCTGGTGAAGAATCCAAAACAGTTTGATGTGGTTCTTACAGAGAATATGTTTGGAGATATTTTATCTGACGAGGCAAGTATGGTAACAGGTTCCATCGGAATGTTAGCCAGTGCCAGCTTAAACGAAACCAAGTTTGGTCTTTACGAGCCTAGCGGCGGATCCGCACCGGATATTGCAGGAAAGGGAATTGCTAACCCAATCGCAACCATTCTGTCAGCGGCTATGATGCTTCGTTTTAGCTTTGATCTGGACCGTGAAGCAGATGCCATTGAGGCGGCTGTTGCCAAGACCTTAAAAGATGGATATCGTACGATAGATATTATGTCAGAGGGCAAGACCTTGGTAGGAACCAAGGAGATTGGTGATTTGATTACAGCAAATATTGAAAAATAGTTATAAATATAAAAAGAAATAGATTAGGAAAGGGATAAAAGATTATGAAAAGCGATAATGTAAAAGCAGGTATGCAGCAGGCACCTCATCGTAGTTTGTTTAATGCCTTGGGATTCACCGAGGAGGAAATGAAAAAACCTATGGTTGGTATTGTAAGCTCTTATAATGAGATCGTACCGGGCCATATGAATCTTGATAAAATTGTAAATGCTGTTAAATTAGGCGTGGCAGAAGCCGGTGGTGTTCCGGTGGTATTCCCGGCGATTGCAGTCTGTGACGGTATTGCCATGGGACATATTGGAATGAAATATTCCTTGGTTACCAGAGACTTGATTGCGGACTCTACAGAATGTATGGCCTTAGCCCACCAGTTTGACGCCCTGGTTATGGTTCCAAACTGTGACAAGAACGTTCCGGGACTTTTGATGGCGGCAGCCCGTATCAATGTTCCTACCGTATTTGTATCCGGTGGACCTATGTTAGCTGGCCACGTGAAGGGACAAAAGAGAAGTCTTTCTTCTATGTTTGAGGCAGTTGGTGCTTATGCTGCAGGAACCATGACAGAGGAAGATGTAAAAGAATATGAATGCAAGGTTTGCCCAACCTGTGGATCTTGCTCAGGTATGTATACCGCAAACTCCATGAACTGTCTGACTGAGGTTCTTGGTATGGGTCTTGGTGGAAACGGAACCATTCCTGCTGTTTATTCTGAACGTATTAAGCTTGCAAAGCATGCAGGTATGGCGGTTATGGATATGTACAATAAGAATATCCGTCCAAGAGATATTATGACAAAGGATGCTATCTTAAATGCATTGACTGTAGATATGGCCCTTGGATGTTCTACCAACTCTATGCTTCATCTTCCGGCAATTGCCCATGAAGTGGGATTTGATTTTGATATTAGCTTTGCAAATCCAATCAGCGAGAAGACTCCAAACCTCTGCCACTTGGCTCCTGCAGGTCCAACCTACATGGAGGATTTAAATGAAGCAGGTGGCGTCTATGCAGTTATGAAGGAACTGGCAGACATCGGCCTCATCCATACCGATTGCATGACAGTGACAGGAAAAACCGTTGGAGAGAATATTGCCAATGCTGTAAATAAGAACCCAGAGGTTATTCGTCCGGTAGATAATCCATATAGCAAGACCGGTGGTTTAGCTGTTTTGAAGGGAAATCTTGCACCGGATGGATCAGTTGTTAAGCGGTCTGCAGTGGTAGATGAGATGCTAGTCCATGAAGGACCGGCCAGAGTATTTGACTGCGAGGAGGATGCCATTGCAGCTATCAAGGGCGGAAAAATCGTGGCAGGAGATGTGGTAGTCATCCGCTACGAAGGACCAAAGGGAGGTCCTGGTATGAGAGAGATGTTAAATCCGACCTCTGCAATTGCAGGAATGGGCTTAGGATCCAGCGTAGCTCTTATCACAGATGGACGTTTCAGCGGCGCTTCCAGAGGAGCTTCTATTGGACATGTTTCTCCTGAGGCGGCGGTAGGCGGACCGATTGCTCTGGTAGAAGAGGGAGACCTTATTAAAATTAATATTCCTGAAATGACCTTGAATTTGGATGTTTCTGATGAAGAATTGGAGAGAAGAAAAGCAAATTGGACACCAAGACAGCCTAAGGTAACCAGTGGATATTTGGCAAGATATGCTTCTATGGTAACCTCAGGAAACAGAGGAGCCATTCTTAAAGTACAAGAATAAAGGAGTAATATAGGTATGCAGTTGACAGGATCACAAATTTTAATTGAATGTCTGAAAGAACAGGGGGTTGATACGGTATTTGGCTATCCTGGGGGAGCAATACTGAATGTTTATGACGAATTATATAAGCAGAGTGACAGAATTACTCATATTTTGACCTCCCACGAGCAGGGGGCTTCCCATGCGGCAGATGGATATGCAAGAGCTACCGGTAAAGTTGGAGTATGCTTTGCCACCAGCGGACCGGGAGCTACCAATCTTGTTACCGGTATAGCAACTGCTTATATGGATTCCATTCCGGTAGTGGCAGTTACATGTAATGTAGGAGCAGCCCTCTTAGGAAAGGACAGTTTCCAGGAAATTGACATTACAGGGGTAACCTTACCGATTACCAAACATAATTTCATTGTAAAAGATGTAAAAGATCTGGCAAAAACTGTAAGAAAAGCATTTAAGATTGCTCAGACAGGCCGTCCGGGTCCGGTCCTTATTGATATTACAAAGAATGCTACAGCTGATAAGACCGAGTATGAACCAGAGGCCATTGCTCCGATTCTGCCGGATGAAAATATCTGCCAGAAGGACTTAGATGTGGCTTTAAAGATGATTAAAGAGTCAAAGAAACCATTTATCTTTGTAGGTGGCGGCGCTGTATTGTCAGATGCCAACAAGGAGCTTTTCGACTTTGTAAAGAAGGTAGATGCGCCGGTTACAGATTCCTTAATGGGAAAGGGTGCCTTCCCGGGCACAGATCCTAACTATACCGGTATGTTGGGAATGCATGGAACCAAGGCTTCCAACTTTGGAGTCAGCGCCTGCGACCTTTTGATTGTTGTAGGAGCAAGATTTAGTGACCGTGTAACAGGAAATACAAGTAAATTTGCATCCAATGCCAAGATCCTGCAGATTGATATTGATGAGGCAGAAATGAACAAAAATGTTCTCATCGATGCCGGAATCGTTGGGGATGTAAAGGTTGTACTATCCAAATTAAACGAGAGCCTAGAGCAGCAAGATCATAAGGAATGGATTGAAAAGATCCGGGAATTTAAAGAGGAATTCCCATTAAGATATCATGAAGATGTCTTGACCGGTCCTTTTGTCATAGAAGAAATTTACAGACAGACAAATGGGGAAGCCATTATTACGACAGAAGTAGGGCAGAATCAAATGTGGGCTGCCCAATACTATAAATATACACAACCTAGAACACTGCTGACTTCCGGAGGTTTGGGTACCATGGGTTATGGCCTTGGAGCTTCCCTAGGTGCCAAGGTAGGACGTCCTGAGAAGACAGTTGTGAATATAGCCGGTGACGGATGTTTCCGTATGAATATGAATGAGATTGCTACAGCAACACGTCATAATATTCCGATTATCCAGGTGGTTGTTAACAACCATGTGTTAGGAATGGTAAGACAGTGGCAGAATCTTTTCTACGGACAGCGTTACGCGGCAACGGTACTGAATGATGCCGTAGATTTTGTAAAAGTAGCAGAATCTATGGGCGCGACAGGTATCCGTGCCACTACACAGGAAGAGTTTAAAGAAGCTTTTGCGGAGGCACTAAAGCTTAATAAACCGGTGGTCATTGATTGTATTATTCCGGAGGATGATAAGGTATGGCCAATGGTGGCACCAGGTGCAGCCATCAGCGAAGCTTTTGACGAGCAGGACCTGGAGGCAAAAGAAAACTAAGTTTAAAGGAAAAAAATGGAGGATCAAGAAACAATGAGCAGAGTGTACAATTTTTCAGCAGGACCGGCAGTATTACCGGAGGAAGTATTAAGAGAAGCCGCAGAAGAGATGTTAGACAACGGATCGGGCATGTCGGTTATGGAAATGAGTCACCGCTCCCAGGCTTTCCAGACCATTATCGATGAAGCAGAGGCTGATCTAAGAGACTTGTTAAATATCCCGGATAACTATAAAGTCTTATTTATGCAGGGAGGAGCTTCCCAGCAATTTGCAATGATTCCTATGAATTTCATGAAACATGGAGTTGCAGATTATATCGTAACTGGTCAGTGGGCAAAAAAGGCTGCCAAAGAGGCAGAAAAATATGGAAAGGTGAATGTCGTTGCTTCATCAGCAGATAAGACATTTTCTTATATTCCGGATTGTTCTGATCTTCCGATTTCAGAGGATGCAGATTACGTATATATTTGCGAGAATAATACGATCTACGGAACCAAGTTTAAAACCCTTCCGAATACAAAGGGAAAGGATTTGATCGCAGATGTATCTTCTTGCTTTTTATCAGAGCCTCATGATGTGACAAAATATGCAATGCTTTATGGTGGAGTTCAGAAAAACGTAGGACCGGCCGGTGTAGTAATTGCAATTATCCGTGAGGATCTTATTACAGAGGATGTATTCCCGGGAACTCCAACCATGCTTCAGTACAAAACTCATGCAGATGCGAATTCTCTTTATAACACACCACCTTGCTATGGAATTTATATCTGCGGTAAGGTATTTAAATGGTTAAAGAAGCAGGGCGGACTTGAGGCTATGAAGGAGATCAACGAGAAGAAAGCAAAGATTCTTTATGATTACTTAGACGAGAGCAAGATGTTTAAGGGAACCGTAGTAAAAGAAGACCGCTCTCTTATGAATGTTCCGTTTGTTACAGGTGATCCTGACTTGGATGCCAAGTTTATCAAGGAGTCAAAGGCTGCCGGCTTTGAGAACCTAAAGGGACATCGTACCGTAGGTGGTATGCGGGCAAGCATTTATAATGCTATGCCGATCGAAGGAGTGGAAGCTTTGGTTGAATTTATGAAGAAGTTTGAAAAGGAGAATAGGTAATCATGTATCAGTATCATTGTTTAAATGCGATTGCTCAGGTGGGCTTGGATCGCCTGACAGAGGACTATAAAAAATTGGACACCCCAGAGGGAGCCGATGCGATTTTGGTAAGAAGTGCAGTCATGCATGATATGGAATTTGATCCGGCCTTAAAGGTAATCGGAAGAGCAGGAGCAGGGGTAAATAATATCCCTCTGGACAAGTGTGCTGAGCAGGGAATCGTTGTATTTAATACCCCGGGTGCCAATGCCAATGGTGTCAAAGAGTTAGTAATCGCAGGTATGCTCTTGGCATCCAGAGATATTATCGGAGGTATCGACTGGGTCAAAGACCACAAGGAAGATGCTACTATTGCCAAAGACGTGGAGAAGGCAAAGAAGGCCTTTGCCGGAAATGAGATTGATGGCAAAAAATTAGGTGTCATTGGACTTGGAGCTATCGGTGTAAGAGTGGCAAATGCAGCTACAAGACTGGGCATGGACGTTTATGGATATGATCCATATGTATCCGTAGATTCTGCTTGGAGCCTGTCAAGAAGCATTCACCATACTAAGAGCGTGGATGATATTTTCAAAGAGTGCGATTATATCACGATCCACGTACCGGCCATGGACAGCACCAAGGGAATGATCAGCAAGGAAGCCATTGATATGATGAAAGATGGCGTTGTGATCTTAAACTTTGCAAGAGATATCTTGGCTGATGAGGAAGCTGTAATTGCTGCCTTAGATAGCGGAAAAATCAAACACTACGTAACGGACTTTGCAAATCCTGGAATTGTAAAAGCAAAGAATGCCATCGTTCTTCCTCATTTGGGAGCATCTACAGCAGAATCTGAGGACAACTGTGCAAAGATGGCAGTATCAGAGATCCGTAATTATCTGGAAAATGGTAATATCAGAAATTCTGTAAACTTCCCCAACTGCGATATGGGAGCCAAGGGAGAATATGGACGTATTACCATTCTTCATCGCAACGTGCCTAATATGTTGGGACAGTTTACCGGTATTTTCGCAAAAGACAATATCAATATCGAAGACATGACCAACAAGAGTAAGGGACAGTATGCATATACCATGATCGATGTAAGCTCAGAGATTACAGATGCAGTCGTAGCTGATTTAAATGCCATTGAAGATGTCCTTCGTGTACGTGTAATATAAGATCATATAATATAATAGGATTACATATTCTAACAAAAAAGACCTGGAAAACAAATGATTTTCCAGGTCTTTTTTTATAGTAAATACAAGCAAGATATCCGGGCTTGTATTAATAATTAGATTTCTTTATTGGCGTGACGAGCCAAAAGAGCATGGATCTTATCGGTAGGATTTAAGACTTCGCCGATGGACATGTTATGATTCAAGGAATCAATAATTAATGCGGTAAACTTACTCATATCTGCCACTACAAAATAAGGTTTTGCCAGAGCCTGCGGTGGAAGATAGGTTAGGTTGGTAACGATGACGCGGTCAATGTATCCCTTCTCATAGTATTCATCAAATTTATCAAAGCCATCCGTAAAGAGCCCGAAGGTGGTACATACAAAGACGCGCTTGCATCCGCGGTCTTTCATTTGTCTTGCAACATCCAGCATACTCTCGCCGGAAGAGATCATGTCATCTACAACAATGATGTCTTTTCCCTTGGCACTTTCTCCCAAGAACTCATGGGCTACAATCGGGTTCTTTCCGTTTACCACAGTAGAGTAATCTCTGCGCTTATAGAACATTCCCATATTGACTCCTAAAATATTGGAGAAATAAACGGCTCTGTGCATAGCCCCCTCATCAGGACTTACAATCATCAAATGATCCTTATCAATGGTGATGTCCGGCACGTTCTTTAAAAGCGCCTTCATATGCTGATAAGGAGGATTGAAATTATCAAATCCATGCAAAGGAATGGCATTTTGAACCCGTGGATCGTGGGCATCAAAGGTTAAAATATTGCTAACTCCCATGTCTACCAATTCCAGTAAAGTAGACGCACAGTCTAAGGATTCTCTTTTGTTGCGCTTATGCTGCCGGCTTTCGTAAAGAAATGGCATAATTACATTGATACGATAAGCCTTGCCATTTACTGCGGAAATGATTCTCTTTAAATCCTGGTAATGATCATCCGGGGACATGTGGTTGGTATGACCGCAGACGGTATAGGTGAGAGAATAATTACATACATCTGTCATAACAAACAGATCCTTACCTCTTACGGATTCTCCAAGAATTCCCTTGGCTTCCCCGGTTCCGAAACGTGGACAGCTGCAATCCATCAAATAATTATCCATATAATGGCTGTGGTAAATAGATGAATCGGTCTTTTGAAAGCTTGTCTGTTTCCTGAAATCAACAATATAATCATTGACACTCTGACCAAATTCTTTGCAAGATTCTAGGGCTACAATTTTCAGGGGAGCTACCGGCAGGGTAGCTTCCAATTTTTTTATATTAGACATAATGATCTCCTGTAATTATAGATTGTGAATAACACTAAGAATATTTATATCACTTTTCCTATGATGGGGTCAATATAGATTCTTAAGTTTGGACAAGGAGCTGGAAGTATGCTATACTTTATAACGTGTGTACAAAAGTAAATTTAGCATTTACGCAGAATGTTAGTATAAGAATATTAAATGAAAAAATCAAAGAATAGGAGATACATATGAGTAAACCAGTAGTAGCAGTAGTGGGAAGACCAAATGTAGGAAAGTCCACACTTTTTAATGCTCTGGCAGGAGAGATGATTTCCATTGTAAAGGATACTCCGGGAGTTACCAGAGATCGTATTTATGCAGATGTTACCTGGCTTGATAAGGAATTTACCATGATCGATACCGGTGGTATTGAGCCGGAGAGCAAGGACATTATTCTTTCCCAGATGAGGGAACAGGCCCAGATCGCCATTGATACGGCCGATGTAATTATTTTCCTCACAGATGTCCGCCAGGGACTTGTAGATGCGGATTCCAAGGTGGCAGACATGCTTCGAAGATCCGGAAAGCCGGTGGTTCTTACCGTCAATAAGGTAGACAGCTTTGATAAATACCTGCCGGATGTTTATGAATTTTATAATTTAGGAATCGGAGATCCTATGCCCATCTCCGCAGCTTCCAGACTGGGACTTGGTGATATGTTAGATGCAGTCATTGCCCATTTTCCGGCCCATGTGGGAAATGAGGAGGAGGATGAGCGTCCCCGTGTTGCCATTGTCGGAAAGCCAAATGTTGGAAAATCCTCCATTGTCAATAAACTTTTAGGCAAGCAGCGTGTCATCGTATCAGATATTGCAGGAACGACCAGAGATGCCATCGATACGGAGATTGTCCACAATGGGAAAGAGTATGTCTTTATCGATACGGCAGGCCTTCGTCGCAAGAATAAGATCAAGGAAGAACTAGAGCGCTACAGTATCATCCGTACAGTGACAGCTGTAGAGCGGGCCGATGTGGTCTTAGTTGTCATCGATGCCACAGAGGGAGTTACCGAGCAGGATGCCAAGATCGCAGGAATTGCCCACGAGAGAGGCAAGGGTATTATCATTGTAGTGAATAAATGGGATGCCATTGAGAAAAATGATAAGACCATGCGGGAGTATGAGAATGAAGTTCGTAGGGTCCTTTCCTTTATGCCTTATGCAGAGATTATGTATGTATCTGCAGAGACCGGACAGAGACTTCCTAAGCTCTACGATATGATCGACATGGTAATTGACAACCAAACCCTTCGCGTGGCGACAGGAGTCTTGAACGAGATTATCATGGAAGCAACTGCAATGCAGCAGCCGCCATCAGACAAGGGAAAACGATTGAAAATTTATTATTCTACCCAGGTTTCAATCAAACCCCCAACCTTTGTTGTTTTTGTTAATGACAAAGAGTTAATGCATTTTTCTTATCTTCGTTATTTGGAAAATAAGGTTAGGGAGGCCTTTGGATTTAGGGGAACGTCTCTTAGATTTCTTGTGAGGGAACGGAAAGAAAAGGAGCAATAAGTTATGGTTAGATTGGTTTGTGTCATGATAGGTTATGCCTTTGGCTTGATCCAGACAGGATATATTTACGGAAAGATGCACAATGTGGACATCCGTAAGCAGGGAAGCGGAAATGCCGGATCTACCAATGCGCTTCGAACTATGGGAATAAAGGCAGGGGTGGTCACTCTTTTAGGAGATTGCTTTAAGTGTGTATTTGCAGTTGTTTTGGTCCATCTTCTTTTTGGAAAATCCCACAGTGATATTATTCCGGTGCTTTCTATGTATGCAGGAATGGGAGCGGTTTTGGGTCACAATTATCCCTTCTATCTGAAGTTTAAAGGAGGAAAGGGAATTGCAGCTACTGCAGGCTTAATTTTAAGTACCACCAATCCCTTAATGGTACTTATCTGCCTGGCCGCATTTATCCTGATCGTTGGGACTACAAAATATGTATCCTTAGGTTCCCTTACAGTGGCGACCTTGTATTTTATAGAAGTTTTGGTATATGGCCACATGGGTGGCTATGCTGTGACTTCATCAGGGCTTATAGAAATGTATGTCATTGCCGGACTTCTTATGATTTCCGCATTTTATAAGCATAAAGCCAATATTAAGCGCCTCCTTTCCGGAACAGAAAATAAGTTCAGCATTGGAAAAAGTAAGAAAGATAAATAAAAAGATAATTAGATAATAAGGAGAAAACTATGGCAAGTGTAGGTATTATAGGAGCTGGAAGCTGGGGGACTGCCTTGGCAATTCTTTTACACAGCAATGGGCATGAAGTAACGGTGTGGTCCTACAATGAAAAAGAGGTCATCGAGTTACGGCAGACCAGAGAGCATTCCAGTAAATTGCCAGGAGTAAAGCTCCCGGAGGATATGCGATTCACCTCTGAGTTAAAGGAAGCCATTGAAGGCAAAAATTTTATCGTAACAGCGGTGCCTTCTACAGTCACAAGAGCTACCGCCAGAAAGATGCGGCCCTATGTAGGACAAGGACAGATCATCGTAGATGTATCCAAGGGTATTGAGGAAGCAACCCTTATGACCCTGTCTCAGCAGATCGAGGAAGAAATCCCCCAGGCAGATGTAGCGGTCCTTTCAGGACCAAGCCATGCAGAAGAAGTCGGCCGTGGTTTGCCTACCGGCGTGGTTGTCGGAGCAAAGACCAAGAAAACTGCCCAGTATCTGCAGCAGGCCTTTATGAATGATGTCTTTCGCGTTTACATCAGTCCGGACCGCTTAGGTATGGAACTGGGAGGATCCCTAAAAAATGTAATCGCCCTGGCGGCAGGCGTGGCAGATGGAATGGGCTATGGAGACAATACCAAGGCAGCCCTTATTACCCGCGGAATTGCTGAAATTGCCCGCCTGGGAGTAAAAATGGGGGGATCCATTGAAAGCTTTACCGGCCTGACAGGAATCGGTGATCTAATCGTTACCTGTGCCAGTGTTCATAGCCGGAATCGCAAGGCAGGATATCTCATGGGGCAGGGAAAGAGCATGCAGGAAGCCATGGATGAAGTAAACATGGTAGTGGAAGGGGTTTATTCTACAAAAGCAGCCGTAAAGTTAGGCCAGAAATATAAGGTTTCCATGCCTATTGTAAATAAAGTGAACGAGGTACTCTTTGAAGGAAAGGATCCAAAAGAAGCAGTCAATGAATTGATGCTACGGGATGGAAGAGTAGAAAATTCCGCCTTGCAGTGGCCGGAAGAGAATTAGTCATTTTTTTTCACAGGCACCTGCTTGAATTTAAAAATGAAAAGTGATACAATCCTAAAGGACGAGGAGGTCATACGAATTCGTATGACCTCCTTTCTTATATTAGAGACCACGGTTTTTAAAAGGAAAGGACGAAGAAAATGAAAGACTACACATTTAAAGTTCCACAGGAGATTGTATTTGGTAAGGGATCATTGGAAAAATTACCGGAACTTTTGGAAAAAATCGGTTCTAAGAAGATGATGATCGTTTCCGGTCCAAGATTGGGAAAAATCGGCCTGGTAGGGCACGTTCAGGATATATTAGAAGCTGCCGGAATTGAGACTTCAGCATTTCTTGATATTGCGCCAAATCCTACCGTCGATATGGTAAATGCTGCTACCAAACAGTATAAAGAGTCCGGGGCAACATGTATTGTTGCTTTAGGCGGAGGAAGTCCTATGGATGTTGCCAAGGCAGTAGCTGTACTTGCCAGATACGGCGGATCTATCACAGAATATGAGGGAGCCCATTTGGTTCCGGGACCCATCGAACCTATTATTGCAATTCCGACTACAGCAGGAACCGGAAGTGAGGTTACAGCATTTTCTGTAATCACAGACACTGCCAGAAATTACAAATTAACGGTATTTAGTTATGAGCTATTGCCGGAATATGCCCTCTTAGATCCGGATCTTATTATGACTGCTCCACCGTCAATTGCTGCATCCTGCGGTATTGATGCCCTGATCCATGCTTGGGAGGCCTATACTTCCCAGTTCGCATCCCCATTCTCAGATGCAATGGCTGAAAAAGCAATGGAATTAATCGGAGCAAATATCCGCAGATTTGTTGCAAATCGTCACGATGAGGATGCAGCCTGCGCTATGATGTCAGGAAGTATGTTTGCAGGAATCGCATTTGCATGGGCAAGACTTGGAAATGTACATGCCATGTCCCATCCTGTAAGCGCCTTCTTCGGGGTACAGCACGGCGTTGCCAACTCTATTTTACTGCCTGTAATTGTTGAATATAATGCACTGACAGATCACGGAAGATATGAAAAAATCTACAATTACATTCGTGAGAGCAAGGAGCCTGCAAAAGACTTTAAACCACAGATGCTGGTAGATGAGATCAGAAAGTTAAATGCAGATCTTGGCATTCCAAGATGCCTGTCAGAGGTAGGAGTTACAGAGGACAAGATTCCACAGATGGCTCAGGATGCAATGAAGAGCGGAAATATTGCAGCAAATCCAAGACAGTCAACCCTCGAAGACATCGAAAGATTATATCATAAGGCAATGTATTAAAGTCCTGGGATTCCGGTCTATATACTAGTTCTTCCGACCTATTTGTGTTATACTAATTGTCAGAGTGTAGGGATCAGGCACCTAAGCGAATAGGTGCCTGTAAGCTATTGTAGGGAGACAATGGAGTATATGAATTGACAGGAGGATTTTATAGAAATGAAGCTAGCAATTATTACCGCCGATACGGCTGTTTACAAAGAAATAAAGGAGAACACATCCGGTCAGATGATCCAGACCTTTGCAAGGGATGCAGATTTGGATATTATGTTTATGCGGGCCCTTCCCTTGGATCGCAAGGTTTTAGGAGCGGTTCTTGATAAGATCTGTGAGACCATGCTTGCGGATATGGTCTTTATCACAGGAGGATCCGGATTTGGCCCGGAAGATGTAGCTCCGGATGCGGTTTTAGATCTTGTCACTAAGAAGATTCCGGGGATCCCTGAGGCTATCAGGGGAGAATTAAAAGCTGCCGGAATGTCTTATATAGGATTTTGCGGTGCTGCCGGAATTAAAAATGACAGCTTGATCATTAACCTGCCGGAATCACCGGAGGGAATCAAAGCATGCCTTTCCAATCTGCTGCCGGACTTCATCCAAATCGCAGACCATATTAAGGGAGACCTCTAATTATGTTTGTACGCATTTATACAGATGGGGCAGCAAGAGGGAACCCGGATGGACCGGGAGGATACGGAACTGTGCTTGAGTATACCGATACAAAGGGAGTCTTACATACCAAGGAAATCTCTCAGGGATATAAAAAGACCACCAACAACCGTATGGAACTCATGGCTGCGATCGCAGGGCTTGAAGCCTTAAATCGCCCCTGCCAGGTGGAGCTTTACTCAGATTCTAAGTACCTAGTTGACGCTTTTAATCAGCACTGGATCGATGGATGGATAAAAAAAGGCTGGAAGCGTGGCAAGAATGAACCAGTAAAAAATATTGACCTTTGGAAGCGCCTTTTAAAGGCCAAGGAAAGCCATCAGGTTCGATTTATCTGGGTGAAAGGTCATGCAGGACATCCTCAGAACGAGAGGTGTGATGAACTTGCAACCACAGCTGCGGATTGCGGTCCTTTGATTGAAGACCTTGAATTTTCAAAATAGATATGGTAAGGTATTAAAGTTAAGTAAGACAGGTAATCGCGGCTGCGAAAGCCGAAAGGCTGCAGGTGAGGAAAGTCCGGGCTTCATAGGGCAGGATGCCGGATAACGTCCGGTGGAGGCAACTCCAAGGCCAGTGCAACAGAAATATACCGCGTATAGTTTATACGTAAGGGTGGAAGGGCAGTGTAAGAGACTACCGCCTTGTTGGTAACAACAAGGGCACATGTAAACCCCATCCGAAGCAAGACCGGAAAAAGACGATGTGGCGGCCCGTCACGTCTTAGGTTGGTCGCTTGAACCTAGTGGCAACATTAGGTCTAGATAGATGATTACCCAACGACATAACCCGGCTTATCGTCTTGCTTAACCTTTTATTTTTGAATAAGAAGTAAAATAAATCCCGCGGAGCTTTTTCCGCGGGATATTTTTTATTTATTTTGCATTTTATTTTACATTTTATTTTGATATTTCTCTTCGCAATATTTGCAGCGGTAAACCTCTGACTCAGGGTCTGTCAGTATAAATTCGTGGTCTAAGCCCTGCTCAATCGAAGTAATACATCTTGGATTCTTGCAGCGGATGACATTTACAATTTTCTTGGGAAGACGAAGGGCCTTCTTGTCAACTACCTTAGAATCTTTAATAATATTAATGGTAATATTATGGTCGATAAAGGCTAAAACATCCAGATCGATATCATCCAGAGGGCATTCGATCTTCATAATGTCCTTCTTACCCATCTTTTTACTGCTGGCATTTTTAATAATAGCAACGCAGCAGTCCAGCTTATCCAAATGCAGATATTTATAAATATCCATGCTGCGGCCTGCCTGGATGTGATCCAGGACAAATCCTTCTTCAAGACTTCCTACATTCAATGAATTATAAGCCATGATTCTCCTCCTTATAAGTTCGCTACATCAATTTCCAATAAAGTTAAAATGAGAGCCATTCGAATGTAAACACCGTACTGGGCCTGCTTAAAATAAGCGGCTCTTGGATCCGAATCAACCTCAACTGCGATTTCATTTACACGAGGCAGGGGATGCAATACATACATATCCTCCTGTGCTAATTTCATTTTTTCAGAATCCAGAATGTAAAAATCCTTCATACGTACATAATCATCTTCATTGAAGAAACGCTCTTTTTGAACGCGGGTCATATAAAGAATATCAAGTTTTGGAAGGGCCTCATCCAGACGAACCACTTCTTCATAAGGAACGTTATTTTTCTTTAAGACATCGTTTCTGATATATCCCGGAAGTCTAAGCTCCTCAGGTGAGATCAGAACAAAGTTTACATTTGGATAGCGAACCAGGGCGTTGATGAGAGAGTGGACCGTTCTGCCGAATTTCAAATCGCCGCAAAGACCGATGGTCATGTTGTCTAAATGTCCCTTTAAAGAACGGATGGTTAAAAGGTCTGTGAGGGTCTGGGTTGGGTGTTGGTGGCCGCCGTCCCCTGCATTGATTACAGGAATCTCAGAATACTGAGCGGCAACCGTTGCGGCACCTTCCTTTGGATGACGCATGGCAGCAATATCTGCATAGCAGGAAATCATACGGATGGTATCGGCAACGCTCTCACCCTTGGTTGCGGAGCTTGAATCTGCGGAAGAAAAGCCCAGAACCTGTCCCCCTAGATTCATCATAGCGGCCTCATGGCTAAGTCTTGTACGGGTACTTGGCTCATAGAAAAGAGTCGCCAGTTTTTTTCCGTCACATGCGTGGGCATATTTTTTAGGATTTGCCTGAATATCGTCAGCTAAATCCATCAACTGATCCAATTCTTCTACAGTAAAATCCAGGGGATTTATTAAATGTCTCATATCTTGTCTCCTTAAAAACTACTTTGCTAGGTTTCATTTATAAAAAAGTCAGTAATTCATCAACGCTTTTACGTTTGGGAGCCTCCGGCTCAATATCAGGATATCCCACTGCAATCAGGGCTGCCAATTCCTGGTCCTCAGGGATATTCAGAAGCTTGCTAATACCTTCTTCATCCCAGATTCCCATGATCAAGGTCCCAAGTCCTGCATTGTGAGCAGCCAGGCAAAAGCTTTGGCAGGCAATTCCTACATCAAACATTTGCCAGCGGTCTCCCTTTTTTGTCGTATAAGAACCGTCTCTTTCAAATCCACAACGGCCTTTTTTGAAAGTCACTGCCATTAATAGGGGGACTTGTTTAATAACATTGGAATTAAAACTAGGGGTAAAATCATTAATAATAGAATTAAGAATATCTGAATCTTCGATTGCGATATAACGAGTGATTTGAGTGTTTTTCCAAGAAGGAGAAAAAGATGCGGTAGAAATAAGGGATTCAATCTGAGAGTGACTGATGGGATCCGGCTTGTACTTGCGAATACTTCTTCTTGTCTTTAAACATTCGATTGCATTCATGAAAAAAACCTCCTAATGTGCTGTGTCAATTTTTTATCCTAACTATCATATCCTAAATGAGTTTGTTTTTCAATGTGAGATTTTGCTTTTTTTAAAGTTCTTTTATGACTCCCTTTTCATCCGGAGAGGGTTATGGATTTTCCTATAAAAGTATGCTAAACTAAAGAACGTTGATGATTTTTTGGCAGCTGCCAAAGAAAGTATACGTATAGACGAATATTTAGAATGAAGGAGAACTATATGGCGACTTTAGAAGAGTTAAGAGTAGAGCTGGACCAAGTAGATGATCAGATGGCAGCACTTTTTGAAAAGCGTATGGACCTGTGCAAGCAGGTAGGACAATATAAAGTAAAAAACGGACGTAAGGTATTTGATCGACAAAGAGAACGGGAAAAATTAACCAGCGTTGCCTCCAAGGTTTCTTCTGATTTTAATAAAAAAGGAATCCAGGAGTTGTATGAACAGCTAATGTCCATGAGCCGGAAATTGCAATATCAGCTCTTGGTGGACGCAGGGTCCCTAGGCCGCCTTCCTTTTATTCAGGTGGACAGTCTGGAGGGAGATAAGGCAAGAGTCGTATTTCCGGGAACGGAAGGGGCTTACAGCCAGGCAGCGACCGAACATTATTTTGGTGCAGATTGCAATAGCTTTTATGTAAAGACCTTTAGAGATGCCATGGAGGCGATTGAGGAGGGGGCTGCCGACTATGCCGTGCTTCCGATTGAGAATTCTACCGCAGGATCTGTAGATGAGATGTATGATCTTTTGGATGAGTTTGAAAATTATATCGTTGGGGAGACGGTCATCCCTATTACCCATACCTTATCAGCCCTGCCGGGAACCAAGCTTACGGATATTAAGCGGGTATATTCAAAAAGCGTTGCCCTAATGCAGGCTTCCAATTATTTGAATGCCCATCCGGAATGGCAGCAGATTTCTGCGGTCAATACAGCCATTGCAGCGAAGAAGATCTTAGAGGAAAAAGATCATAGCCAGGCGGCAGTTTGCAGTGCCCATGCAGCAGAGGTTTTCGGACTTGAAATTTTGGAAGAGAATATCAATGATATAAATAATAATTCCACCAGATTTATTGTGGTTACCAACCAGAAGATTTTCCTTAAAAATGCAAAGAAGATCAGCCTGAGCTTGGAACTGCCTCATGAGAGTGGATCCCTTTATCATATCTTATCCCATTTTATTTATAATGATTTAAATATGACTCGGATCGAATCAAGACCTGTAGATGGAAAGAATTGGGAGTATCGTTTCTTCATAGATTTCGAGGGAAATCTTGGAGATGCGGCAGTAAAGAATGCCCTGAGAGGCCTAAGAGAGGAAAGCAAAAATCTTAAGATTTTAGGGAACTATTAAAGAAGCCTAAATTAGGATCTTATAAAAGAATCTCGTGAAAGATTTTAGATAGAAAGTAGGAGACTTAAATGAGAACAAATGAATTAATCTTATATAAACATATGGAGGAAGGACAGATTCTCCAGGATATGACCTTCCTTATGGAGAACTTTGATAATGATTATTATAACATAGAGGACATGAAGGGACTCTTGTTTGACTGCATCAATGAGATCTTGGAAATGTCCTGTGAGTATGGCTTTGAGGGGAACCTGTGGCATACTTATTTAACTTATCTTCTGGCCAGCCATGAGAATGCCTACAGCACTTCCTGTGAGATTGTAGGTGGGGTAGATGGAAGTATTAACCAGGTGGCAGAACATGATTTTACAATCTTTAAGGAGCTTTTCGATTATGACTTTTCTCCTTTGGAGGAAGTCCTAAAGGTTGACTGCCTGTCCATGCTGGCATCCTATCAGGGTGTGCAGGGCCAGGGAAAGGTTTTTAACCAGCGGATCAGAGACCGAATCTGTGACCTAAGCAGCGCCCTGGCAAAGGCATCTGACGTGGAAGAATTTAAAAATACCATCACTACTTTTTACAAGGAATTCGGGGTAGGAAAATTTGGACTTCACAAGGCCTTCCGTATTGAACATACGGACCTGGGAGCGGAGATAGTTCCTATTACAAAGATTGCCCATGTTCATTTGGAAGACCTTATCGGATATGACATGGCAAAGAAAAAGTTAATTGACAATACAGAAGCCTTCGTCAATGGAAGAAAAGCCAACAACTGCTTATTATACGGAGATGCCGGAACCGGAAAATCTTCCTCTATCAAGGCAATTTTAAATCAATATTATGACCAGGGACTTCGTATGATCGAGGTTTACAAGCATCAGTTCCAGGATCTAAATGATGTGATCGCCCAGGTAAAAAATCGAAATTATAAATTCATTATTTATATGGATGATCTTTCTTTTGAAGAATTCGAGATTGAATATAAGTATCTTAAGGCAGTCATTGAAGGAGGCCTTGAGAAGAAACCTGACAACATTTTGATCTACGCAACTTCCAACCGAAGACATCTTATTCGTGAAACCTATAAGGATAAGGCGGACCGAGATGAGGATATGCATACCAATGACACGGTTCAGGAAAAGCTCTCCTTAGTAGCCAGATTCGGTGTGACCATTTACTATGGAAAACCTGCCAAGAAGGAATTCCAGGTCATTGTAAAAGAGTTGGCTAAGAAGAACGGAATCGACATGCCGGAAGAAGAATTATTCTTGGCTGCCAACAAGTGGGAGCTGAGTCATGGTGGTTTATCAGGAAGAACCGCCCAGCAGTTTATCGATTATTTGCTGGGAACGCCGGTGAGTGAATAAATAATTAATTAAAATAAAAAAGCATCCAGGGACTTTGATCTTGCCCTTGATGCTTTTTTGTTTTTAATCTACTTCCTTTAACATGGAAATATCGGAGTCTATAATAAGAGAGTAGTTGGTATAATAAACCACAAAGCCTGGTTTTGAACCGCTGGGCTTCTTGACATGTTTTCGTTCTACATAATCAATTTCAACCTTGTCTCCCGGGGTCTTGGAATAATGGGCGGCCAGCTTTCCGGCCTCCTCAAAGACCCGGTCCGGAAGTTCCTTTCCATCCGCTTTTACGATTACGTGGGAGCCGGGGGCTTTCTTTGCATGGAACCACCAGTCCCCATTGTTGGCAAAATGAAAGGTTAGTTCGTCATTCTGCAGGTTGTTGCGCCCTACGTAAATGTCATAACCGTCACTGGAAATATAATGCAGGGGCTTGCTGTTTAACTTGACCTTTTTCTTTGTAAATTTTCTTCGGATGTAACCACTTTGTGTGAGTTCCTCTTTGATTTGTGCCAAATCTGCCTCGCTCATGGCGATGTCCAGGGCAGTATTTACAGAATCTAAATATTGAATCTCGTCCGCTGTTTCCTTGGTCAGGCTGCTGAGGGCTTCAAAGGTTCGCTTTTGCTTATTATATTTTGCAAAATACTTCTGAGAGTTCTCCTGAGGGGTGAGGGTCCCGTCCAAAGGGATCTTTACCTCTTCATTGGTATAATAATTGAGGCAGGTAAGGGATTTTGCCCCGGGCTCTAATCCATAACCGTAGGTATTGATAAGCTCTCCGTAAATCTTATTTTTTTCTCGCTTTTCTGTATCCTTTAACTGCTTTAATTGAAGGTCATATTTTTTGTGATTTCGCTCTAAGGCCGTCTGCACCACATGCCTTAAGTCCGCACTTTTTTGACGAATGCGGGTGAGGGTGTTTTTGGTAGCATAGTAGCTTGAAAGCACCTCTGAAATAGAAGTACATTCCTTGGCCGTGCAGTCTGTGAAATGAGAAAGACTTAGGGCATTAAATTCTACGGGGACATTATTTCTAAAATAAATGACTGGATGAAAGTCTTTTTCTTTTATAGGATCCAGGTAGTAAGAAAATTGTCGGTACAAGTGGGTGAGAATATCCGGGGAGAGGTCTTTGGCCGGAAGGTCAGAATCCACTCCCGCCCGGTAACAGATTTCTTCCGCAACCACAGGACTGATACCGGTGAAGGAAGAATAAATGGCTTTTCCTACGGGAAAGGGCTTCTCTATCAAGCTAGCCTGAAAGAGGTCTTCGGATACCTGCAAAGGATCTAGCTTGTTCATGGTATCGGGAATGAAATACTCCCTTCCCGGAAGGACTTCCCGCACAGAACTCATTTGGGAAGATACGTGCTTGATACTGTCAATGATTTTTCCGTCGTCATTGCAGAAAATAATATTGCTATGTTTTCCCATGATCTCCACAATTAATTTCTTGCGGCAAAGATCTCCCATTTCATCTAAATGCTCAATCTCCATCATGATGATTCTCTCCAGGCCCGGCTGGCTGATAGAAAGAATTTTCCCGTTTCCGATATGTTTTCTTAAAAGCATGCAGAAATTGGGGGCAGTCATAGGACTGGGCTTATTTTCTTCGGTTAAATAAATCAGGGGGAGAGAAGCACTGGCAGAAATATAGAGACGGCGCTGCCCCTTGGTAGATTTAATAGTTAAAAGAAGTTCATCTACTTCGGGCTGGGCAATCTTAGCAATTCGTCCGCCGGAAATATTCTCCTCTAATTCCTTTGTAATTGCTGCTACTGTAATTCCATCAAATGCCATCTTAAATCCTCCTAGTTTCGTAGTCTTCTTGTCATTCTAACACAGTTGACGGAAGAATCCAAATGGATTATAATCAAGAATGGTTTTTAATGCCGTGATTTAAGTCTGGGCACAGACTATCAAATATTATTTCAAATATTAAGAGGAAACAAGCATGATTAAAAGTATGACAGGTTTCGGACGTTGCGAGATTACAGATGGGCCAAGAAAGTATACGGTGGAGATGAAGAGCGTGAATCACCGTTATCTGGATGCCAACATCCGTATGCCTAAGAAGCTGAATTTTTTTGAGAGCGGGATTCGAAATGTCCTAAAGCAAAGAGTTCACCGAGGCAAGGTGGACATTTTCATTAACTACGAGGACAGTTCTGAAGGACAGGTGGCCATCAAATACAATGAGCAGCTGGCTGGAGAATACCTAAAGTATTTACGTCAGATGCAGGAGACTTTTTCTTTAGAAAATGACATCCGGGTATCTACGCTTTCTAAGTATCCGGAAGTATTTACCATGGAAGAGCAGGCCGAGGACCAGGATGAATTGTGGAAGGGCTTGGAGGAGGCTTTAAACGGCGCCATCGACCAGTTTGTTGCAACCAGGGAAAGAGAAGGAGAAAACCTTAAAAAGGACATCGTTGAGAAGTTGGATCATATGTTGGAACTTGTTGCTATGATTGAGGAACGGGCTCCTAAGATTATCAGTGATTATCGAGAAAAGTTGGAAGCAAAAGTAAAAGAACTTTTGGCTGATACCCAGATTGAGGAAAGTCGGATCGCTGCAGAGGTGGTTATATTTGCAGACAAGATCTGTACCGACGAGGAAGTGGTCCGCTTAAAGAGCCATATTTGTGGTATGAAGGATACCTTGCTTTCCGATGATGGCAACATTGGTCGGAAGTTAGATTTCATTGCCCAGGAGATGAACCGGGAGGCCAACACCATTTTATCTAAGGCCAATGATCTGGAAATTTCCAATATTGGAATTGATCTCAAAACAGAGATTGAAAAGGTTAGGGAACAAATTCAAAATATTGAATAGTTGTGAAATAAGGAGAAGGTGTGACTTATGAATGACAAGGGAATTTTAATCGTTGTTTCCGGTTTCTCAGGCGCCGGAAAAGGTACTCTGATGAAGAGAATTATGGAGAAATATGATAATTATGCATTGTCAATTTCCGCTACCACAAGAGCCCCCAGAGAGGGAGAGGTTGACGGCAGAGAGTATTTCTTTAAGTCTGTGGATGAATTTGAAAAAATGATTGCACAGGAGGAACTGATAGAGTATGCTAAGTACGTGTCCAATTATTATGGGACTCCTAAGGCCTATATCATGGAACAACTGAAGGCAGGCAAGGATGTGATCCTTGAGATTGAAATTCAAGGGGCATTAAAGGTAAGGGAGAAATTCCCGGATACCCTTCTTTTGTTTGTGACACCGCCGTCAGCAAAGGAACTTGAGCACCGCCTTACCATGCGGGGAACAGAGACCCCGGAGGTAATCGCTTCCAGAATGGCAAGAGCCTGTGAAGAAGCAGAATTTATGGACCACTATGATTATCTGGTAATCAATGATGACTTAGAGTGCTGCGTCGAAGAGTTGCATGAGCTGATTCAAAGAGAACACCGAAGAGTGACCCGTAATATGAGTTTTATAGATCAAATGAAGAGAGAATTGAAAGGAGAATAGATTTTATGTTACATCCATCTTATACAGATTTGATGAAAGTAGTTAACAAGGACGTGGAAGAGGGCGAGGAGAAGGTAGTAAACAGCCGTTATTCTATCGTTATGGCAACAGCCAAGAGAGCCCGCCAGATTATTGACGGCTCTATGCCTCTTGTAGATACCAAGAAAGGGGAGAAGCCTCTTTCCATCGCGATCGATGAGTTAAACCAGTCAAAGATCAGCATTCTTGGACAGGGAGAAGATGAAGAGCCTGTAGTTGTGGAAGAAGCTCCTGTGGAAGAAGAAGCTGAGATTTCCATTGAAGAAGCTTAGGCTTTTGCACTTTCAATTTAACTAAGTTACAAGAGCAGGTGTCCTTTTGGCATCTGCTTTTTGAGCATTTAATATCACTCAAAGGAGAGACTATGAACATATTATTTATTTCCCTGGGCTGTGACAAGAATCTGGTAGATTCAGAGGTGATGCTGGGTCTTTTGGCAGAGAAGGGATATCAAATTGTAGATGATGAGATGCAGGCAGACGTGATTGTAGTAAACACCTGCTGCTTTATCAATGATGCGAAGGAAGAGAGTATCCAGACCATTTTGGAGATGGGCAATCTAAGAACCGAGGGACGTCTTAAGGCCCTGATTGTTACAGGATGTCTTGCCCAGCGCTATAAGCAGGAGATCATGGATGAGATCCCGGAGGTAGATGCTGTATTAGGAACGACTGCATATGATAAGATCGTAGAGACCATTGAAGAAATCCTTACAAACAAGGGACATTTACTGGAGCTTGAGGACGTGGATGCTTTACCAGTGGTAAATAGCAAGCGTATGGTTACAACCGGAGGACATTTTGCTTATCTTAAAATTGCAGAAGGCTGCGACAAGCATTGTACCTACTGTATTATTCCCAAGGTTCGCGGTGATTACCGCAGTGTCCCCATGGAACGGCTTTTAAAAGAGGCACAGGAATTGGCAGACCAGGGAGTCAAGGAACTTATCTTAGTTGCCCAGGAAACAACCCTCTATGGAAAAGATCTCTATGGAGAAAAATCCCTTCATAAGCTCTTAAAAGCCTTGTGCCGGATCGACGGCCTTCAGTGGATTCGAATCCTTTACTGTTATCCGGAGGAAATCTATGATGACCTGATTCAGACCATAAAAGAAGAGCCTAAGATCTGTCATTATCTGGACCTTCCCATCCAGCATGCCAATGATGATATTTTAAAACGCATGGGAAGAAGAACCTCCAAGCAGCAGCTTAAGGACATTGTCTCTAAACTCCGAGAAGAAATCCCGGATATTGCTCTTCGCACAACCTTGATTACAGGCTTTCCCGGAGAGACCAAGGAAGCCCACCAGGAGCTTTTAGAGTTTGTGGATGAGATGGAATTTGACCGGCTGGGTGTATTTACCTATTCGCCGGAAGAAGATACACCGGCGGCAAGTATGCCGGACCAGATCGATGAAGCTGTAAAGGAAGATCGCCAGGCTGACCTTATGGAACTGCAGCAGGAGATCGCCTTTGATAAGGCAGAAGATATGATCGGCCGGGAGGTCCTGGTTATGATCGAAGGAAAAGTAGCTGATGAAAATGCCTATGTTGGAAGAACCTATAAAGATGCTCCTAATGTAGACGGAATGATCTTTATTAATACAGATGCAGACCTTATGTCCGGAGACTTTGCCAAGGTCAAGGTAACAGGAGCTGCGGAGTATGACTTGATTGGAGAACTTTTATAATATTATAAGTGATTAGGAGATGAGCATTATGAATTTACCAAACAAATTAACTGTACTTCGAGTAATTATGGTTCCATTTTTTGTATTTTTCATGTTGACAGATGTAGGTGGAAGTGCCAATAAGTGGATTGCCTTAGTCATTTTCTGCCTGGCCTCTTTGACAGACCTTTTTGACGGGAAAATTGCAAGAGCCAGAAATCTAGTGACCAATTTCGGAAAGTTTATGGATCCTCTGGCAGATAAGCTCTTGGTTTGCTCTGCAATGATCTGTATGATCCCTTCCGGTCAGTTGACTGCCTGGTTTGTTATTATCATCATTGCAAGAGAATTTATTATCAGCGGTTTCCGCTTGGTAGCATCTGACAGCGGAATCGTAATTGCAGCCAGCATGTGGGGAAAGGTAAAGACGGTATCTCAGATGGCTATGGTCATTGTATTGATTGCTGACCTGGGCGGTATTTTTGACATACTGGGTCTCATTTTGATGTGGCTGTCTCTCATTCTTACAGTGGTATCTTTGGTAGATTACGTTGCTAAGAATATCCAGGTCTTAACCCATGGTGGTTTGTAAAAAAAAGTCTGAATGATCGATCGAAACGAAAGGATGTTTGCAAATGAAATATAAAATTCTTGCCATCATTTCTGTAGGGGTGATTCTTGTTGGAACCTTCTTTAATATTTATCGCTTTGTCCCAAGTCTTATAGGAGCTGCAGAAGATGCGATTCGTGAAGACCTCTATGAAGATGAGGAAGACTTTAATGATTTCGATGAGTATGACGGCGAAGATATTTTGCCGGGAGAACTGTATAATGAGTTTGGGAATGATTCGGGAAATTCCTCCGGTGATGGCAGTGATTCTTCGGAGGCTTCCGGTGGTGTGGCTGACATCCCGGAATATATAGGGGAAGATCTTTCTTATAGCCTAGACGAAGATACCTATTCCTTTACCGATACAGAAAAAACCAGCACCTATATTACTTTTGAAATTAAGTATCCAACCCTTACGGGGCTCAAGGATTCCAAATTAGAAGAAACAATCAATAAGGCGCTGAAAGCAGTGGCTATGGATTCGGTAGACAAACTCTATGAAAATCCAACCGAAGAAGTGAAAGAGACCGTCATTGAAGCAGACCAGCCGGTACTTGCCAGTATGGTGAATTATAAGGTGACTTATGCTTCCGACAAGCTTTTGAGCGTCGTCTATGAAGACTATAGCTATCGGGGAACGGCAGACACTCTTTGCTACAACCTTCGAACCTTAAATATTAGCTTGAAAGATGGAAGTATTTATGAGGTAAAAGACATTGTAGATTTAAACCAGGACTTTATGGACCAGTGGCTTTCTACTATGCGAAGCGAGACAGGGAATGATAAATTTTTGTCAGAATTATCCCGGGAGGAGCTAAAAGAAGCCCTAGAAGGAGACGATAAAGACGGGGTCTATGTTGCCAACTTTTTCGTGGATGAAGAGGGCATAGAAATTGGATTTGACTTGAATTACAAGGCCGATGATTCCAATGATTTGGGTTATTTATGGGTAACTGCACCTTTTAGCTTTGATGAGATAGAAAAATTCCAAAATGATTCGGAATTTTGGTCATTATATTAATTGACGAACATGGGTGAATATGAGAAAATAATGACTGGTGTTAAAGGAATAACAAACCTAATAACAAAAGTATTAGCAGTTGAAAGGAGTATTTCGCATGATTTACACAAAAGAAGTTGAAAACATGTGCCCAGTAGCTAAGGGTGCTAAGCATGAACCAGCTCCGATCCCGGAAGAGGGTCAGTGGGTACATGCTAAGAAGATTGAAGATATCTCCGGTTTTACACACGGCGTTGGCTGGTGTGCACCGCAGCAGGGAGCTTGTAAGTTGTCTCTGAACGTAAAGAATGGTGTAATCGAGGAAGCATTGGTTGAGACCATCGGATGTTCAGGTATGACACACTCAGCAGCTATGGCAGCTGAGATTTTACAGGGAAAGACAATTCTTGAAGCTTTAAACACAGACCTTGTATGTGATGCAATCAATACAGCGATGAGAGAATTATTCCTTCAGATCGTTTATGGACGTACACAGAGTGCATTCTCTGATGACGGACTTGCAGTAGGTGCAGGATTAGAGGACCTTGGAAAGGGACTTCGTTCACAGGTTGGAACTATGTACGCTACCAAGGAGAAGGGTGTTCGTTACCTTGAGATGGCAGAAGGTTATGTAACTGGAATCGCTTTAGACGAGGACGGAGAAGTAATCGGATACCAGTTCGTTTCTCTTGGAAAGATGACAGACTTTATCAAAAAAGGTGATGATCCTAACACAGCATGGGAAAAGGCTAAAGGTCAGTACGGACGTGTACAGGATGCAGCTAAGATCATTGACCCACGTGTAGAGTAGTAGAATATTCAGGAGGATAATTAAATGGCTTTATTTGAATCATATGAAAGAAGAATTGACCAGATCAATGCTGTTTTAAATCAGTATGGAATCAGCTCTATTGAAGAAGCTGAGAAGATCACAAAGGACGCTGGACTTGATGTATATGAGCAGGTTAAGAAGATTCAGCCAATCTGTTTTGAGAACGCTTGCTGGGCTTATACTGTAGGTGCAGCTATCGCTATTAAGAAGGGATGTAAGAAGGCTTCTGATGCTGCTGCAGCTATCGGAGAAGGACTTCAGGCATTCTGTATTCCGGGATCTGTTGCAGATCATCGTAAGGTTGGTCTTGGACATGGTAACCTTGGAAAGATGCTTTTGGAAGAAGAGACAGAGTGCTTCTGCTTCTTAGCAGGACATGAGTCTTTTGCAGCTGCTGAGGGTGCCATCGGTATCGCAGAGAAGGCAAACAAGGTTCGTCAGAAACCACTTCGTGTTGTTCTTAACGGACTTGGAAAAGACGCTGCACAGATCATCTCTCGTATCAACGGATTTACATTTGTTGAGACAAAGTATGATTACAAGACTGCAGAATTAAATGTTGTATATGAGAAACCATACTCAAACGGAATCCGTGCAACAGTTAAGTGCTATGGTGCAGATGATGTTCAGGAAGGTGTTGCTATTATGCATCACGAGAACGTTGGTGTATCTATCACAGGTAACTCTACAAACCCAACACGTTTCCAGCATCCGGTAGCAGGTACATACAAGAAAGAATGTATCGAGCAGGGTAAGAAGTACTTCTCAGTAGCATCCGGTGGTGGTACAGGACGTACCCTTCACCCAGATAACATGGCTGCAGGACCGGCTTCTTATGGTATGACAGATACTATGGGACGTATGCACTCAGATGCTCAGTTCGCAGGATCTTCTTCAGTACCGGCTCACGTAGAGATGATGGGACTGATCGGTATGGGTAACAACCCGATGGTTGGTGCTACCGTAGCAGTCGCAGTTTCTGTAGAAGAAGCAGCTAAAGAAGGTAAATTCTAATATTTAAAGCTAACACTTGACAGCATATTAGAATCTTTGCTATGCTTTAACAAAATTTAAACGACAAGGGCGTTGTTTCTTGAAAAAGAAATGGCGCCCTTTTTGTCGTGTAAAAATAGCAGGTCTGGCAATCAATCGACTACATTGGGTGCTAGGATGCAAGCAAAGGAGTTTTTTTATGAGTGAACAAAAAGAAAACAAAAGTTTCTCCAGATTCGGCTATATTATGGTTGCTGCCGGCGCTGTAGTTGGACTTGGTAATATCTGGAAATTCCCCTATCTGGCATATGGCGGCGGTGGAGGTGCATTTGTACTTGTTTATATTATCGTCTGTATTCTTCTTGGACATCCCATTGTTCAGGCAGAACAAGCCATCGGACGCCGAGGCCGGGCCAGTGCGGCAGGAAGTTTTGGAGTCATTAATCCGAAATGGCGCTTTGTTGGTGTCATCAATATCCTGTGTACCTTGCTGATTGACTTTTACTATGTGGTAGTATCCGGCTGGGTACTCAAATATCTTGTTACCTATATCGTATCCGGTGATTTTGGAGAGGATAAGCAGGCATATTTTAATAATTATATCAGCAGTACCACAGAGCCCTTGATCTACTGCTTAATCATCATAGCAATTATTGTATTTTTCTTATATTTCGGAATTACAAACGTTGTCCAGAAAGCTTCAAAAGTAATCATGCCGGCCCTGATCATTCTTCTTCTTATATGCGGTATCTTTGCCTTGATTGTAGTTCCGGGGGCTGTGGACGGACTTAAATATTATTTTATTCCTGATTTTAGTAAATTTGGCATGCAGGAATTTGCAGATGTATGTATGCAGTCTTGCTTCTCTGTAGGTATCGGATGGGGTATCTATACAACCCTAGGTGCCAGCCTGGATAAGAATGCAAATCTCCAGGCAGATGCATGGTGGGTAGATCTCTGTGATACCTTTGTGGCAATCTTAGCAGGATTCGTTGTTATTCCGACTGTAGTAGGTAGCGGAAGTGAAATGACTTCCGGACCTTCCCTGGTATTTGCTGCAATGACACAAATTTTTGAGACCTTGCCGGGAGGAAGAGTTTTCGGAGCCTTCTTCTTTGCAGCCTTGATTTTAGCGGTAATCTCCACTTTCTTTACAATATTAGAGATTCCCCGTATGTATATCCAGGAACTTACTCATACCTCTCATAAGACATCCCTCTTTATTACAGGAGCAATCGTCTATGCAGGAAGTGTTTTATGTTCCCTGTCCAAGGGTGTCCTAAGTTGGTTCACACTCCCGTGGCCAAGTGTTCAGGGAATTGCCTTTTATGACATCTATGACTGGTTGGATTGCCTGAGTGGTTATGTACTGTTACCGCTGGGTATCTTGCTGACATGCGTCTATATCTTTAAGGGATGGGGCTTTAAAGAGTATGAAAAAGAACTTACCAACAATGGAAAATATGGAAAGCTAACGGTTTACGATCGCTTGTCCCTCATGGTCATCTGCCCGCTACTGACCCTGGTAGTCATCTTCCGTGTCTTTGGCTTGATTTAAAGCTTCTATATTGTGCTATAATATGTTTGTAAAAAACAAAGCACTGTAAGGAGGAGACGACAATGAACGAAACACTTAGAGTATTAGAAAACAGAAGAAGCTGTCGAAATTTCAAACCGGATATGATCACAGAGGAAGAGCTAGCGGCTGTTATCAAGGCCGGTACCTACGCGGCATCCGGTATGGGAAAGCAAAGTCCTATTATTCTTGCAGTAACCAATCCTGAAAAAATAAAGGAATTTTCCAAGGCAAATGCAGCCATCATGGGAGCGGACATAGATCCTTTCTACGGCGCACCGGTTATCTTGGTTGTCCTTGCAAATAAGGCAATGCCAACCTACAAGTACGACGGAAGCCTGGTTATGGGAAATCTTATGAATGCAGCAGAGAGCCTGGGGCTTGGAAGTATTTGGATTCACCGGGCCAAGGAAGAATTTGAGTCTGATTTCGGAAAGAAGATCCTAAAAGACTTGGGAATCGAAGGCGACTATGAAGGAATCGGTCATTGCGCCCTAGGTTACAAAGTGGACGCTAGCAAGGAAGCGACACCAAGAAAAGAAAATTATGTATATTACATTCGCTAAAAAGAGAGGTCTGTTGCAGATGCGGCAGGCCTCTTTTCTTGTACAAAGGATTCGATGCAATTATACTTTGAAAATAAGAGGGATATCGGCTATAATTCAATATAAACAAATATTCAAGGAGATACCATGAGAAAACTCGCTTTAAATGATGAAATATTACTAAAAATCGAGAAGCCTGCCCGTTATATCGGTGGGGAAGTAAACTCGGTTATGAAGGACCTGAATAAGGTTAATATTAGATTTGCCATGTGCTTTCCGGACGTGTATGAGATCGGTATGTCTCATCTGGGAATCCAGATCCTCTATGATATGTTTAATCGTATGGAGGATGTTTGGTGTGAGAGAGTATACTCTCCCTGGACGGATCTTGATGAGATTATGCGCAAGGAACACATTCCTCTTTTTGCCTTGGAATCCCAGGATCCTATTAAAAATTTTGATTTTTTAGGAATCACCCTCCAGTATGAGATGTGTTATACCAATATTTTACAGATCCTGGATCTTAGTGGAATTCCGATTCATAGTAAGGATCGAACCGAGGAGGACCCTATTGTAATCGGTGGGGGCCCCTGTACCTATAACCCGGAGCCCTTGGCTGATTTTTTTGACCTGATCTACATGGGAGAGGGAGAAACGGTTTATGATCAAGTCCTTGATGCCTATAAAAAGAATAAGGCAGAAGGTGGTTCTAGAAAGGACTACTTGGAGAAGGCTGCAGAAATTGAAGGAATTTATGTTCCTTCCTTCTACGAAGTAACCTATAAGGAAGATGGAACGATCGAGAAATTTTATCCGATCAATTCCCATGCCAAGGAGACTATAAAAAAACAGCTGGTATTTGATATGACAGAGGCCTGCTATCCCGAAAAGCCGGTGGTTCCTTTTATTAAAGTTACCCAGGACCGGGTGGTGCTAGAAATCCAAAGGGGATGTATCCGTGGCTGCAGATTCTGCCAGGCGGGGATGCTCTATCGACCTACAAGAGAAAGAGACGTCTCTGTTCTCAAAGAATATGCCTATAAGATGCTAAAAAATACAGGCCATGAGGAGATTTCCCTCAGCTCCCTTAGTTCCAGCGATTATAGCAGTTTGAAAGAATTAGTTAATTTTTTGATTGATGAATTTAAGGACAAGGGAATTAATATTTCTCTGCCATCCCTGCGTATTGATGCCTTTTCCTTAGACGTTATGGAGCGGGTGCAGGATATCAGAAAGAGTAGCCTTACCTTCGCTCCGGAGGCGGGCTCCCAGCGTATGCGAAATGTTATAAATAAGGGACTTACAGAGGATGATATCTTAAACGGTGCCTCCCAGGCCTTTGCCGGTGGTTGGAACAAGGTAAAGCTTTATTTTATGCTGGGACTTCCTACCGAGACAGAGGAAGATATCAAAGAGATCGCAGTCCTGGCAGATAAGGTTGCCAGAAAATATTATGAGATTCCCAAAGACCAAAGAAATGGAAAGTGTCAGATCACTTCCAGTTCGTCTTTCTTTATTCCCAAGCCCTTTACGCCCTTTCAGTGGGCTAGGATGTATCGGGGAGAGGAATATATAGCCAAGGCCGCCACGGTAAAGCATGCCTTTAATGATCAGTTGAACCGTAAGAGCCTTCGCTACCAGTGGCATGATGTGGAAGTTTCTGTCCTCGAAGGTGTATTTGCAAGAGGAGACAGAAAAGTCGGAGCGGTTATTGAGGAGGCTTATCGCATGGGATGCCTGTATGACTCCTGGTCCGACTGCTTTGACAATGATAAATGGATGCAGGCTTTTGAAAATACCGGAGTGAGTATTGATTTTTATAATTACAGAGATCGTTCTCTGGATGAGATCCTGCCTTGGGATTATATTGATATTGGAGTAACCAAAGCATTTTTAAAGAAAGAATGGGAAAATGCCTTGGCTGCAACTGTAACTCCGAATTGCCGTATGAAATGTTCCGGCTGCGGTGTGGCAAAATGGAAGAGGGGGGTCTGTGTTGAAAGCAAGAATTAAATTTAAGAAAAACGGAAGCACGAAATTTATCGGGCACCTGGATGTGATGCGTTATTTTCAAAAAGCCATGCGAAGGGCAGAAATTCCCATCGCTTTTACCAAGGGATTTAGCCCTCATATGATTATGTCCTTTGCCCAGCCTCTGGGAATCGGCCTTACCAGTGACGGAGAATATTTTGATATTGAGCTGGAGAAATATATTGACCCGAAAGATGCGATTTTAAGATTAAATAAGACTATGGCAGAAGGCATGGAAGTTACAAACTTTGTTTATATTTCCGATGAGAAGAAGCTAAGCGGAATGACCATTACAGCGGCAGCAGATTATCATGTCTATCCTTTACTTTCTTTGAAAAGCTCAGAGGACCATCTGGAAATTCCGGAAGAATGGCTGGGGAAAATAGCTGATTTTATGGACCAGGAAGAAATTATTGTTTTAAAGAAGACAAAAAAGAGCGAAAGAGAAGTCAATATCCGCCCCATGATTTATGATATGAGACTTGATGGGGATGCGATTTATTTATTTCTGGCTACCGGAAGCGAACAAAACCTAAAACCGGACCTTGTAATGGAAACATTTTTACATTATATCGGAGAAGAAATTCCTATGCACTATCATAGACTGGATGTCTATGCAAAAAATAAAGAGGGAGACCTTTATCCTTTGGATTCTTTTGTGGAGGAAGTAAAGCAAGATGAGTAAGAAAGAAGTCAAAACAAATGCTATGCGAATCCTAGATCGCATGAAAATTCCTTATGAATATGAAACCTATGAATGCGATGAATTTACCGATGGAATCGAGACCGCTGATAAATTGGGATATGATCACAAGTTGGTCTTTAAGACCTTGGTAACCACAGGAAAAAGCGGAGAACACTATGTCTTTGTGATTCCCATTGAGGAGGAGATTGATTTTAAAAAGGCTGCCAAGGTGGTAGGAGAAAAATCTTTGGAAATGCTTCCTCTAAAGGAGCTTACAAAGACCACCGGATATGTGCGCGGTGGATGCACATCGATTGGTATGAAGAAAAACTTTCCAACCATTATTCACGAATCAGCGGAAGCCTTAGAATATATGCATATAAGCGGAGGAAAGCTTGGAATGCAATTAAAGCTTGCCCCAGCAGACCTATTGAAGGCTGCAAATGGTAAATTTGCTGATGTTATCAAGTAATCCCTTGGAAAATTCCGTAAGAAAATAGGATTGATGAATAGGGAAAAATAGTATATCATACAAAGCAGGTTTGAAATACCTACTTATGATTGGTAGATGAAGGAGTAGAAAGATGAGTAAAGTTGTAAAATTCGGCGGTAGCTCTTTGGCAAGTGCAAAGCAGTTTCAGAAAGTCGGCAGGATCATTAAAAGTGATGCCTCCAGAAGATATGTAGTACCTTCCGCACCCGGAAAACGTTTTTCGGAGGATACCAAGGTTACCGATATGTTATATAGTTGCTATGGTCTTGCTTTACAGGGAAGAGATTTTACTAAGGAATTAACAGCTATTAAGGCCAGATATGATGAGATTATTGAAGGCTTAGGACTCACTATTACTTTAGATAGCGAATTTAAAACCATCAGTGAGAATTTCTGTGGTAAGGTCGGCAGAGACTATGCAGCATCCAGAGGAGAGTACTTAAATGGTATTCTTATGGCAAATTATTTGGGATTTGAATTTGTAGATGCAGCGGACTATATCAAATTCGATGAAGCAGGAAATTTTGACGCTGTTACAACCCACCAACTTCTGTCTGCAAAGCTTGCAGAAACAGAAACGGCTGTCATTCCCGGATTTTATGGATCTACACCGGACGGCAAAGTTAAGACTTTCTCCCGCGGCGGTTCCGATGTAACCGGATCTATTGTTGCCAAGGCTGTCCATGCAGATATGTATGAAAACTGGACCGATGTATCCGGTTTCTTGATTGCAGATCCAAGAATTATCAAAAATCCTAAGGCCATTGATACGATCACCTACCGTGAGCTTCGAGAGTTATCTTATATGGGAGCTTCTGTTCTTCACGAGGATGCTATTTTCCCGGTACGTAAAGAAGGAATCCCGATTAATATCCGCAATACCAATGCACCGGAAGACAAGGGAACCTTGATCGTTGAGGATACTTGCAGAAAACCTAGATTTGTAATTACTGGAATTGCAGGAAAGAAGGACTTTGCTTCTATCACTATAGAGAAGGCTATGATGAACTCTGAGATTGGTTTCTGTAAGCGGGTATTGGAAGTATTTGACGAGAATCATATTTCAATCGAACATATGCCTTCCGGAATTGATACCATGACAATTTTTGTTCATCAGGATGAATTTGAGGAGAAGGAGCAGGATGTGATCGCAGGAATCCATCGTGCGGTAGAACCTGATTTTTTGGAGCTTGAGTCTGATCTGGCCTTGATCGCAGTTGTAGGACGTGGAATGAGAGCTACCAGAGGAACCTCCGGACGTATTTTCTCAGCCCTTGCCCATGCAAATGTAAATGTAAAGATGATCGATCAGGGATCTAGTGAGCTTAATATTATCATTGGTGTAAGAAATCACGACTTTGATAATGCCATCAAGGCCATTTATGATATTTTCGTAAATATCATGTTGTAAAGAGATATAAAAAATCCAAGAAAATATTAGAAAATGTGCAAGAACCCATTGACCTAGATGGGTTCTTGTGTTATTATCTGAGAGTATGCCGCACAGCGAGGTGATAAGTTCGTAATATTACGACACCGAAGCTGGCGAGTAATGATAATAGGAGGTGCCATATGTACGCAATTATAGCAACAGGTGGTAAACAGTACAAAGTAGCCGAAGGCGATATCATTAGAGTAGAAAAGCTTGGTGTAGAAGCCGGAGAGACTTATACATTCGACCAGGTGCTTGCAGTAAGTGACAACGGATTAAAGGTTGGTAACCCTACAGTTGAGGGTGCAACAGTTGAGGCTTCTGTAGTTGAGAACGGTAAAGCAAAGAAAGTTATCGTTTACAAGTACAAGAGAAAGACTGGATACCACAAGAAGAACGGTCACAGACAGCAGTATACAGCAGTTAAGATCGAAAAGATTAATGCATAATTTGGAGTATATCCAATGATTCAGATTACCATATTTCAAAACCATAAGAAGGAATGTATGGGGTTTCAGACTGCCGGACATGCAGGATATGCAGATTCGGGTCAGGATATTGTATGTGCAGCGGTTTCTGTTTTGATGATCAATACCATCAACGCCATCGACGCATTTACATCTGACGAAGTTTCTTGTTCTTCTGATGAGGAGGAAGGAATTCTGGTCTGTCATCTGACTGATCATCCATCGAAGGATACCAATCTTTTGATGAATACAATGCTTCTTGGTTTACAGGAGATGGCCTCTGATGAAAACTACGCAGAATACATGAAATTATCATTCGAGGAGGTGCAAGAACCATGATGAAATTAAACCTTCAGTTTTTTGCTCATAAGAAAGGTGTAGGTTCTACTAAGAACGGTAGAGATTCTGAGTCTAAGAGACTTGGCGCTAAGAGAGCAGACGGACAGTTTGTTAAGGCTGGTAACATTCTTTACAGACAGCGCGGAACTAGAATTCACCCAGGCGTTAACGTTGGTCGTGGCGGAGATGATACATTATTCGCACTTGTTGACGGCGTTGTTAAGTTTGAGAGAAAAGGTAGAGATAAGAAGCAGGTTTCTATCTACCCAGTCGCTGAGTAATAAGTAGAATGTTTTTAAGGTGCTGCAATGTAACTGAGAACCAGTTATATGCAGTACCTTTTTGTTTATTTAATTTATTTGTGTCAAGGGCAAAAGCCTTGGACATTATTTAATTTGTTTCCATATATGATGAGAGGGTAGATTTACCTTCTAGGATTCCATACATAGGAAAGGATGAAAAATATGTTTGCAGATAGAGCGAAAATTTATATTCGATCCGGTAAAGGCGGCGACGGCCATGTGAGCTTTCGCCGAGAATTATACGTGCCAAACGGAGGACCGGACGGCGGAGATGGTGGCCGAGGCGGTGATGTGATCTTTGAGGTGGACAAGGGCCTTAATACCCTGCAGGACTTCCGTCACAAACGCAAATTTACGGCCAAGGACGGAGAACCCGGTGGCAAGAAGCGCTGCCATGGGAAAGACGCAGAAGACATTATCTTAAAAGTACCGGAAGGAACTGTAATTAAAGAAGCAGAATCCGGAAAAGTCATTGCAGATATGTCAGGCGAAAATCAAAGACAGGTGATCTTAAAAGGCGGCAAGGGTGGTCTGGGAAACCAGCATTTTGCCACATCAACCATGCAGATTCCAAAATATGCCCAGCCGGGACAGCCTTCCAAGGAGCTTTGGGTTTGTTTGGAACTTAAGGTCATTGCGGATATAGGTTTGGTAGGATTTCCAAATGTAGGTAAGTCTACCTTGCTTTCCAGGGTTTCTAATGCCCAGCCAAAGATCGCAAACTATCACTTTACCACCTTAAATCCCAATCTTGGAGTGGTGGATTTAGATGGAGGCCAGGGATTTGTAATGGCTGATATTCCGGGACTTATCGAGGGAGCTTCTGAGGGAATCGGCTTAGGTTATGAGTTCCTTAGACACATTGAGCGCACCAAGCTTATGATTCATGTGGTAGATGCCGCAGGAACCGAGGGACGTGATCCGGTGGAGGATATTCATAAGATTAATGCGGAGCTTGAGGCCTATAATCCAGAGATTGCTAAAAGGCCACAGGTCATTGCAGCCAATAAAATCGATGCAATTTATCAGGATGGAGAAACTGACCCTATTCAGGCTTTGAAGGATGAATTCGAACCCTTGGGCGTCAAGGTATTTCCTATTTCCGGTGTAACCGGACAGGGCATCAAGGAACTCTTATATTATGTTTCAGAGGAGCTTTCTAAGTTAGACCAGACTCCTATTGTCTTTGAGCAGGAATATTTCCCGGAAGAAGAGCTTTTATACGAGGATCTTCCGTTTACAGTAGAAAAAGACGGAGATATGTATGTAGTCGAGGGCCCACGAATCGAGAAGATGCTGGGATATACCAATTTAGATTCCGAAAAAGGATTTGCATTCTTCCAGAAATTCTTAAAAGAAACCGGAATTTTGCAGCAGCTTGAGGATGCCGGAATCGAAGAAGGCGACACCGTTTGTATGTACGACCTACAGTTTGATTATTATAAATAAGGAGCAAATATATGACTACGAAACAGAGAGCTTATTTAAAAAGCCTTGCAATGACCATGGATCCTATTTTCCAGGTAGGAAAGCATAGTCTTACTCCGGAGCTTACAAATGCCATTTCAGAGGCCTTGGAGGCAAGAGAATTAATTAAAATCAGTGTATTAAAAAATTGTATCGATGACCCCAAAGAGATTGCAGCCCTGATGGCCGAGCGCACCCGTTCTCAGGTCGTCCAGGTGATTGGAAAGAAGATTATTCTCTATAAAGAAGGTAAGGATAAGAACAAAAAAATTGTATTACCTTAAGCTTTTTTATTAGGAGAAAGCTTGCGAGAAGACAAAGCCTGCGAGAAGACAATGACTATGAAAAAGAAGAAAATCGGAATTATGGGAGGAACCTTTGATCCCATTCATAATGGCCATATGATGTTGGCAGAATATGCCTATAAAAGCTTTGAACTGGATGAGGTCTGGTTTATGCCCAACGGACAGCCACCCCACAAGGATCCGGATGCTATAGAAACAACAGGAAAAGAGCGCCTGGATATGGTAAAGCTGGCGATCAGTTCTTATAAGGAATATCGATTAGAACCCTATGAGGTGCTTCAGGAGAAAACCTGCTGCACCTACAGTACCATGGAGCATTTTAAGGAAAGCTACCCGGAATATGATTTTTATTTTATTATTGGGGCAGATTCCCTTCAAATGCTGGATACCTGGGTACATCCGGAGCGAATTTTTCCTACCTGCACCTTAGTGGCAACTTGCAGGGATGATATGAATACCCAAAAGGCTATAGAAGATCGGATTCAGGAATTAAAAGCAAATTATCAAGAGGTGGATATTCAATTTATGAAAACCCCCATGATTCCTCTTTCTTCCAGTGAGCTTCGTAAGAAACTCAAAAATCGGATGTCGGTAGAGAAGGATCTTCCCAAATCGGTTTATGAATATATCATGGAGCATAAATTGTATGGACGAAAAATTAAATAATATACGCAAAGCATTATATAAGGAATTGGATAAGGATCGATTTTATCATACCATGGGAGTGATGTATACGGCAGCCTCCATGGCTATGAGTCATGATGTAGACATAGAGAAGGCCTTGTATGCAGGCCTCCTGCATGACTGTGCCAAGTGCATTCCCGATATCAATAAGTTAAAGCTTGCAAAAAAATACGGCCTTAAGATCTCAAAAACAGAGGAATCCAATCCCGGACTACTTCATGCAAAATTAGGTGCCTATCTAGCCAGGGAAAAATATAAAATAAAAGATCAAGATATTATAAATGCAATTGCCAGCCATACCACAGGGCGGCCGGATATGTCACCTTTGGAGAAAATTGTTTACATTGCAGATTATATCGAGCCCGGAAGAAAGCCCTTGCCTAATATGCCGGAGGTTCGGCCCCTGGCTTTTCGTGATCTGGACTTATGTTTATATCGAATATTAGAGGATTCTGTAAAGTATTTGGAAAGCTCTAATAAGGCAATTGATCCTACTACCAAGGAAACCTATCTTTACTATAAGGAAAGAATGGAGAAAGTGAGAAATCTATGAGTCAAATAAAGGAAATGGTTAAAACAGCCTATAAGGCCCTGGATGAAAAGAAGGCTAATGATATTGTCATCCTAGATATTGCTGAGATATCTACCTTAGCAGATTATTTCGTGATCTGTGACGGAAGTAACGACAGTCAGGTACATGCTTTGACAGATAATGTTGAGGAAAAAATGCATGAGGCCGGATACCATCAGGAAAGACGAGAAGGCCACAGAAGCAGTTCTTGGATCCTTTTAGATTATGAAGATGTGATCGTACATATCTTCGACCGGGAAAATCGTGAATTTTACAATTTGGAACGTATTTGGAGAGATGCAAAGCAAATTAAAATCGAGGACCTCTAGAAAGAGGATCCTCGATTTTTTTGTCCTATATTAGAATAAGCGAAAGACTCCACGAACTTTTCCTAAGATGGAACAATCCTTTACAATAATAGGGTCCATGGTATCATTCTCCGGTTGCAGGCGGATATGGCCATCTTCTTTATAGAAACGCTTAACGGTAGCTCCGTCCTCAATCATAGCTACAATAATCTCTCCGTTGTGAGCCGTATTACAGGCCTCCACCAAGACCAGATCTCCATCCAAAATCCCGGCATCTACCATACTTTCCCCGTGGACGCGGAGAAGATAAGCCTGGTTCTTTGTCACATATTCAGCTGGGAAGGGAATATATTCCTGGATATTCTGTTCTGCTAAAATAGGTTCTCCGGCAGCGACCTGACCTAGGACAGGAATGCTGATCATCTCTCTGCGGATCATATTAAAGGAATCATCTAGGATCTCAATGGCTCTTGGCTTTGTGGGATCTCTTTTAATATATCCATTCTTCTCAAGAGTCTCTAGATGGGAGTGAACAGAGGAAGTAGACTTTAAATGTACAGCGGAACAGATATCTCGAACTGATGGGGGAAATCCTCGCTCTACAATCTGTGATTTAATATATTCTAAAATTTCTTGTTGCTTATCGCTGATCTTACCAGGCATAAGAACCTCCTTGCTTAGTTGCTATGCTTCTTTCATGAATTTATTCTAGCATAGGAAAAATCAAAAGGCAAACAAATGTTTAGAAAATATGTTCGATTTTTCTTCTTAATCCATTGACAAACATTTGTTCGGATAATATAATCTAATCAACAAAGAACAGATGTTCGCGAACATGAGTTTGTATTAGAGCAGGAGGAGATCGTCAATGGAAAAGAAGAGAATAGATGCTAGGAAGCATATGAAGGGCCTTATTATTTTTTTTATGATCTTTATTCTGGGCTTTATTATTTTTTACAGAACCGGATATGCCAAGGACCAAGAAAAAGGAATGAAAAGCATCCAGGCAGGCATGGCTTCCGAAGGCCCCGAATTGGATGCTAAGAAGCTATATAAAACCATAGAGATTCGTCAGGGAGATTCTCTATGGTTGATTGCCCAGGAATATATGGATGAACATTATGACTCTGTAGATGATTACATTCAAGATTTAAAAGACATCAACCATCTTGAGACCGACTGCATTGAGGCAGGCAATTACTTAACGGTGGCTTATTATTTGTAGATTTTATTAGCTTCCCTAGATAGAAAATATGTAGTATTCAAAGCTGTAGATGTCATAGATTGATTTTCTATAGCTTTAAATACTTGCAAGGAGTAGTCGAAAGTATTATAATAAACAGAGATAGATCTATACGACAAATCCTTGTTTTTCCAATAGATCTATCAATTTTTACAGGGAGTATTTATTATATGGCTACAACTAAGACTTATCATGATCAAATCGAACAAGATTATACCTTGCGTTTACGGGATATTTTAAAGACCTTGCCCCCATTTGCAAAGGATTATTTTCGTGCATTGGAACCTAGATCTTCCGTTAGAACCAGAATTAATTATGCATATGACATTCGCGTATTTTTTCATTTCCTTATGGAGATGAATCCTGTCTATAAGGATTATAGCATAGATCAGTTCAGGGTTGAGGATCTAGAACGCATTGAGCCTGCTGATATTGAGGAATATATGGAATATCTGAAGGTTTATAAAAAAGATCCTAATGAGGATTACATTACCAATGGTGAGCGCGGCTTAAAGCGTAAAATGTCTGCCCTGCGAAGCTTTTATAATTATTACTATACCAGGCAGTCTATTGAAAAGAATCCTACGCTTTTGGTGGAGATGCCCAAGCTTCATGATAAGGCCATTATCCGCTTAGATACCGACGAGATTGCCCTTTTATTGGACTATGTAGAAAACTGTGGCTCTAAGCTTACAGGACAGGCTCTGCGCTATTATAATAAGACCAAGGATAGAGATATTGCCATCCTAACTCTTTTACTGGGCACAGGAATTCGTGTATCTGAATGTGTAGGTCTAGACCTAACCGATGTGGACTTTAAAAATTACGGAATTACAGTTACCCGTAAAGGTGGTAACCAGATGGTTGTCTATTTCGGGGATGAAGTCGCCGATGCCCTTCTTCAATATATAGAAGGCGACAGGAAGGCCACAAAGGCCCTAGAAGGCCACGAGAACGCCTTGTTCTTATCTACCCAACGAAAACGCATGGGCGTTCAATCGGTTGAGAATATGGTTAAGAAATATACCAAGGCAGTAACTCCAAATAAAAAGATTACCCCTCATAAACTTAGAAGTACCTATGGCACAGCCCTTTATAAGGAAACGGGCGATATTTATCTGGTAGCGGATGTTCTGGGCCATAAGGACGTCAATACCACGAAGAAGCATTATGCTGCCATTGATGAAGACCGTCGCAGGCAAGCTGCCGGTGCTGTAAAACTGCGGGAACCTTAAGAATATTTATAAAAAAATTGCAGAGAATCTGATGGCTTATATTAAATGGCACCGATCTATGGATTCTCTGCAATTTTTAAAACTTATTTTACTTATTTAAATTTTAAAGTTTCACACCAATATTTTTTTCTTTTAATTCTATCAATGCTTTGATGGCATCTACTGCTCCATCAATTCCTAAAATGGAACTGTTTAAGCAGAAATCGTAGCTTTCAGAGTCGCCCCATTTTTTATTACTATAATAATTATAGTAACCGGCTCTCTTCTTATCTGTCTTAATGATCATATCCTTTGCTTTGGCGTCTGTAAGATCAAATTGCTTGGCAACTCTTCGGATTCTGTCATTTAAGTCTGCCCGTATGAAAATTCGAAGGACATCCGGCCGGTCTTCCAATGCGTAGTCTGCACATCGTCCGATAAGTACACAAGGACCCTCTGCAGCAATTCCTTTAATCGCATCAAACTGAGCTAAGAAAATCTTATGATTCAGTGGCATATCCAGATATCCGGAAGCATAGTTGCTACCAAAGGAATAGGTATCCATTACTAAGGAATATAAAAAACTGTTGGTCGGTTTCTCATCATTGCTTTCAAAAAGTTCCTGACAGATTCCACTCTCCTTTGCAGCCCGGTCTAGCATTTCCTTATCATATAGTTTGATACCTAAGTCTTCTGCCAGCTTCGTTCCGATATCGTGTCCCCCGCTACCAAATTGTCGTCCGATTGTAATGATTGTACTTGTTTTTGCCATAATGACTCACGCTCCTTTTATAGAATGTACACTCTTAAATGTTTATTCGAGTTATTTTTTGTGATTCTTGTTGTACACATTATACATGAATTCATGGCGAAAGTACACTAATTCAGCAAAAATGTAGGAGTAATTCATTAAATTTACGTATGCTAGTTACTGTTTTCCGACAATATTCTAAGTAATTTTATAAAATAGTCGGGTAAGGGCGCATTTACCTCCAGATATTCTCCTGTCCTGGGATGAATAATGCCTAATGTTTTTGCATGGAGACTTTGTCCCTGTAACCAAGAAAAGGGACATTTCTTTGGCCCATAGACCTCGTCTCCTAAAAGAGGATGGCCGATGCTGGCCATATGCACGCGGATTTGATGGGTTCGTCCTGTCTCCAATTGGCATTGGATATAGGTATAATTTCCAAAACGCTGCAGGACCTTATAGTGGGTAATGGCATCTCTGGAAACTTTGGCATGGGTGCTCATTTTCTTTCGGTCCAGCGGATGTCTCCCGATGGGGGCATGAATGGTTCCTGTATCCTCCTTTAGATTCCCGTGAACGATAGCTTCATAGACGCGTTTGATAGAATGTACTTTTAGTTGGTCGGAAAGACTCTGGTGAGCCTTATCATTTTTACAAACCACCAAGGACCCTGTGGTGTCCATATCAATTCTATGAACGATTCCGGGGCGTATTTCTCCATTAATGCCTGATAGGTCCTCCCCGCAATGATACATTAAAGCATTGACCAGGGTGCCACTGTAATGGCCGGGAGCGGGATGCACGACCATGCCTTTGGGCTTGTTTACAATGATAATGTCTTGGTCTTCGTACAGAATATCTAAAGGAATGTCCTCTGCCAGAATTTCCGGATCCTTTATTTCCGGAATGTTGACAGAGATTAGATCATCTACAGCAAGCTTATAATTGGATTTTATGGGCTCTTTATTAACCTGTACCTGGTTTTCCTTGATCAGTTTCTGAATAAAGGATCTGGTACAATCTGGCATCTGTTCGGCGAGAAATTTATCAATTCGAGTATTTTTATTTTGAGGATCTACTAAAAATTCTGTCAAAATCTTCCTCCTTATAATAAAAGATTATTAGCAGGATCAGCATAAAGGCTGAAAGGGTAACATAAATATCTGCTACATTAAATACCGGAAAATCAATCAATTTAAAATAGAAGAAATCTACCACGTAATTGAGCCTTGCACGGTCAATTAAATTTCCCAAGGCGCCGGATACAAGCAGTACTCCGCAGATTCTAAGAGGCAGAAATTTTTGTTCCATAGGTACTTTATGATAAAAGTAGGCAACCAGGCATACAATAAGGATGGCGCATAGATAGAAAAAGATCCTTTTATTCTGTAGAATTCCAAAGGCTGCACCAGAGTTTTCCAGGTATTGCAATTGAAAGATATCTTTTAAAATAATAAAGGGATTCTTTCCCTTAAGATTAAGAACCGCCAGATATTTCGTATATTGATCCAGAAGGACTAGAAGAAAGGCGGCAATCAGAGCTATTATATAATTTTTCATTCGATTATTTTTCATAGGACCATCTCCTTTAAATATAACATAACATAAAGAAAGAGCATCAACCAAACGATTTGCTGATGCTCTGTACAAATTCAATTTATGATTCTTAAAATTAGTATCTGGATGTCATAGATGACTCATTAAAAGAAGTATTCAACAAATCCTGTAAATCACCGGAAATATCTACATTCGTTGGTGTTACTAGGAAAATATAATTGGAAATCTTTTGTAAATTACCACTGATAGCAAAAGCTGCGCCGCAGGTAAAATCAATGATTCGTTGAGCAATCTCAAGATCCAAACCTTCCAGATTAAGAATGACTGTTCTTCCGCTGAGCAAGGTCTCTGTAATCTCTCTGCCATCATCTACAGCTGTTGGCTTGATTACACAAACTTCCATATTTACTGGACTTCTTCTGCCGGAAGTTGCCGGTCTCATCGGAGTTACTTTATTATTAAATCTTGAAGATTTAGATGTAGATGGTGCCTCAAACTCTTCTTCCTCATCATCAACTGATTCTGATTTGGAAGACTTACCACCAAAAAGTCCACCGAGCTTGCTAGCTACAGACTTCTCTTCTACTTCATCATCATATTCATCATCGAAGAAATCATCATCGTAATCTTCCTCATCATTCAGCTTAATGATATCAAGAAACTTATCTAATACTCCCATTCTAAATATCTCCCATCTTATATTTATACTAGAGCATAATCCCTGGCACCAAAAATTCCGGTTCCCACTCGAACCATTGTAGCACCCTCTTCTATGGCAACCTGGTAATCATTCGTCATACCCATAGACAAAACACTCATAGTAATATTATCAACGTTTTTCTTTCTTATGTCAACAGATAATTCGCGTAATCTTGCGAAAACTGGTCGATTTTCCTCGGGATCTGACACAAATGGGGCGATTGTCATTAGACCTTTAACCTGAATATGTTTGTAATTTGCAATCTCTTCAATGAATGCATCCACTTCCTCTGGCATCAAGCCAAATTTTGTATCTTCCTTTGCCACATTCACTTCGATCAGAATGTTGGCTATGATTCCTTTTTTCTCGGCTTCCTTATCAATGGTTTCAGCCAGTCGAATGGAATCTACAGAATGAATCAGATCTACTTTATCGACAATATACTTTACCTTGTTACGCTGCAAATGTCCAATCATCTGCCACTTAATATCCCCGGGCATAACCTCATATTTGTCTACTAATTCCTGGACCTTATTTTCTCCAAAAACACGGATCCCTTGGTCATAAATTTCCTCAAGCATCTCTACGGGTTTTGTCTTACTAACAGCGATTAAAGTTACTTCCTCACGGTTTCTGCCGGCACGCTCACAGGCCTTCTGGATGTTTTCTTCTACCTGAGCCAAATTTTCTTTTAGCATTTTACTACCTCGATTTCTTAATTTATATATTTATGATGCATTACTAAAATACAATATCATCCTCTTTGACAGAGTCCCCCTGCAGGGCAATTCGATCATAATTGATCACTCCGTAGACACTATCGGATTCTATAATATAATATCCATCGCTTTCGCATAAAATAGATACCGGTTTAAACTCTGCATAGCCCTTGTTGATATTGTAAACCCCCTTTAATGTGGCAGTTTCTGACACTGTATAAGTGTCTGTAGAATCGGCCTTATTAAGGGTTGCATTTTTCTTCAACGCATCAGTACTTAGATAGACCATATTGGTATCACTATCTAGATAATAAACATTTGCGCTTACAAAGCTGGCCGTATCGGTTCCGTTGTCTACCAAAACTCCTGTCGAATTACTATTTCCCCCCTGGGTAATATAATCCTTGGGAACCGTATAGAAGGTCTTTTCCGTTACAGAGGACTCCGGAATCTTAAGGCCCGATTCATCGGTGGTAATCAACTCTATATCGGCATAGCGACTGGTGGCATATTGAACCATAGAATTATCAAAAGATAAAATTGCTATATTGGTTTGTCCGTCTTTCTTTAGAGAAACCGTAGCATAAAAGGTTTCTGATGTGTCTGGAAATTGGACCTTAACACTGGAAACATCTGCCAATTCCTTGGCCGTATCCTGCGAAATTATAATAGCGATGGACCAGTTATTGTCTGTTACTACTTTATAAATTGCTGTTCCGGAAGTCACATTCGTATCATCCTGCAGACTTGTACTTTTGTAGCCTTCCTTTTCAATCATGGCTGCTGTAACCGTATCAGCGGTGGTGCCTTCCAAGCCATCGATGCTATATAAAACAATCCCATCTGTGGAAGCATTATAAGTTTTTACAGAACTATCTGCGGAAAGATCTGCCAACTGATTTTGCTTGCTTTTACTGCTCTGACCGGACAAGGCATTGTTAATATTGTCCTTTAAGGAATAGACATCAGAAAAACGATTGGAATTATAATTATCATTGTAGGATTGAATTTTTGAAAAGATGACACTCTGTTGATCCGCAGTCAAGCTTTCGGCATCCGCAGTGCTATTGCTATTTAAATTCAAAGCCTGCTCCGATAAGCTGTAAACGCAGGTTTGAGCCCCTACCTTACTTCCTTCCAAAGCGAAAAAATTAATATAGCCATCAGCATCAGCGTTCACAACCGTCTCATTTCTTATGATCATGCCAGTGTAGGTTTGATCCTTTAAAATAGAACCATTTCTAACTTCATAGGCCGTTACACGGTTACTTGTCAAATAAGCGATAAGTGTAACCAACAGATAAATAAAAATAACGCCAAATATGATCATTCCTACATTAAAATGAATGCGCTTGTGATAAATTTGAATGTTAGAATTGGTTTTTTTACTCACAAAAAACTCTCCTTATTCTGCTTTCTAATCCTAAAAAAGGAATGCTTTTAAAGGCACCCCTTTTATACTTGCTTTTAATTTGTAGTTAATGTAGGAATTGCCTGGATCATCGTTGACATATCACTGTAGAGGATGCTCTTAGTAGAAGCCCCCATAACAATTGTGATATAGGAATGATCGGACGCATCCTTCACCAGAAGTATCAAACAGTTTCCGGCTTGGTCAGTGGTTCCCGTCTTGCCTCCCACAAGGGTCATTCCATCCGGAACAGCCTCGTAACCGGCTTGGTACCAATTGGTAGGGGTCCACTCTTCGGTTCTTGTTGATCCATCAGAATTTGTAATATCCACGGAATAGGACTCCGTATTGATGATATCGAGAAATTCTTGATGCTTGATGCATTCATTAAAAATCAGATAAAGATCATAAACCGTGGAGTAATGAGACTCATCATGTAATCCATTGGAATTTACAAAATGGGAATTGGTTGCATAAAGCTCTGCCGCTCTCTCATTCATCATTTCTGCAAATTTTGTGGTATCACCTGCAATGTAATAGGCAATGGTAGCTGCATTGTCATTTCCCGATTCCAGAAGCATTCCATACATAAGATCCTCCAGGGTCAGCTGATCTCCCGCTTGCAAGCCACAGGTAGATTCATCTGCTGCAAAGGAAGCTGCCGCAGTCTCCTCCGGAACAGTAACCACGTCTGTTAAATTACCATTCTCAATCGCTAATAGGGCTGTCAGAATCTTTGTGGTACTGGCCGGATAGAGCTCTTCAAAAACATTATTGGCATATAAAACCTTGCTATTATCTACATCAAAAATAGCAGCTCCTGTAAAGTCATATCCATCAGGCTCTCCGTCAAAATCCACATCCGTATCTGTTATACAATAATTTGCGGTGATAGAAGTACCGGTATATACAGAAGTATTATAGCTAGCACTCTCATAAACACTGACCACTTCTTCATAATCCTTGGTGCGGTTCATATAAAGCAAGGCACAAATAGCCACAAGAGCTAGGACTATCAAAGATAAACAGAGAACTTTGCCGGAAGAATTCTTTTTTCTTCTTTTTCTTCTTCCGCTTCTTTGACCTTGACTTCTTCTTTTATCGGTACATTTCACGCCAATCCAGATCTCCTCTATCTAATGCTAATATAATTACCTCAGCAGTAGCCAGGTTGGTTGCCATAGGGATATTATAGGTATCACAAAGACGAACCACATCATTGACATCCGGCTCATGAGGCTTAGGGTTCGAAGGTTCCCTAAGGAAAATAAGTGCGTCGATGTCATTCTGGGCAATCTGTGCCCCCAACTGCTGGGTTCCACCTAAATGACCTGCTAAATATTTATGTATATTAAGGTTTGTTACTTCCTCAATAAGACGTCCGGTTGTTCCTGTAGCAAACAATTCGTGCTTGCTTAGGATGCCACGATAAGCGATACAGAAGTTTTGCATCAAGGTCTTTTTAGAATCATGTGCGATTAAACCGATATTCATCCTTTTTCTCTCCTTCATCCCTTTTTATTTTTGTTGTAATCCAACATTTAAAACGAATCCGATACCGATAAATAAGCTGACCAGCGAGGTTAAACCATAACTAACGAAGGGCAATGGGACACCGGTATTGGGCAAAATCTGAGTTGCCACACCAATATTTATGAAACTTTGGAAGCCTATAAGGCCTCCCACCCCGCAGGCGATAATCCTCCCGGATAAATCTCTAGCTCGAATTCCTATCAAAATACATTGTATCACAATCAACAAGATTAAAGCAATAACTATACAACTTCCTACAAATCCAAGTTCTTCTCCGACAATTGCGAAAATAAAATCGGTCTGAGGCTCAGAAATAAAATTACCGTTTTTTACAGAGGTTGTGGTGTTATTTTTTAATCCCTTACCAGTTAATTGTCCGGAGCCTATGGCCATGACAGAGTTCTTCTGCTGATATCCTTCGTCTGAGGAATATTTTTCCGGTTCGATAAATGCTAAGATTCGCTTTTGCTGATAATCATGCAAAAATGGCTGATTAGGCTGCACTACGATACTTAAAAAAATCACCGCGCAGGGGATTAAAATCAAAAGTACTGTTCCAATAAATTTATAGCTTAATCCCGCAATATAAATCAAAAGACATAAAACCAAAGCTGTACAGATGGTGGTAGACAGGTTGGGCTCTGCAATAATCAAGGCCAAAGGAACTCCGCACAGGATGGCATATTTTATGATGGTCCAGGCATCATTTACATCATCTTCATGTTCCATCAAAAATTTAGAAAAGAACAAAATCAGAAGAATTTTTGCAAGCTCCGAAGGCTGGAAGGTGGTAAATCCAAGGTCAATCCATCTTGTAGCACCATTGGCCTCGGTTCCTATCACTAGAACAGCTGCCAAACATAAAATGGTAATGCCGTAGAAGGTCCAATAAAAGCCCAGAAGCCAGGTATAATCTACTAAGGATACAATGATCATAAGTACCAAACCGATGATCACACCCATCACCTGTCTGGATTGGTAGATCTCCTTGGCACTTCCTACTACGAAAATACCCAAAATAGAAAGTGCCAGAACTGAGATTACTAATCCAAATTTGTAATTTTTCAATTGATAAGGCCTGGTAAATGATTTAAACAATCGCATCATTTTTCTCCTTAATGAAACTAGTCATGAGAGCTGGTCGTTGAGCTAATATTGGCAGCTGTTCCTGTTACAATATCACTCTCTTTTGATAAGCCATAATAATACTCTAAAATATCATTTCCAATCTGACAGGTATAAAGGGATGTATAACCATTGGCAATACGCGTAGCAAAGGCAGTCTGCTTGCTATTGTTTTGGTTTGCATATCCAATAAAGAGAGCGTGGTCGGGGCTGGTCTCGCTTTCCTGGGCGGTACCTGTCTTACCATAGACTTCCACATCGCTGGCATTGAGCGTTGGGAAGGAGGTTGCATCCGCAACGGTAATTACCTGTCGCATTCCCTGATGAACCGCATCCCAGGTGGAAGCTTTTACATCTTCGATGGTATTTTTTACTTCAGGAGTGTAGTCCTTTACTACATTTCCGTCGGTATCTGTCACCTTGTCTAAGAGACTTAGATTATAAACCGTACCTGAATTTGCCAAGGCAGTCGCGTATCTTGCCAATTGACTGACGGTATAGTTATTGGTGCCTTGTCCGATGGCAGATGGTACTGAAGAATCATCAGAAATCTGTGGCTGAGATTCCGGAATCTCGATTCCGCTGGTATCACCAAGTCCAAATTCTTCTGCATATTTTTTTATCTTGGACAGACCAAGCTCGCTATTATACTCGGTAGTGGTAATAGCCTTTCCGTCCTCATCCGTGGTTTGTACCTCTTCCTGGCTCAGATCCCATCCTACCTGGTAGAAGAATACGTTACATGAATTCTGTATGGCTGTAACTACATCCTGAGATCCATGGCCACTTGGATAGATCCAACATTTTGGATTTGGGTCTACCGAAGTGAAAATACCGCTACAATCAATGGTAGAATCCAGTGAGATCACGCCTTCTGTCAAGCCTACGATGGCTGTCAATGGTTTGTAGGTAGATCCCGGAGCCGTCCGCTCCTGGGTTGCATTATTGTAAAATGGTCTGGAAGAATCTGTTACCAAGAGATTATAGTAGTCAGAATCCATATTATTTGCCAAGCGGTTATTGTCATATCCCGGGTAGGATACACAAGCTAATACTTCTCCGGAGCTTGGATCTGTCATTACAAAGGATCCTGTACAAGGCTCTAAGCCTAACTGTCCGGGAGTAATCTCCAGGGAGGTTATTTTACTGGTAATAAAATCATAGGCTGCAAGCTTACCGGAGTTTAGGTTATTGTAGGTCTCATCATCCTGATCTAAAATTCCCTGTTCATATAAGATCATACAGATCTGCCGGCCTGTAACCTCTCCGCTTTTAAACATATACTTGTAGATTAACTTATCAAAATTATCATCTGTCTTAATTTCATCTTTTATGTAGTTAACCAGAGCCTCGTAGGTCTCGCTGGAATCAGAGTAACTTCCCTTGGAAGAAACGTAATCCTTAAGCTGGGAGGTATCCACCCAATTCTTTGAAATGGCATAGGTAAGATAACTGTAGGCATTGATGGACTCATCATTGGTCCAGGCTACATAGGTATCGTCAGTGGTGTCAATGGCATCACTCATAAGGATTCCTGTCTCACTGGTCAAAAGATCTGTCACCAAATAATTTAGGTAGGCCTGCATTTCTCTAGGCTGGTCCTTATAGGCTGCACTTCCGGAATCTTCCAAGGAAGAGATGACGGTATTCATTACAGATTCTTTTCTGCTCTTAAAAATGGCTGCCACTTCCTGCTCCGCGGTCTTAGCATCACTTTCGGAAAAATGGCTCATATCAACGATCTCATTGTCAATGAAGGCATCGTAGACATCTCCCACTGCAATTTTTACATCGGATCCATCAGATACAGATGTTTTGTCAAAGTCCAGATCGGAAGTCATCTTGGCTAAAAGAATTCCTGCAAGCTCCTGCTCGATCACCTTATAGGCCACTTTCTGCAAGTTGGCATCAATAGTCAGATAAACATCATTTCCGGCTTCAGGATCATCCCCTTTTACAGTATCAATGACCTTTCCCACACTATCTACGTAGAGCTTTTCTTCTCCGTTTTTTCCCTGGAGTTCCTTATCCATAACCTGCTCTAAGCCGGATTTTCCCACCGTAGCAGTCATGGTATATTCTTCCTGCTCTTCTTTACTTAAGTCATCATACTCTTCCTGGGAAATCTTTCCGGTATAGCCAATCAGGTTGGCAAAGCAATAGCTGTCATTGTAGCGTCTTAGAGATTCCTCTTCGATGCTAATACCGGTCAGGCTATCCGAGTTCTCCATAATATCTGCCACGGTCTCATCGCTGACATCCTCTGCAATGGTGGTAGTAATATACTTCTGATAACTATTTAAGGATAAGGCATAGCGGACATTGATCATTTTTAAAATCTGAGACCGGTCCAGCTTTTTCTGATCAAGGCCATATCCATAGGTATCGTCTGTACATAGATAATCAATCAGGCCCTGGGCTGTGATGTTGGATTGCTTTTTGCTTAGTTCGTCAATGGTTTGCTTTCCATAAACATCCGCAATAAAACGAAGCCTTGTAGTTTTATTTTCGCTGGAAAATTTATATTCATTATTATTATCCAGAATAATACCAAAACTATTAATAATAGAGTCTCCGTTGGATTCTACAATATCGATTACAGAAGAAATCACTTTATTGAGTTCTTTATTTTTCTGAGCAATGGTATCATATTCCCCGGTATCCTCAATAGTTACAGAATAAGCCAGGGCATTATAAGCTAAAAGATTTCCGTTCCGGTCATAAATATTTCCCCGGGTTCCGGATACAGTTCTTGTTTTTTGAATCTGCAATTTGTAATCCTGGGCATAGGATTGGCCTTTTACGATCTGTAGGTAAAATACCCTTTGTATTAAAATTGCAGAAAGGATACAAAAAACCACAACTACAACAAATATTCTTGATTTTAATACTTCTGATATAGCGTCTTTAAGGCGCCCCAATAACTTAGACAAATTTACTTGCACTCCTTTGTTCTTCCGCTTCTAACCTGCGATTGACCTGTAAGATGATTTGATACATGACCAAAGTTACCAAAACAGTATAAACCAATTCCGGCATTATGGTATGGATCAGATAATATCCAAAGGCAAAGGTTCCCCGGAGCATGTATAAACAGGCATAGTTGATCACTCCAAATAGAAAGTCACTGACTGCGATCAAGGCAATGGGTAATTTGATATCTTCATCAAAAAACATTCGGCGAAAACTTCCATTTAAATATCCGATCACAGCATAGATTAACATGGAATATCCAAGGACATTGCCCCAAAACAAATCTGCAAAAAGGCCACAGAACAAACCTACAAACATTCCGTTTTTACGACCTCTCATAAGTCCTAAGGAACATGTGAGGATCAATAAAAGATTGGGTTTAATCAAACCCGGAGCAATTTTTGTAAATAGGGTACACTGTAACAAAAAGCTAATCACTATCATAAGAAATGTGACAATTTTTCTTTTCATAGAACCTCCTTTTTGTTATTCCGAAGTTTCTGTAATCTCCTCTTTGGTGGTTGTGATGACTAAAACTTCCTGGATATTGGTGAAATCAACCGCCGGTGTAATATAACCGGACCTGGTTAGATTGTTGGAATCTACATTGATTTCACTGACATATCCGATCAAAAGTCCCTGCAGATACCGGTTACTGACATGGGAGGTTACCACCTGCTCTCCCACCTTAATCTCATTGTCGTTGTTGGCAAGTTTCTCAAAACGGATCTTTCCGTCATCCATTAATTGCAAATCTCCCTGCACAATGCAGGTATCGGAGGTAGATAACATCATACCACTGATATTGCTGGAGTCATCGATGACAGACCGAACTCTTGCATAATTTGGGCCGACTTCTGTGACAATTCCTGCTAAACCGCTTCCGGCCAAGACATTGGAATTAAGTTTTACGCCATCCTTACTTCCCTTGTCAATGGTAAAATCATCAAACCAGTTACTTCCATTGTTGGCAATGACGTGGGCTCCGATTTTTTCATAATCCGAATAATTGGCATCTAATTTATAGAGGTCTCTCAACCGCTGCAGCTCATACTGTTCTTGATTCAGTCTTGTATTATCAATGGTAAGTTCATCTACCTTGGATTGTAATTCCTCATTTTCCGCTTTCATCTCTTCCATGGTTTTCAGATTATCTGACACATCACTGATGTATTGACCTACATAGGCAATTCCTTTTTGCATGGGTATCACGGTATAATTGGCGATAAATCCAAGAGGACCGCCGCCTCCGGTGACTTTCCAGATTCCTCCTAAGAGGACACAAAGGATCACCACAAGGAACAGCCAATATTTACTTGGAAGAGTTGCCTGATTCTTGATTTTCATACTATCTCATCCACCTATAATTTTCTTCTACCATTGAGTAAGCAAGTTTCTTTAATTCCTTAGATTCCATGATCTTTTTAAGACCCATAACCGAGCAAATATCCGGTTCCACGGAAGTTCTGGTTTTAATTCCGGTAGAGCCCTCGATATAGGTCTCCAATCCTGCCGTGTGAGCCACTCCGCCCGTAAGGAAAATACCATTCTCCTGGACTGCTTTTCTAACCTCCGGAGGAATTCGCCCAAGTAGAGACTGGATCCCAGCTACACATTCCAGGAGGGGCTCCTTCATAGCAGTTCGTACCAGATTAATGGAAATGGTCTTCTGCATCGGAACTCCGGTGATTAGGTCACGGCCGGAAACCGTCTGGACCTCATCGGCTTCACTGGTAAGCACACCGAAATCTTTCCGCAATTTTTCGGCCGTATGCATGCCAATTAAAAAGTCGTGGGTATTTCGCACCAGGTTTACAATGGCCCTGTCAAAGCTGACGCCTCCGTATTTTAAAAGCTTATTATATACAAGTCCACCTTCTGCAACCACTGACTGCTCGATGGTTTCTCCGCCAAAATTTACAATAATAACGCCTTTGGTATTTTGTACATCCAGATTAAGACCGATGGCATCGGCAATGGAACGCTCAACAATATTAATCTCCCTCGCCTTGGCATTGGAGTGAACGACCAGATCAAAAAAGGCCTTCTTTTGAACCTCGGTAATATCGGTTGGCACTGCAATGACATACTCAGCCCCCCTGGAATATCTTCTTCCCTTTTTTAATAGACTTTGCAAAAGATATTGCATGTCATTAAATCTGGAAATTACACCTTCTTCCATAGGAAAGGCTACCTCGATTTTTGCAGGCGTTCGCTCATACATATCGTAGGCTTCATCCCCTACAGCCAGAATATCGGTCTGATTTTTAATGGCAATAGCGTCTTTTTCCTTCCAAAAGGTATCTTCATTTTTATCATAAACTTTGATCTCATAGGATCCCAGATCAATTCCGTAAATATTTTTAGCCATTTATTATAATCCTTTCTCCAGGATCCCTTCCTCTCGAAAACTGATATAGCAATTATCTCCGATCACTACATGATCTAAAAGATCGATTCCGATGAGCAGGCCTGCTTCACGAATCCTTTTGGTAACCAAGACATCTTCCTTGCTGGGACTCGGATCACCGCTGGGATGGTTATGTAAAATAATAATGGAAACAGCATTTTTTTGTAATGCTTCAATAAATAATTCTCTCGGTGTAATTAAGGATGCGTTAACGGTTCCCTTGGAAATGTTAGTCTCTCCAATCAACTTGGTCTTGGAGTTTAGCATCAAAAGCTTCATAATTTCTTGCTTTTCATGCCGCATTTCTTCCATATAATAATTTGCAATGGTCTCCGGGTCTGTAAAGCAAATAGCATCAGAGTAGCTTGTTTTAGCTAACCGTTTTGCCAGTTCGGATATACAGGAAATCTGTACGGCCTTAACCTTGCCGATTCCTTTAATAGTCAAAAGTCTGCTTAAACTAAACTGGTGAATCGCAAGAAGTCCCGTTTCTCCGGCGTGATACAAAATCCGTCTGGAGAGCTCCAGGGCATTCTCACCTCTGGTGCCGGTACGCAAGAGTACTGCCAAAAGCTCTTCATCAGTCAGGGAGGAAGCTCCTTTTTGCAGACATTTTTCATATGGACGTTCCTCCATTGGCAACGCCTTAATTGTAGTTGTTTGGTTCATTTAATCCACAGATTCGTACGACATCTTAAGAACTTATAAGAAACGATAAATGATAATAGCCAGAACAACCCCTATGATGCTGGCGATGCTGATATTGATAGAAAGTCCGAAGGTTACAACCAAAACTCCCAGGTCTAAGACAATGGGATCGTTTAAACCAAAGGACTGCCCGTAGGACAACCAGTTTAATGCTGACATATCCTTGGTAAGGCTGCCAATAAATCCACCAATGACAATTCCTGCCAAAAGCATCAAAAATAAAGCCCAGGCGTTTTTACTTCCTGTTCCTTTCATAAATTATAAACTCCTCCTCGTTTTTAACAGCCTGCCTTAGGCCTATAGATCAGACCAAAAGCCAGGCTTCCTTCTAAAAACTTTGTATATTTTATCACATTTGCCAAAACGTGTACAGACGTATTGACAGAGAATGAAAATTTAACAAAATCATCACATTTTTTTGTAGCGGGTCATAATAGCCTCCGCTACCTTCATGCCATCCATGGCTGCAGAGGTGATTCCTCCGGCATAACCTGCTCCTTCTCCACATGGATACAAGCCCTTAAGTGAGCTTGAAAAATTCTCATTCCTTGTAATTCTCACCGGAGAGGAGGTCCTGCTTTCTACCCCCGATACAAGGGCATCTTCTCTTCCGTAACCGGAAATCCGTCCATCAAAAGAAAGAATCCCCTCCTCTAGGGCATCTCCGATTTCCTTTGGGAAAATGCTCCGAACATTACTCCAATGGTAGTCTCCCTTCATCTGAGGCTGTAAGGAAATTTTCTCCTGCCCTGCGGCATCTGTAGCCTGATTTTTACAAAAATCGGCAAAGCGCTGCACGGGGATTTTCCCCTGTCCGATCTCAAAAGCTCTCTCCTCCAGCTGTCTTTGAAATTCCAAGCCGGAAAGGACCCCATCTCCCGGGAAATCTTTTGGAGTGACCGTGGCAATCACAGCACTGTTGGCATTTTTTCCATCCCGCTTGTGATAGCTCATACCATTTACGGCCAGTCTGCCCGGCTCGGAGGACGCATTTACGACATAGCCTCCCGGACACATGCAAAATGTATAGACTCCTCGGCCCCCGGACGTCTTTGCGGAAAGCTTGTAAGCTGCTGCCGGCAGGTCCTCATGGCCCGTCCCATATTGGGATTCGTTGATCATACTTTGCGGGTGCTCGATTCTTACCCCTACAGCAAAGGATTTTTGCTCCATAGGAATACACCTTTTTTCTAACATCTCAAAGGTATCTCTGGCACTGTGACCGATGGCAAGAATGCTAACTTCTGTCTCCAAGTCCCAAAGTTCTCCGGTCAAGGTATCTGTGATTTTAAGCCCACCAAGCTCCTTGGGCGATTTCTCATTATAAATAAAATCTGTAACCTGAGAGTGGAATTTAACTTCTCCTCCGTGGGCAATAATATCCTGCCGGATGTTTTTTACCAGCTTAGCCAGCACATCGGTTCCTACATGAGGCTTTTGCTGGTAGAGAATGGCAGGATCTGCTCCGGCTTCTACAAATACTTCCAAAACCTTTTGATTTCTGCCCTTGGGATCGTGCACCAGGGTATTTAATTTTCCGTCGGAAAAGGTTCCCGCTCCGCCCTCTCCGAATTGTACATTGGAATTGGCAGATAAGTTTCCTGTATTCCAAAAATCTTCTACTGATTTTTTTCTGGAATCTACATCCAAACCTCTCTCCAGTAAAATCGGACGATAACCATTTCTTGCCAAAAAATAGCCACAGAAAAGGCCGGCCGGTCCCGTACCGATGATCACCGGGCGATGTTTTAGCTCTTCCATACCTGTAGGACTAAACTCATAGCTTACCGGTGCCTCTATATATTTTACATTGGCATTTCTACATTTCTTGACAAGCTTAGCCTCCTGTTTTGCTTTTACAAAAACCGTATATACATAGAAAAGCTGGGGCTTTTTTCTGGCATCTATAGACTGCTTCTTGATTTCATAGGAGATCAGCTGGTCTTCAGAAATATGCAAGGTCTTTAAAATCATTTTTTCAAGATCCTTCTTACTATGGTGAATGTCTAGTTTTAATTGACTGATCTGGATCATTTTGCTACATCCTTTCCTGCCAGATATCCGCTTGCAAAGGCCCACTGAAGATTATAGCCACCACAGATTCCGTCTACATCCAAAAGCTCTCCGGTAAGATAGAGTTTTTTTATATATTTGGACTCCAAGTTCGCAGGGGAAACTTCGGATGTAAGAACTCCTCCGGCACAAACCTGGGCCCTTGAAAATCCCATGCTATCTTCTATGAGAAATTCTTGGCTCTTTATGGCAACTATCAACTTCTCCCACTGGGCTTCCTTTAAGTCTTGGATAGCAATTCCTCCGGGCAAGTGCGATTTTTTTAAAAATTCCGTTACTAATTTTCCATTAAAAATTCCTGTTAAGAAAAGAGAAAGTGATTGATCCTTGCCGCTACTTTTTTGCTCAAGGATCCATGTATAAAGATCTTCACGGCTTAATTCCGGAAGAAAGTCTACCCTTACCTTTACAGGAAGACCTTCATAAAGGGCTTTTGTCACATACCTGCTGATCTGAAAAATAGGAATACCGGAAAGACCATAGGCGGTTATTTGTAATTCTCCTGTATCACTGGCCACGGGATTCTCCTTAATAATGGCAGTTACCTTGGCCTGAGCTCTAACGCCGGAAGCCTTCTTAAAGGGGAAATTTTTCACCTTTAGGGGAACTAAGGCGGGAACTACAGGAGACAAGTGATGGCCAAAGGCTTTTGCAAAATCATAACCGGATCCATCAGACCCAAGCTCTGCCTGGGCCTTTCCGCCGCAGGCTAAGATCAGGGCATCTGCTTTTAAAAGTTCTTTTTCTGTATGAATCTCAAACAGATTATTTCTATGTTCCACATTTAATACGCGGGTTCCGGTTTTTATGATTACATTTTGTTTTTTTAGTTCCTCAACCAAAAGATTTACAAGAGTTTGGGCCTGATCAGATCTAGGATAAATATATCCATCTCTGGATTTGGTCATAAGGCCTAATTCAGCAAAAAACCGAAGGGTGGCTTTTTCGTCAAATTTCTCAAGAATTTGGGAGACAAAGCCATCCTGGTCACTTCTGAAAAACGACACCTTCATATTCTCATTGGTAAGATTACAACGCCCATTTCCTGTGGCTAATAGCTTTTTCCCTAAAGCATCCTTTTGCTCTATAATATAAACCTTTGCTTCTTGACTTGTTCTGGCTGCCTGTATAGCGGCCACCATTCCGGAGGCTCCGCCTCCAAGGATCACAATTCTTTTCATAAGTCTCTCTTTTATCTAAACATATCTACACAAATAATTGTTCTTCTTTGATAACGCTGTCACGGATCAAATATTCCAGAGACATCAAGATTCCAAGCTTTGCATGAGGAGCCGTGAGTCCCCCCTGGAAGTAAACCGCATAGGGTTCCTTAATCGGACCATCCGCGCTCAACTCAATGGAGGATCCCTGAACAAAGGCTCCTGCTGCCATAATGACATTGCTGTCATAGCCCGGCATTGGCCATGGCTCCGGCGTTACATAGGAATCTACCGGTGCTGCTGCCTGAATTCCCTTACAGAAGGCAATGACTCCCTCCGGCTTTCCAAATTCCACAGCCTGGATAATATCATGTCGGCTCTCTGAACCGTTAGGAACCACAGGATATCCTAGTTTCTCATAAATATTTGCGGCAAAAATAGCTCCCTTTAAGGCAGAGGCTACTACCGTAGGGGCCAGGAAAAGGCCCTGATAGAAGGACCGCATGACATCTAGGGAGGCTCCCACTTCTCTTCCCAGTCCCGGAGAGGTTAGGCGGTAGCCACAATTTTCAATCAGGTCTTCTCTTCCGGTGATATAACCTCCGATTGGGGCAAGGCCACCTCCCGGATTCTTAATAAGAGATCCAACAACCATATCAGCACCCACATCGCTGGGCTCTAGCTCTTCTACAAACTCTCCGTAGCAATTGTCTACCATACAAATAATATCCGGACGCAAGGATTTCACAAAGGAAATGGCCTTACCAATCTGGGCAACAGAAAAGCTTGGTCTGGTCTGATAGCCCTTAGAGCGCTGAATGGTCACAAGCTTGGTCTTCTCTGATAAGGTATTTTTAATTCCTTCGAAATCAAAAGACCCATCCGGCAGAAGATCTACCTGCTTATAGCTAATTCCATATTCTGCTAAAGAACCATTGGATGGCCGGATTCCGATCACTTCCTCTAAGGTATCATAGGGTTTTCCTGCTACAGACACCAATTCATCCCCCGGTCTTAGATTAGCTGCAAGGGCCAAAGCAAGGGCATGGGTTCCGCAGGTGATCTGAGGGCGCACCAGGGCTGCTTCCGTATGAAAAATAGAAGCATATACTTTCTCCAAAGTATCTCTTCCATGATCGTCATAGCCATATCCACTGACATAATTAAAGCAGGAAACATTTACACGATTCTCCTGCATGGCATGGATGACCTTGAGCTGGTTATACTCCGCCATTTGGTCAATTGCGTCAAAGCGGTCCTTTAAGGATGCTTCTATTTGATTTCCAAAGTCAAGTACCGATCTTCGGATTCCGATTTGTCTATAAATATTATGCATATCCGGCATATCATTATCTCCTAACATATTTTTTTACAAGGCTTCCATAATCTTAGTCTTTACAATGGCACACTTTGCGTCAAATTCCGGATTTAGGGAAGGGATTTCCAAAATAATATCAGAAGCCGCCCTATAATGCTTTAAATCATATAAAAGGGAGGCCCTGTTTAGGTCATAAAGAGCTCTCTCCCCCTGCGTTTTTACAAGGGATTCTAGCTTTAACAGTTCCCTGTAAGTAGCTCTTGTATCCATACTGGTCTCATAAACTTCCATCAATGTATTGAGTCGTTTTACAAATTTTGAACCTCGTCTGAATCCTACAAGCATCTTAAGCCCTCCGTCTTCCTAATCATATCCTCTATAAGTGCCTCTTCGGTCTGATAGTTTTCTTTATTTAGCCAAATCACCTGCCGTTCCCTTCGAAACCAGGTAAGCTGGCGCTTGGCAAAATGTCTGGTGTCTCTCTTTATTTTATAAATAGCCTCTTTCAAGCTAGTGTCCCCATCAAGATATTCTAAGATTTCCTTGTATCCTAACCCCTGCATGGAGACCATGTCTTTTTTACAGCCCATTTCTCTTAGGCCTTTTACTTCCTCCACCAAACCCTTTTCTATCATAAGATCAACTCTTTGATCAATTCGATTGTATAACCTTTGCCTGTCATCTGTCAGCACAAAATATTGAAAATCATAAGGAGATTCCTTGGCTTTTTCTGTTTCATTATGTTCTGAAATAGGCTTGCCCGTCTGTTCAAAAAATTCCAAGGCCCGGATCACTCGCTTTTTATTGTTGGCATGGATTAATTCTGCCGACTTTGGATCCACCTTTCTCAGGCGTTCGTGAAGGGCCGCTGTCCCCTCTTGATCTGCAAAGGCTTCCAGCTTTCGCCGGATGCTTGTATCCTCATCCTTATTGGTAAAATCAATATCGTAGACCAGGGCCTGGATATAAAATCCGGTACCTCCGACAAGAATCGGAATATGACCGTGACTGTAAATTTCTTCCATGGCACTTTTGGCCATCTCCTGAAATTTTACCACATGGAAGTCCTCCCTGGGATCTAAGACATCTACCAGATAGTGGGGGATTCCTTCCATTTCCTCCTTGCTAATCTTTGCAGATCCAATATCCATATAGCGATAAACCTGCATGGAATCCGCAGAAATGATTTCTCCACCTATGGATTTTGCCAGTTCAATGGATGCTTTTGTCTTCCCAACGGCCGTAGGCCCTGTTAGTACTACTAATGGTTTCTTCTGCATTTATACAATCCTCTTGAATTTCTTTTCCAGTTCCCGCTTACTCATAGCTATAATAGTAGGCCGTCCATGGGGGCAATGATAAGGGTTATCCAAGTCTAATAGCTCTCCGATCAAAGTATCAATTTCTTCTATGGAAAGTCGCATATTTCCCTTGACGGCTGCCTTACAGGACATGGATGCGATTTTCTCGTCAATCAAATCCGGCCTGGAATTTCGTGTTACATCCAAGGAGAGGCCATCTAACATTTGCATGAGCAGGTCTTTCTTGGCAATGCTAAAGAGATTATCAGGCACAGCCCTAACAGCATAGGAATCCTCTCCAAATTCCTCGAATTCAAAACCGATTCTTGTAAACTGATCCATGTAGGTTCTTAAAAGTTCCGCCTCCTGCATGGATAGATTTAAAATAATCGGAGGGGATATAAGCTGCGAGGTATATTCTCTGGTCTTCATACTTTTTAAAGTCCTCTCATAGAGAACCCTCTCATGGGCTGCATGCTGGTCTATAATATAGAGATTATCTTTAAATTCCACCAGCCAATAGGTATCAAAGACTTGTCCGATAATCTTATATTCTTTTAAAGACTTCTTAGAGATTAAACGTTCCTCAAAGAGATTTAACTGCTCTCCGGTCGGGGAGAGCTCTTGTGAAGTCGCTACCTCATTTTTAGGTTCAGGCTCTGACACGAGTTCATGGCTCATCTCCTCAGGAGTAGCTTCATCCATAGTTGCAGGAAGCTTAGAAGCAAGGTTTTGCTCTTCTTGCGCATGCTTTGCATAGACCCGTTCCCTCATCTGTTCCATGAAATATTGAAGTTTGTCTTCAGACTCCGATGGCTTGCTTTCCATATAGGAAGTTTTCTCTTCCTGAAGCAGACTGGCAGATAGACTAGGTCTGGGGGCTTTTGCAGACTCTGTAGGCACTTCAGCAGTTTTCATGGCTGTATGCAAGACTTTATCAGAAACCTGTGCAGGCTGCATGGCTGTATTGGCAACTTTTGTAGGCATCACAGGCGTTACAGGACTTGCTGCAGGGGGAACGGAAACATCCTCAGGCTTCGGGATACTTTGTGTAGCTTTTAAGTCTGGCCTTGATACCGGGCTTTCAATCTCCACCTGGGGAATTAATTCCGGCTCTCTTAGGGTATCTACGATCATTTGATAAAGGCTATTGTAAATATCCTGTTGATGATGGAAGCGGATCTCCATTTTTGCCGGATGGACATTTACATCCACTTCCTCCCCGTCCACTTCCACGATCAGTACACAGAAGGGGTACTTGTGCTGCATGCTGTAGTCCTTATATCCATCTTCGATGGCCTTGGCGATAATATTATTTCGAATATATCTTCCGTTGATAAAATAATTTTCAAAATTACGATTTCCTCGGGAAATAATTGGTTTCCCAATATAGCCTTCGATAGAAAGCCCCTCTTTTTTGAAGCTTGCTGTCAGAAGATTTGATGTAATCTCCCGACCATATACCTGATAGATCACGTCTTTTAAACGATTGTTTCCGGAGGTCATAAGTTTTGTCTGTCCATTATTTACAAAACGAAAGGAAATTCCCGGATGAGACAGGGCAAGTCGCGTCATAAAATCTCCTACATGACTTGCCTCTGTCATGGGACTTTTTAAAAATTTTCTTCTGGCCGGGGTATTGTAAAAAAGTTGGCGGATGATAAAAGTGGTTCCATCCTTAACGCCTGCCTCCTCCAGAGAAACTTCCCTTCCTCCGTGGATCACATAACGCATACCAAAATCCGCATCCTTTGTTTTTGTAAGAAGTTCCACCTGGGAAACGGCGCAGATACTCGATAGGGCCTCTCCCCGAAATCCCAGGGAATGGATATGGACTAGGTCCTCCACCTGCCTGATCTTGCTGGTAGAATGTCTAAGGAAGGCATTTCGTATATCTTCAGGGTCAATCCCGGACCCGTTATCTGTGATCCGCATATAGGAAATACCGCCATCTTCAATCTCCACGGTAATTTCGCTGGCTCCGGCGTCTATGGCATTTTCCACCAATTCCTTGATCACAGAGGCTGGGCGTTCAATGACCTCACCGGCAGCTATTTTATCGATTGTAACAGTATCTAATACCTGGATCTTTCCCATAAGTCATCTACCACCTGTTCTTTAACTTGTTCTGGAATTGATATAGGGTGTTTAGGGCGTCGATAGGTGTCATATTGCTGACATCTAAGTCCCGCAATTCCTGCAAAATGTCATCGTCCTTTACTGTATCAAAGAGAGACATCTGCGCCAGGTCCACATCATCATAATGCTTGGGTTTTCCCTTGCTGCCGGCTTTTTTTGCTGGCTCCATGCCCTTAGAGGCAATGTCCTTAATTCTGGTAGTCACATCTGCTTCCACCAGCTCCTCTACAATTTCCTTGGCTCTATTGGTAACAATTTCCGGAACGCCCGCCAGCTTTGCAACCTGGATTCCGTAACTTTTATCTGCCCCGCCTTTGACAATCTTTCTAAGGAAGATAATATCATCCCCCTTTTCTTTTACGGCAATACAATAATTGTTGACATTTTCAATCTTGCCTTCTAACTCTGTAAGCTCATGATAATGGGTGGCAAATAAGGTTTTAGCGCCCAAAAGCTTGCTATTGCTGATATATTCGATGACTGCCCAGGCAATACTTAAGCCGTCAAAGGTACTGGTTCCTCTTCCGATCTCATCCAGGATCAAAAGGCTCTTGCTTGTAGCATTTCTCAGAATATTGGCAACCTCTGTCATTTCCACCATAAAGGTGCTCTGTCCGCTGGCCAAATCATCGGAAGCTCCCACCCGGGTGAAAATCCGATCTACTAATCCGATATTTGCCTTGGACGCCGGGACAAAGGAACCGATTTGAGCCATGAGGACAATCAAAGCGGTTTGTCGCATGTAGGTAGATTTACCTGCCATATTGGGGCCGGTTATTACTGCAATCCGATCTTTTTTATCATTTAAATAGGTATCATTTGCAATAAACATGTCATTTGGAATCATTTTTTCTACCACGGGATGTCTTCCGTCCCGGATATCTATGATTCCCCGCTCATTGATCTTTGGCCGCACATAGTGATTTCTCTCCGCCACCACTGCCAGGGAAGCTATAGCATCGATATAAGCCACTGCCTTGGCCGTCTTTTGGATTCTGGAAGTCTGGGCCGCAATGGCATCTCTTACCTCTGTATAGAGCTGATATTCCAGGGCATAGAGTTTATCTTCCGCTCCTAAAATCGTATCTTCTAATTCCTTTAACTCAGGAGTAATATAGCGCTCTGCATTGGCTAGGGTTTGCTTTCTGGTATAGTAGTCCGGAACCAGGTCTTTGTAGGAATTGGTAACCTCCAGATAATAGCCAAAGACCTTGTTATATTTAATTTTCAGATTTTTAATTCCGGTCTGTTCTCTCTCTTTTGTTTCTAACTGGGCCAACCACTCTTTCCCTTGCGTTTTAGCAGTTCTTAAGCGGTCTACTTCCTCATTGTATCCGGTCCTTATAATGCCTCCTTCTTTCATGGCAAGGGGCGGGTCCTCGGTAATAGCATCCTTTACCAGCTGGCAAAGATCCTCCATAGGATCTAACTCCTCGTATAATTTCTTTAAAAGAGGGGCCTGCATTTCCTCTAAAAGATACTTAATAGACGGAAGCATAGATAGGGAGGAACAAAAGGCAATTAAGTCTCTGGGATTGGCAGATTGATAAGTAAATTTGCAAACCAATCGCTCCAAATCATAAACAGAAGATAAATATTCCCGCATTTCTTCTCTGGAGATCGCAGCATTTACCAGCTCCTCCACCCCGTCTAAACGTTCTAAAATAGAGGCCTTGTCGATCAAGGGCTGTTCAATAAATTTTCTGAGACTTCTGGCCCCCATAGCTGTCTTGGTTTTGTCCAGGACCCACAAGAGAGACCCTCTCTTTTGCTTATCTCTTAGGGTCTCACAAAGTTCCAGATTTCTTCTGCTGGAACTGTCAAGAAGCATATATTTTCCGGAAGAATATACAGTTAGAGATGTAATATGGGACAGGTCTCGCTTCTGGGTTTCAATTAAGTAAGAAAGCAGGGAGCCTGCCGCTATAATGCCACAGTCATAGTCTTTAATGCCCAATCCCTCCAGGGCCTTCACATGAAAATGATCCTTTAAAGTATTCGCACAGATTTCCTCATCAAAATACCAGGCATCCTGAGAATAAATGACGATTCCTAACTTGTCCTTTAAAAGATCCATGTCAATGCCGCACATATAGAAGGCTTCGTTGCAGATCAACTCTGAGGGCATATATTTATAAATCTCATCAAAGAGCTTTTGACTGTCAGCCACTTCTGTTACAAAAAATTCTCCGGTGGTAACATCCGCCACAGACAGGCCGAAATGATCGGCGGAATAGACCACACACATAATGAAATTATTTTTCGTCTCATCCAGATAGGACATATCTAGATTGGTTCCCGGTGTAGCAATTCGAATGACTTCCCGTTTGACAATTCCTTTGGCAGTGGCAGGGTCTTCCACCTGCTCGCAGATTGCCACCTTATAGCCTTTTGATACCAGGCGATTTAAATATCCGTCTACAGCATGATAAGGAACGCCACACATAGGTGCGCGTTCCTCAAGTCCACAGCTCTTTCCGGTTAATGTTAACTCTAGTTCTTTTGATACAGTAATCGCATCGTCAAAGAACATTTCATAAAAATCTCCCAATCGATAAAATAAAATACAGTCCTTGTATTCTTTTTTTGTCTGCATATATTGCTGCATCATGGGTGTTAATTCAGCCACCTTGTTAAACCTCCAAATTTATCCTTAAGAAAGAAGCTCTCCCAAATAATAGAAGCCTTTGCATTCTGTTAATTTTACATTTTTAAAGCTTCCGATCATATCCTCATCCCCTTTAAAATGAACCAGGAGATTATTGCTCATTCGACCACTTACCATAGATGGGTCATGGTCACTAATTGTCTCCACCAAGACTTCCACGGTCTTTCCTTCATGGACAGCGCAAACTTCACCGGCGATGGTCTGGACTTCCTTAAGAAGGCGATTGAAACGATCCTTTACCACATTCTCCGGAACCTGGTCTTCCATAGTTGCTGCCGGTGTTCCGGTTCTCTTCGAATAAATAAAGGTAAAGGCACTGTCATAGCGCACCTTACGTACCACATCCAAGGTCTCCTCGAAATCTTCCTCTGTCTCCCCGGGGAATCCGACAATAATATCGGTAGTAAGAGAAATATCCGGAATTCTTTCCTTGATCTTAAGGGCCAGCTCTAAGTATTGCTCCTTGCTATACCTACGGTTCATAAGCTTTAACATCCGACTGCTTCCGGATTGTACCGGCAGATGCAAGTGTTTACAGATTTTTTGGGATGCAGCCATAACGTCGATGAGCTCATCGGACAGGTCTTTGGGATGAGAGGTCATAAAACGAATCCTCTTTAGGCCTTCAATCTTTTCAATCTCCTGCAAGAGCTGCGCAAAGGTCATGGGCTCCTCTAAATTCTTTCCATAAGAATTTACATTTTGTCCCAAGAGCATGATCTCCACGACACCATCTGCCACCAGATGTTCGATTTCACGGACAATATCCTTAGGATCACGGCTTCTCTCCCGTCCTCTTACATATGGAACAATACAGTAGGTGCAAAAATTATTACAGCCAAACATAATATTGATTCCGGACTTGAAAGGATACTTTCTATCCACAGGCAGGTCTTCTACGATCTTATCTGTATCCTTCCAGATGTCGATGACCATATCTTTGGATTCATATCTTGTAACAATCAGCTCTGCAAATTTATAAATGTTGTAGGTTCCGAAAATCAGGTCGATATAGCGATAGCTTTGCTGTAATTTTGCCACCACCTCAGGCTCTTGCATCATGCAGCCGCAAAGACCGATTTTCATATGGGGATTTTTCTTCTTTTTAGGCTTCAACTGGCCCAGTCTTCCGTAGACACGGGTATTGGCATTTTCTCTGACGGTACAGGTATTGAAGATAATAAAGTCCGCCTGGTCTTCCTGGGCCTCCACATAGCCAATCTCTTTTAGGATTCCTCGAAGCTTTTCAGAGTCCCTGGCATTCATCTGACAACCAAAAGTCGTAACGCAAAAAGTCAGAGGACGCCCAAGTTCCTCCGATTCCTCTTTAATATATTTCTTTGCTTTCTCTATAAAATAATACTGACGTTCCGGTTCCGTAACCGGTGCTACATCAGATAAATTGATGTCTTTCTTCATCATATTCATAATCGATTCCTTTCAAAGTCTCTATGATCTGCTCTTTATCCGCCTCTAAATCCTCACAGAGAGCATCCAGGGATGGATAAAAATCTCTAAGCTTCATATTTACAACACTTAAAAGTAACATAGGGTCTTTAGGGAGTGCCTCCATAAATTTTCTCCTCCGTAATAATGATCTCAGGAGAAATGTCAAATTCCTCCCAGACTACTTCTTTATATATTTGATAGGAAAACGCCAGGGCAATCCTTCTAAGATTGGGGTGAGCAGCCAAATAGCGGTCATAAAAGCCCCCGCCATATCCGATACGGTGACAACTCTCATCAAAGGCCACTCCGGGAAGAATCATAAGTCCTTCCTCTCCGGAAGCTTTCTTTTCCGGATTTTCCTTAGGTTCCAAAATCCCCTTGCATCCGGGTTCAAGTTCAGAAAAAGATCTTATTTCAAAAAATTCCATATCTTTTCCCAGAACCTTGGGGACATATACTTTTTTTCCTGCCTTCCAGGCATCCTCAAGGATTCCCCCGGTGCCTACCTCGTGATTGTAATCCACATAGCAGTAAAGGCACTTAGAAGATTGATAGATCAAGGATTGCTGCAAAGAATTTAAAATAGCAGCACTGGCCTCTTCCCAGGCCTCCTTGGTCATAGCCCTTCGCAGGCCATATACTTCTTTCCTAATTTCCTGCTTTTTTGAGATTCTTTCCATACTTCTCTCCAAGATTGGTAATAGAACCATCTTTTTCCTCTACGTCAATATTATCTAATTGACCTCTGAGATTTCTTCTGATTGCTTCAATATATTCTTTTCTAAGAAGCTGCTGTTCCTTAAGCTCTGCCTCTGTAAGGCCTTCCGCCTTAGACTTTCGGTAAAGCTCATTGATTCTCTTGATTTTTTCCTCGTTCATCTTTATCTCCTATCTTCCAAAGCCTAGAGCTTGTTCAATGTAGTTTCAATTAAAAGACCTTCTCGCTCCAGATAATCATATTTATCACTCTCTCGAATGCAGGCACATACAAAGGCATGGGCCGCCTGAACACTTTCCAAAATAGAAAAGCCCTGGACATATTTGGCAATAAACATGCCGTCAAAGGCATCTCCGGCTCCGTGATATTCCCCCTGCTCTTCTCCGTTTCCAATGTAAAGGAAGGCATGGTTTTCGTAGAGGATCATGCCCTTGTTGCAGTCATCCTTAGGGACACTTGTAATAAGCAAATTTTTTGCTCCTAGGTCTGTCAGTTTTTCACAGATGGGAAGAATCTGTCTATGATCTGTAGGAAGTTTGTATTCCTCTCCTGCCATAAGATAAGCTTCTGTCAAATTCGGAAGGATCACATCCGTATAGGGCAAAAGCTCCCTAAGAGCCTCCGGATAATCCTCGGAAAATAGGGAATATAATTTTCCGTGATCTCCCATAATAGGATCCACCACCACTTTGGTATTCGGGAAGGCCTCTATAAAATAAATAACATCCTCAAGTAAATCTTTGCTTCCCACATAACCAATAAAGATTAGGTCAAAGCTAATGCCCTGCTCTTTAAAGTGATCTGCCGTCTCTCTTAAATAGGTTCCCGGGATCCTATGGACTGCCGGGGCCCCATATCCTCCGGTATGGGTAGATAAAAGCATAGTCGGGATGGGACAAGATTCCACACCCATCTTTCCTAGGATGGGCATCATATTGGTTAGAGAAGCCTTTCCTATACTGCATATATCATGGATTAAAGCCACCTTTTTTATTGGTCTCATGACTAAATATCTCCTTGGATTAAGTGTAATTTCTTACAAATAGAAATAATCATCGTTCCCTTTGGCATCTCTCTAAGATCTGCCTCTGTAATTCCTCCGATTAAGAAGAGGCTGATCACATAGGCAATGACAGCTGCCACAATGGCAAGTAATGTTGCAATAGTTTCTCCTGTAAATAACTGGAAGATTAAATGCACTCCTAAGGCTACCACACCCATGATGGCAGAGGCAATGGCAGGCAGGACAAAGGTTCGCCTTGACTCCTGGACGTAGCCTACTTGCATTCTTAAAGTGTGGTCATTTAAAATCGTATTTACCAAGGCAAAGATGGTCTTACTCATAACCACTGCATAAATATTCCATTGGAAGACTACCATCATAAGGACCAGGGCAATTACATGGACCACCAAAGAGATGGCAGAATTTTTTACAGGGGTCATCATATCATCCAAGCCCTGGATCACGGCAGTAGTTACCGTGGACAAGCTAAAGAAGACAACGGAAATAGCTCCTAGCTGAAGCATCCAGGCCGCCTCTACATTGTCTCTTGTAAAAAGCACATCCAGGATGGGCTTTGCAAGTACCAAAAAGCCAACGGCGCATGGAATAGAGATCAGCATGGTAAAACGAACGACCGTGAAAATCTTTCCATGAATCTGTTTTCTGCTGCCGCTTTGGGCCGTCATAACCAAGGCCGGAATCAAGGAAGAGGCCAAGGCGCTGGCTACGGAAGTCGGCACATTAATCAGGGTAGTAAACTTTCCGCTAAACATACCTAACAGGCTGGCATACTCTGATTTTTCATATCCTTGAAATACCATGATCTTATTAAAAATGGCCGTATCCAAAAGATCGCTGATATTATAAACCGTCGCACTTAAGATAACCGGAATAATCGTAGCGATCAAAATCTTTAAGATCATGCTGTAGCGCTCTTCTTCCTTGGTTGCATCCTTTCGCATCTGCTTCTTAAAAACTTTTTTGTAGGCGAAAAAGATGGCTAGGAGTAACAAAAGGGCAAAGAAAGCACCTGCCACTGTACCGATGGTTCCACCGGCCGCAGCATAAGAATACGAATAGGAACTATCATTCATTTTCTTTGCTACATTTTTACCTGCTTGCAAAAGCATATAAGCCCCTGCTACAGAGGCGATGGCATTTACAATCTGCTCTAAAATCTGAGAGATGGCTGTGGGGACCATGGAGCCTGTTCCCTGGAAGAATCCTCGAAATACCCCTAAAAGTGCCACAATCAGGATACAAGGAGCCAATACCCGAAGGGAGTAGGCACACATGTCCATACTTAAAAGGGTACCTGCTATAAAATCTGCTCCAAAAAAGATCAAAAGGGAAACCAAACCTCCCGCCACAAGGGCAAAGGCCAAGGCCTCACGAAAAACCTTATAGGCATTTTTATATTGATTTTTTCCGATTCGTTCCGATACAAGCTTAGATACTGCCAAGGGCAAGCTGTAAGAGGTAAGCATAAGTGCTACGGTATAAATAGAAAAAGCAGCACTGTAGTAGCCCATTCCCTCGTTGCCTGCAATATTATTCAGGGGGATTCGGTAAATCAGTCCGATTACCTTGGTTACCACCCCGGCAATGGCTAAAATGGAACCCTGTACCAAGAAATTTTTCTCTTTATGTTTTGTCATACAAATAAACTCCAGTTCTAGTTCTATATCCTTTTTGCAAAAGGTTTAAAATGGCAAAGCTATCAGCGCAAGATCTGAAGCTTCTCCATGATCTCACGCTGTTTTTCTTCCATAACTTTTCTTTCTTCTTCTTCCATATGGTCATACCCGAATAAGTGTAACATAGAATGTGCGATTAAAAAAGCATATTCTCTAAGCTCTGAGTGACCATACTCGGCAGCCTGCTTTACTACTTTCTCTTTTGAAATCATAATATCTCCCAAAGACAGCTCCCCGCTTTCCGGATCAAAACACTCTTCATGGTCCTCTAGAAAGTCAAAATTTCCGGCCTCCTCATATTCCAACATTGGAAAGGATAAAACATCGGTCGCCCGGTCGATGCCGCGGAAATTCAGATTGGTCTCATGGATCTCTTCATCCATAGAAAGCAAGAGATTTACCTGGGCCTCATAAGGACAGCCTATATAATCAAGGGCCGCCTCGATCACCTCTTTTGCTATCTTCTCACAGGGAATATCTAAAGTTAAATCCCCTTCTTCTTCAAAATATAATGTCATGATCTTTTTCTCTTCTCTCTTTTTCTTGGAGCATTCAGCTTATTTTCATAATCCTCGTAGGCTTTTACAATTTTTTGTACCAAAGGATGACGGACGACGTCCTTGTTGGTAAGCTTACAAATAGAAATATCGTCTATATTTTTAATGACATTAACTGCCACATCAAGACCTGAGGTCTGCCCCGCCGGAAGGTCTTTCTGGGTGGAGTCTCCTGTAATAACCACCTTAGACCCAAAACCGATTCGGGTAAGAAACATCTTCATCTGGGCCGGTGTGGTATTTTGAGCCTCGTCTAGGATAATAAAAGCATTATCCAGGGTTCGACCTCTCATGTAAGCTAGGGGCGCCACTTCAATAAGCCCTTTTTCAGAATTTTTCATAAAGCTTTCTGCTCCCATGATCTGATAGAGAGCGTCGTAGAGGGGCCTTAAGTAAGGATCAATCTTGCTTTGTAAGTCTCCCGGCAAAAATCCCAGCTTCTCCCCTGCTTCGATGGCAGGTCTTGTAAGAATGATCCGGCCGACCTCGTTATTTTTGAAAGCAGTGATGGCCATAGCCATGGCAAGATAGGTCTTACCGGTTCCGGCAGGTCCTAGGCCAAATACGATCATTTGATTTCTTATGGCATCTACATATTTTTTCTGCCCTAAAGTTTTTGGCTTAATTGGCTTTCCCTGGAGGGTATGGCAGATCACGTCCTTGTCAATCTCCAAAACATTTTCTTCAGAATCTTCCATTGTTAAAGACAAGGTATAATTCACATTCTGCTCTTCAATGGTATTTCCACGCTTGGAAAGCTCCACAAGCTGCTCTAAGACCTTCTTTGCTTTTTCTACCGCACCGGCCTCTCCTAAAATTTTTACAGTCTCCCCTCTTGCAATTAAGGAAACCTTTAGGGTACGCTCAATTTTCTTTGCAAATACATCAAACTGACCAAAGACATTGGCCTCATGATCTGCGGGTATATCAATGACTGTTTCTATTAATCCCATCTAGTTAAAACTCCTTACTTAGATAAATACCTGCTTAATGCTGTCATAGTGAAGGAAAATCCCCTCATCTGCCAAGGCCTTAATCTCCTCCACGCTGGCAAGCTTGTATCCGTCTGTTTCTTCATTTTGCAAATGAAGGTCTGCCTCATCAAAATCCAGTTCAAAACGATAAACGTCTACAAAATAATTATCGCCCTCTCCCGGATTTTCCCTATGGTAGGTAAACATATATCCATCTTCGCATCCGGATACATCTAGGCCTGTCTCCTCCAGGACTTCTCGGTTTACTGCCTGTCTGGATTCTTCTCCGAACATGGCCGCGCCGCCGGAAACCTCCCACCAGCCGGGGGCCCAGCTCTTTGTCATCACTCGTTTGGTGATCAAATATCTTCCGTCAGGTCTTGCCACAACGCCTAAAACCGTCAAGTGGTATTCGTCATCTTTTAAACACCAATCGTTGCGCTTCATTTTCCTTCCGGTTCTTTTTTTATTTTTATCATAAATATCCCAATATTCCATGGTTGATACCTTTCTCTTACTATTATAATTTTAGCCGTAATACTTGATCTTCTTATTCAGCTTTAACAACTCATTTACAAATTTTTGTGGCTCCTTAAGGGAAATATATACCAGGGTCTTGTTTCGTGGATTAATCTCCAAACGATCAAAAGAAGCGGCAAAAGAGGCCCCTACATTGCTTGAAGATTTAATGGAATAGACATCCTTTACAAGAATCTGTTTTTTCAGGAAGCCAAACTGCACAGTAATAAAATCTTTGTCTAGGGTCACTTCATTTCGAAATAGTACCGGTATTAAATACAAGTCTACCACCAAGGTAATCGGTAGGTAGAGCGCATAAGGCCCATATCCTCCATAGTGAATGACTGCCGCAACAGCCAGGCCGTTTAAAACTCCGATGGCTACATACCACCAGACTGCGATTTTTCCTTTAAATTTCATGAATCTGCTCCTTTTTTAGTATCTTTTTTTACGATCTTTTTTACTATTTATGATAGGGTTCCCCGTTGATAATGCGATAGCTTCGATAAATCTGTTCCAAAAGGATCACCCGCATCAACTGATGGGGGAAGGTCATTTTAGAAAAGCTCAGGGCAAACCTAGATTTTTTCAGGATTTCCTCTCCAAGTCCAAGGGAGCCTCCTATAATAAATACCAGATGACTTTCGCCTTGAATTCCTAACTCATTGATTTTATCTGCCAGCTCTTCAGAAGTTAATTGTTTTCCTGAAATTTCTAAGCTAAAGATATAGGAACCTTCTTTGATATATTTTAGGATTCTTTCTGCTTCCTTATCCTTAATCCCTTTCTCCACAGCCTGGCTGGCATGGTCCGGCGTCTTCTCATCCATGACCTCAATGATCTCCAGCTTACAATAGCGGCTCAGTCTCTTGGAATACTCTGCTATGGCATCCCTTAAATATTTTTCTTTTATTTTTCCAACTGTGATCAGGCTAATACGCATACTTTCTCCAATATATTCATGATCCTACTAACTCATAAATTTTATCCTAGATTGCAGGCAAAGTCAATTATAAAAGACAGGAGGGAATTTCGTCACCTCCTGTCTTTTGCTTCACTTTATTTTTTTAATTCAAATTTTTTATTCAAATAAAGCTTTGATCCTAGTCTTCTTTATTTTGAAGGAATTCATGAATTCCCTTTGCGGCAGCCTTACCTGCGCCCATAGCAAGGATAACGGTAGCTGCACCGGTAACTGCATCTCCTCCAGCAAACACACCGACTCTGGTGGTCTGTCCATATTCGTCTGTAGTTACCAGACATTTTCTCTTATTGGTATCAAGGCCTTCTGTGGTAGCTGCGATCAATGGATTTGGAGAGGTTCCAAGAGACATGATTACTGTATCTAATTCCATCTCAAATTCTGAATCCGGAATTTCTACAGGTCTTCTTCTTCCGGAATCATCCGGCTCACCCAATTCCATGCGTACCACCTTCATACCTTTGACCCAGCCCTTGTCATCTACAAGAATTTCTGTTGGGTTTGTGAGAAGATTAAAGATGACACCCTCTTGTTTTGCATGGTGTACTTCTTCTACACGGGCCGGTAACTCTTCCTCGCTTCGACGATATACAATATGTACTTCCTCAGCTCCTAAACGCAGAGCGGTTCTGGCAACGTCCATTGCAACGTTTCCGCCACCTACTACAGCCACCTTATGTCCTGCAATAATAGGAGTCTCATAGGAAGAATCATAGGCCTTCATAAGATTACTTCTGGTAAGGTACTCATTTGCCGAGAAGACACCATTTGCCATCTCTCCGGGAATTCCCATAAACTTAGGAAGTCCTGCACCGGATCCTACAAATACAGCCTCAAAGCCTTCTTCATTCATCAACTGATCAATGGTAAGAGAACGTCCGATTACAATATCGTTTACAAATTCAACTCCAAGGTCCCTTAACTTTTGAACCTCTTTTGCTACAACCTTCTTCTTTGGAAGACGGAATTCCGGAATACCATATACCAAAACTCCTCCAAGCTCCTGCAAGGTCTCAAATACAGTAACTTCGTATCCTAATTTTGCGAGGTCACCTGCACAGGTAAGTCCGGAAGGACCGGAACCTACAACTGCTACCTTATGTCCATTGGTAGACTCAGGCTTTACCGGCTTAATATCATGCTCCAATGCATAATCTGCTACGAATCTCTCCAGCTTTCCGATGGAAACTGCGTCTCCCTTGATACCCAGAACGCACTTGCATTCGCACTGTGATTCCTGAGGGCAAACACGTCCGCAAACAGCCGGAAGAGAGGAAGCTTCACTGATGGTATGATAAGCCCCTTCGATATCATCTTCTTTAATCTTTTGGATAAATCCTGGGATATTGATTGCAACAGGACATCCCTTTCTACACTGAGGAACCTTACAATTTAAGCATCTGCTTGCCTCCTGTAAGGCTTCCTCATGGTTATATCCATAACAGACTTCTTCAAAATTTTTTGCTCTTACTTCTGGATCCTGCTCTCTGACAGGTACTCTTGGTGCCATAGCCATTATTCATCACCTCCGCAATTTCCACATCCACCGTGATGGGTATCTCCTTCTTGTGCCTTTAAGAGGGCACGGCCTTCCTGGGTTCTGTACATTTGCTGTCTTCTCATCGCACTGTCAAAGTCAACCAAATGTCCGTCAAATTCAGGGCCATCGATACATGCGAATTTAATTTCATCTCCAACTACCAAACGACAGGCACCGCACATTCCGGTTCCGTCTACCATAATCGGATTCATGCTGACAGTGGTAGGAATTTCCAGCTCTTTTGTAAGCTTTGCCACGAACTTCATCATAATGACTGGTCCGATTGCGATACAGTGATCGTATTTCTTGCCTTCTTCTTTTACAAGCTTTTCAATCTTTGTAGTAACCATTCCGGCATGGCCATAGGAGCCATCATCGGTACATGGATAATAATTTCCGGCAACTGCCTTCATCTCATCCTCTAAGATTAAGATGTCTTTATTTTTTGCACCGACTACAACATCAACATCCACACCGTGCTCTTTTAACCACTTCACCTGAGGATAAACCGGAGCTGTTCCTACTCCACCTGCTACAAAGAGGAATTTCTTCTTCTTTGTCTCCTCTAAATGCTCCTCCACGCAGAATTCAGAAGGATTGCCTAAGGGGCCCATGAAATCTCTAAAAGAATCACCAACCTTTAATTTGGACATCTTATGGGTAGAAGCTCCGATCAGCTGGAATACGATGGTAATGGTCTCTGCTTCACGGTCATAGTCGCAGATGGTAAGAGGAATACGCTCACTCTTTTCATCGATACTAACAATTACAAATTGTCCTGGTAGACAATGCTTTGCAACACTTGGCGCCTTGACTTCCATAAGATAGATCACGTCTGCCAATTGCTCTGCTTTTACTATTTGGTACATAATCGACCTCCTTTAGATTTCTTTATTTATTATAAGGATTACTTATAAAGCTATTCTGCTTCCAGAGTATAATGTCTTGTGGTAATTCCACTGCTCTGGCCTTTCTTATTGATCAGGATGGCCTTGAAAATGGTCTCTCCTTCCGGCATATCAATAGGATCTGAATATTTATCCGACGCGGTTGTGGGGTCAGTGCCGTCCAAGGTATAGTAAGCATCGTAGCCATCCGGTACCTGGATGGAAATAACCTTGGAAGTAGAATACTGGCCTGTGGATGGAGAAACAGCCGGAGCATCCTCCACCGGAAGTTCTACCTTATATTTCTTTGTTACGGTAGCACTGGGGATTCCATCTGCATTTACTGCAATGGCCTTGATCTTTGTAGTTCCCTCACTTAATTGAATTGCCTCTGTATATTCCGTACTTTTTGTAGTAGGTTCTTTCCCATCGGTCGTATAGTAAATGCTTGTATTATTTTCAGCCGTCAGGCTAACTTCCTGCACATCATCATAAGTTTCCGAATCATCCAAACTAAAGTCCGGTTCCTTTACTACATACTGGGAAAGCTTGGTAAGTATGGTGTCATCTGCATCCTCGAAAAGACTGGGGATGGACATCTGATTGTCTGTATCTATGTAGTAAGCGATACATGCCTCGTACAGATTGGCATTGGAAGGCTGTGATGCAATGGCATCTGTAAATACCTTCTCTGCCTCATCAGCATCCCCCTGGGCTGTATATACCTGGGCCAGTCCGGAATAGGCCTTGGCCTTTGTATTATTCTTTTTAATGGCTCTCTTAAAGCAAGATGTGGCCTCATCATAATTTCCGGAATTCAAGGCCTTGTAGCCCTTGTTTACCACGCCTGTGTAGGAATTCATATAGGCGAACACAGCTCCCACAACAATGACAAGAAAGATAACAACCATAGAAGTAATTAACTTCCGCCTTTTCTTTCTTTTGGCAGCCATTCGTTTGGCAGCAGCTTTTTTTCTTCGCTCTCTTTCCTCAGGAGACATAGCATCTCTGCCTCGATTTTTATCTTGAGAATTCCTATCTTGAGAATTTCTATTCTGATAATTTTTATTCTGATAATTTCCCGGGGATCTTTCGTTTCTGGCACCGGAATGTTGACCGGCTCTTCCGTTATTCGTTCCTCTTCCGTTTCCGGATGAAGAGCTGCGATTTCGATTTGCCTGTCGGTATCGATTCTCTTTATAATATTGTCCGCCGATTTCAGAAGCCTCGATCATCTCATATTCTTCGTCCGTCATAGAGCCACGAAGGTGTGCCGTGATCATATCCTCCAAGGGATTATAATCCGGAACAATATGTACTTCATGACCACATCGGGGACATTGAACCATATCCTCAGGTATTGCAGTATTGCAATATCTACATTTCATTCTTAAAAACCTCCTGCATAAACATAGGTAATTTAGAATAATCCTACTATTTTTCCATCATCAGTTACATCAATGCCATTGGCAGCAGGTACCTTTGGAAGTCCGGGCATTGTCATAACCGCTCCTGTCAAGGCTACTACAAATCCGGCTCCTGCATTTACATATACTTCCCGGATATGAATATCAAAACCAGTAGGTCTTCCCAATTTCTTCTCATCATCAGATAAAGAATATTGATTCTTAGCCATACAGATCGGAAGATTTCCATATCCCATATCTTCAATCTTCTTAAGCTGTCTATTGGCTGCAGGCTCATAAAGTACCTTGTCAGCACCATAGATTTCAGTTGCAATTTTAGAAATCTTATCTTTTAAGGAAAGGTCATCTTCATAGAGCATCTTAAAATGGCTCTCTTTATTTTCTAAGGTATTAAGTACCTTTTGTGCTAGAGCGATACCACCCTCGCCGCCTTTTTCCCAAACCTCTGAGAGAGCAAATTCGCATCCTCTCTCCTCACAGAAGTTTTTGATAAATTCATTTTCTGCATCGGTATCGGTAACAAAGGAATTCAGGGTAACAATCACCGGCACACCGAATTTTTGGATATTTTCAATGTGCTTTTCAAGATTTACAATTCCCTTGGCCAAGGCTTCTAAATTTTCTTCTCCAAGATCAGCCTTTGGTACGCCACCATTATACTTAAGGGCACGGACAGTGGCAACTAAAACGACTGCATCCGGATGTAAATCGGCCTTTCTGCAGGTGATATCCATAAATTTTTCCGCTCCAAGGTCTGCACCGAATCCAGCTTCTGTAAGAGCAATATCTCCAAGTTTTAAAGCCATCTTTGTAGCCTGCACACTGTTGCAGCCGTGGGCAATATTGGCAAAAGGTCCACCGTGGACAAAGGCCGGTGTATACTCTAAGGTCTGAACCAGGTTTGGCTTAATGGCATCCTTAAGAAGGGCAGCCATAGCACCGGTAGCCTGAAGATCATCTGCAGTAACAGGATCGCCGGCGAAATTATAGGCTACAATAATTTTTCCCAAACGTTCTTTTAAATCCTTAATGTCATTTGCCAGGCAAAGAATTGCCATAATCTCAGAAGCTACGGTAATAACAAAATGGTCTTCTCTCACCATTCCATCTACCTTACGGCCCAAACCGATCACGATATTACGAAGACTTCTGTCATTCATATCCACGCAACGCTTCCATACCACCTGTCTGGGATCGATCTGCAGGGCGTTTCCCTGTTGAATATGATTATCCAAAAGAGCAGCCAGGAGATTATTAGCGGAAGTAATGGCATGAAAATCGCCGGTAAAATGAAGATTTAGATCATCCATGGGAACTACCTGGGCGTATCCGCCACCTGCCGCACCACCTTTGATACCAAAGCATGGACCTAAGGATGGCTCTCTAAGAGCAATCACTGCTTTTTTATTTAATTTTGCAAAGGCCTGTCCCAAACCGATGGATGTGGTTGTTTTTCCCTCTCCTGCCGGAGTCGGATTAATCGCTGTTACTAAAACAAGCTTGCCATCCGGACGGTCTTTTACTTTATTCCAAAGATCAAAGCTAACCTTTGCCTTATATTTTCCATAAAGCTCTAAGTCATCTTCCTCGATGCCGACAGTGGCAGCAACTTCACGAATGTCCTTTAACTTAGCTTCCTGTGCGATTTCAATATCTGTTTTCATACTCTACAATCCCTTTCTTATATGTCACTTATATGTCGCCTATATGTTCTACAAAGATGTCGGGGATAGAATCCCTCAACTTTGATTGCTGACAAAATTTTATTATTGCTTTGAGATAAACTCCTCAAACTCCAGAGCACTCATTAGAATCTTCCTGGGCTTGGTTCCCTCTTCCGGTCCTACCACACCCGCCTCGCAAAGCTGGTCCATAATTCTGGCGGCCCGGTTAAAACCAATTTTAAAGCTTCTTTGCAGCATCCCAATAGATGCCTTCTCTTTATCGATGATCAATTTTCCTGCTTCTACAAAATATACATCTTTAGAATCATCATCGGAAGAGGCCATGGACGCAGACCCGCTTCCAAGCTGAACTGTATCTACATGATTGATTATTTCCTCATTGTATGTATTATCTTGGTTGGAATCTTTCAAAAAGTCTACCACCCGCTGGATCTCCTCATCGCTGACAAAAGACCCCTGGACTCGGGCAGGTTTTTGATATCCTGTAGGATAAAATAGCATATCTCCTTTTCCCAAAAGTTTCTCGGCACCATTCATATCAATAATGGTTCTGGAATCTACACCGGAGGAAACGGAAAATGCAATTCTTGAAGGCATGTTGGCCTTAATAAGTCCTGTTATGACATTGACGGAAGGTCTTTGGGTTGCAATAACCAAATGGATTCCCGCCGCTCTGGCTAGCTGGGCCAGTCGGCAGATGGCATCCTCCACATCTCCCGGAGCCACCATCATAAGGTCCGCCAACTCGTCTACAATAATGACGATCTGAGGCAGGGGCTTTAAGGGCTCTCCATCCTCTGTCATCACATGCTCTCGCTTGATTTTTTCATTGTAGCCTGCCATATCCCGGACCCCGTAATCCGCAAAGGCCTTATATCTTCGGGTCATTTCTGCTACTCCCCAGTTGAGAGCCCCTGCTGCCTTTTTAGGTTCTGTCACTACAGGGATTAATAAGTGAGGAATTCCATTATAAATATTAAGCTCCACCACTTTGGGGTCGATCATAATTAATTTTACTTCATCAGGACTTGCCTTATAAAGGATACTCATGATCAAGGTATTGATACAAACCGACTTACCGGAACCGGTAGCACCGGCAATCAATACATGGGGCATCTTGGCAATGTCAAATACCACAGTCTTGCCCCCGATATCCTTGCCTACCGCAAAGGAAAGCTTGGACTTACTCTCCTGAAATTCCTTAGATTCCAGCAAGTCCCGAAGCATAACCCCTGAGGTCTCTTTATTGGGAACCTCTATTCCCACAGCTGCTTTACCGGGAATCGGTGCCTCGATACGGATATCTGCCGCTGCAAGATTCAACTTGATGTCATCAGCCAAACCAACGATCTTACTTACCTTTACGCCTGTTTCCGGCTGTAATTCATATCTGGTAACGGACGGGCCGCAACTTACATTGGTAATGGTCACATGGACTCCGAAACTTGCCAAGGTATTCTGAAGCTTTGTCGCAGTCTCGGCAAGGGCCTCGTTGGATTCTCCTCCGGAATTTTTTCCTTTTTTCAGAAGGCTTAAGGCCGGATATTGGTATTCCTTTTTTTGAAGAGTTTCAGAAGCCGTAATTTCAGCCTCTACTTCTGCCATCTCCCCTGCCGCGGCAGCGGCGTCCAGTTTAGGAGCTTTCCTAGGGCTAGAGCTTGCTTTTGCTTCTGCCTCCGGTTCCGGCTCTTTAGACTCCACAGTCTCACCATCTCTATGGATTGTAAAGGAAGGACCGGAAAGAGAGTCAACCGCCGGCTCTGTCACAGATTCTGCAGGAACTTTTTCCGTCGGTTTTGCAATCGGTGCAAAAGGCGAAGAAAGATTTTCTGTTCCTAGCCTTGGTTTATCCGCAGCATCCGGGGACTCTATGGTCAGTTCGTGCATATTAAATTTCTTCTTTTTACTTGAAAGGGTGGTATCAAAAGAAACGCCGTCGACAATATTATCTCTGCGTTTCTTCTCTCTAGGCTTTTCTTCTGCCAAGGCTTCTTCCTCAGCCAAAAGCTTTTTTCTTTCCAGTCTCCTGGTTTCGGATAATTCTTTCCGCCTGATGGCATCCTTTTTTGCCTTCTCGTAGGCCCTGTTTCCTCCGGTCTGCATTCCCTTTAGGGCAGATTTTCCGGTAATAATAACCAAACAAATGATCAGTAAGATAATTGTAATCACATAGGTTCCGGCCACTCCAATGGCAGGAGTTAAAAGATTTACCAAGAGGCTTCCCAGACGGCCGCCCACTTCTTGCATTAATTGCAAGAGGGTACAAATTAGGACTAACATAACAAAAGCAGTGACCACCCTCACGCGTGCCCTGCTGCTTCCCTTATTTGCCACTAAAAACAAAATGGAAAAACATAGAATAAAAGGAAAAACATAGGCTAAAAGTCCAAAGATCTTAATTAAGCATCCGGAAATAGCCCCTCCTATAAATCCTCCCAGCCCAAAATTGCTAAGTATCATTAAAATACTGACAGCCAGGACCATCCAAATGAAGATCTCAGAGCCAAGAAAGCCAAGAGACTCTTCCTCCCTAGTAGCTGCATTTTTTGCAACCTTGCCGGAGCTTTTGGCAGTTTTCCCACTCTTAGCTGTCGTATTTTGTCTTTTTGTACTTTTACTTGTTGTTGATTTTTTACCCCTCGTCTTACTTGTATTCTGACTTGACTTTGCAGCCATAAATTACTCCACTCCCTTACTTTTAGACGATACTGCTTCTAGTATAGCATTTATATCCGGCACTGTCATCTACTAACTTTCCGACAGTTCATAGCATTTTTTGCCGCTAAATAATAGAAAGAATGCAGGTGACAAAAATTTCAACAAATCATTTCTATCATCTGCATACCAATTACATTTTTATATTTAAGAAGAGACAAAACGCTCCATAAGTTTTAAAACCATAGCTTCGTATAGGCCCTTACAAGCCTCATTTCTTCCATCTTCGATCAAGCGAAGGCAGGGGAGCAAATAATCTCTATAGAGGTCCCTGTATAAGGATTCTTCATCAGGAAGCATTCCCATAGTCATAACAAGCCTTGGAGCAATCTCATAATATTCCTCCACCAAGCTTCTTCCCTCCAAAGATTCCATAAGGTAGGAGTCCCTATATTCCCGCAGAGTGGTGAGTTCATAGCAGTCATCTGCCTTGCCCTGATACTTACAAACTGCTGTCGTTATATAGCAAAGCTTGGTCTTAAAACCACCATTCACATCCTCAAAAGAGGAAGATTGCAAGGTCATAGGTGTCACAGGCAGATCATTCCAGGTTCTCACAAAAATCTCTGCCAGGGCATCTCCCTCAGCTGACTTTGTATATCGAATGAGAGGAATAAAGTAAACTGCCATGGTAAGATTCAGATCAATCGCTTGGATTTCCTGCATCCGCTTAGAAGCCTTCTTCATCTTATCATGGGCATGGCAGGCCAAGCCCTTTGCCAAGGGCTCTGCATAAACTTCCGCTTCTTCTGATCCCTCGGACTCTATGAAAGCTTTATAGCATTCCAAAGACTCTGTGATCAAAGGCTCGTATCTCTTCCAAAGTTCTGCTACAACTTCCGGATACTTACTTTTCTTAAATTGGTTGATATGTCCCATAGATTCATCAAACATATCTATGAATTCGTTTAAAAATCTTTCCAAAGAAATCTAGCCTCCTAAATATAGCAGAAAACAAACTCTGTTTACTTTTATTTTACTCGTCCCAGTTGTGATATACATCCTGCACATCGTCATCATCATCCAACATATCTAAGGTCTTCTGGATGCTGGCAATATCCTTAGCATCTGTGAGTTCAACATAAGTCTGCGGAATCATAGTAACCTCTGCAGCTGCCATCTTAATTCCGGCTTCCTCTAAGGCATCTCTTACAGCACTGAATTCTTCCGGAGCTGTGAGAATCTCAAAGCTGTCATCTTCCTCAACGAAATCATCTGCACCGGCATCTAAGGCTGTCATCATAAGCTCATCGGAATCGCCATCATACTCTTCCTTATCAATAACGATCTGACCCTTTTTATCAAACATAAAGGATACACATCCGGGAGTTCCTACATTACCATTTCCCTTGGTAAATGCATTCTTAACATTGGTAGCTGTACGGTTACGATTGTCTGTAAGAGCCTCTACGATAATAGCGGTTCCGTTAGGGCCATATCCCTCGTATGTAATGTGCTCATAATTTGCAGCATTGGCATCTCCGTCTGCCTTCTTAATATTACGCTCAATGGTATCATTTGGCATATTTGCAGCCTTAGCCTTTGCAATGACATCACGAAGTCTGCTATTATTTACCGGGTCTGCACTTCCACCCTCTTTTACTGCTACTGCTAATTCTTTTCCTAATTTGGTAAAAATCTTTCCCTTTGCCGCATCGTTCTTCTCTTTTTTATGCTTAATATTGGCAAATTTTGAATGTCCTGACATATTCTTTTCTTCTCCTATCTATGAAATTAAATTTCAGCTTAATATAAAACTTTAAAAGTGCTGATTGGTAAATCCCAATTTGCACACATCCAAAATATTCTAACACTATTCTTCTATTTTTTCAATCTTAACTCTTTTAATGGTTTTGTTGTCTACCGACAGGATGGTAAAGCGATAGCCTTCGTAGTCTACCACGCAGGCTTCCTCCTCATCCACTGAGGGAATCCGTTCTAACTGGGCAATTAAAAATCCGTTTAGGGTCTCATACTCTTCTTTTTCAAATACGACGTCAATATAGTCTTCCAAATCTTCCAGATCCATAAATCCGTCTGCAAGAAAACTTCCATCCCCTTGTTTGGTAATGAGAACCTCTTCCTCGTCATATTCATCCATGATATTGCCAACAAGCTCTTCCAGAATATCCTCCAAGGCTACCAGCCCGGATGTCTGACCATACTCATCCAAAACAATGACCATATGTTTTTTCTCTGTTTGCATTTCCTTAAAGAGGGTATCAATGCTTTTAGTTTCCGGAATAAATTTTACAGGATGCACATAATCCCCCAGCTCTAGGACAGGAGTTTTCCGAAGCTTTTCATTCATATATCCGCTAATTGCTTCCCTAAGATGCAAGGTTCCAACAATCTCATCAATATCTTCTTTATAAACCGGAAATCTGGAATACTGTTCTCCCAGCATAAAGTCAAGGGCTTCCTCCAAGGTCATGCTCCCGTCTATGGCAACGATGTGCTTCCTGTGAGTCATAATATCCTTGGCATCTTTTTCCATATAGCGGAAAATATTTTGAATCAGAGTGGCCGCCTCTTTTTTCATGTTATCGTCCATCTCCTCTTCCTGTTGAAAAATATGATGCATTCTATGAAGTAATTTTTCTCGTTCCATATTCTTTTAAATCTCTTCTCCAAAATAATCCATTTGTTCTACAACTTTTCCATGCCGAATAAATTCTCTGGGGATCCTCTTTCCTAAGTCACAGACAAATTCATAATTAAATCTTCCGGAAAGGTCACTAAGGACTTCCACCGGCAAGTGTTCCTCTCCATTATAACCTACCAAGGTCACTAAGTCACCAAAGGAAAGATCTTCAATCTCTGTAACATCCACCATAAACTGGTCCATGCAGACACGGCCAAGAATGGGGGCCTTCTTTCCCTTTATAAGGACATATCCCTTATTAGATAAGGCCCTGGGATATCCGTCTCCATAGCCTACCGGAATCGTAGCGATTTTCGTTGCTTTTTCTGTCACGAAAGTACTGCCGTAGCTTACAGGAGTTCCCTCAGGAACCCATTTGATATGGGCTACATGGCTTATTAGTTCCAGCGCCGGTTTTAAAGGCACCTGGTCTTTTTTTACTTGCTCCGATGGATATAAACCATAGATGGAAATTCCGGCTCTTACTAAATCCAGGTTCACTTCCGGCAGGTCAATAATTCCTGCACTGTTGGAGACATGATAAAAAGGAAAGCGAATACCAAGCTCCTCTAACTCTTCCTTCATCCACAAATAATTATGAAACTGGACCTGGGTAAAGCCCTTATCTGTCTCATCGGATTTTGCAAAATGCGTAAACATTCCCTCCAGGATCAGTCCCGGAAGTTTTGCAATCTCGGCAATGGTCTCCACAGACTCTTCGTTGATCAAAAATCCCAGTCTGGACATACCGGTATCTAATTTAATGTGCACATAGGCAGATTTTCCCAGAGCTTTCGCCCTTTCAGAAATAAATTTGGCGGCCTCCAAAGAATAAGTAGTGATTCGAATTTCATGTTCAATGGCCTGATCGATAGAATCCGGGAAAATGCATCCCAAAACTAAGATAGCTTTCTTACGACCGGCTCTTCGAAGGGCCACTGCCTCTTCCAAAGTAGCTGTTGCATATCCCCAGATATAGTCCTTGTCTTCCAATAAATTTGAAATCTGAAGAGCCCCATGTCCATAGCCATCGGTTTTAATTACGGCTAACATGGATGTTCCCGGCTTTAGATTCGCCTTCATTTGTTCCATATTATATTCAATGGCATCCAAGTCAATTCTTGCACATACTCTAGTATAAGCTTTCATTTGCTATGTCCTCCTGTTCCTTTAGGGCTCCTCCAAGATAGGAAATAAGATCCCTTGCAAGAACACTATAACTTCCTTTTTCTTTTCTGGCCAAATCTCCGGATCTTCCGTGAAGATAGACGCCCATATCTGTGGCACTGATCGCATTGTTACTTTGCACCACCAAGGCCGCAATACATCCGGCCAAAACATCCCCGGAACCTGCCTTGGCCATGGCATTATTTCCTGTAAGATTTACATAAGGGCCACAGAGATGATTAAATACCATGGTTCTGGTATCTTTAAGGGCGCAGATCACTTGATATTCTTCCACAAATTTTTGTAGGAGGTCTGTGCGGTTTTGTTTTAAGTTGGTAAGATCTGTATCTAAAAGTCTTGCCATCTCCAGCATGTGGGGTGTCAGTATATATTTTCCGTTTTTTAATTTTTCCAGCAATTCTCTGTGTTCTGAAATCAGATTGAGGCCATCCGCATCAATGATACATGGAATTTTCGCCTCTTCCAAAACCAAGGTCAAAATTTCCTGGGAGGTAATAGATATCCCTAGTCCGGAACCTATGCATACCCCATCGGCCCACTCTAATAATTGAAGCAGGTCAATCTTATCGAAGGATTTGTAGGTCACTACAATAGCTTCCGGAAGAAGTTCCTGCAAAATGATCCGGTTACTCTCATGGGTATAGATTTTGACCAGGCCCACGCCTGCGGTATAAGCTGCCAAGGCATTAAAATAGGCTGCTCCTGACATGCCCTTGCTTCCGGCGATCACTAATAATTTCCCGTAACTTCCCTTGTGGGAGTCTATTTTTCGAAGGGGTAAGAGTCTTACATACTCTTCCGGTTCACAGGTATAGGCTAAAGTTTTGTCTCCGGCCAAGACTGAAGTGTCAATGCCTACGTCTGTTACAATCACTCTTCCGGCATAGTCGGCCCCCGGGAAGAGCACCAGCCCTAATTTTTCTTCCTGGAAAGTAACCGTAATGCTTGCATGCACTGCAATTCCCATAATCTGCCCGGAATCTGCCGAGATGCCGGAAGGCAGGTCAACGGATAGGACCGGAGCTTTATGGCGATTGATCTTACGGATTACATTTTGATAGTCTCCCTGGATTTCCCTATCTAAGCCCACGCCAAAAATAGCATCTACGATTAGACTATAATCATCGTCCTCCACGAAGCCATCTACAAAATCTCCGCCGGCTTCTCTTAAAAAGCCAATCTGCTTCTTTGTCTCATCGCTGCAATGGGTCTTATTTCCAACAAAGCAAACCGTTACAAAAATTCCCCTCTGCATCAAAATCCTTGCAATGGCAAATCCATCTCCTCCATTGTTTCCGGAGCCGCATACAATGCAAACCTTGGCAAGATCAAGGCCCTCCCTGTACATAAGATCCACACAGGAAAGAGCCGCATTCTCCATAAGTTCCAGGGAAGAAATATGAAGTTCTTCCATGGTATGTTTGTCTGCCTGTTTCATTTGCTTTCCATTTACCAGATATCTCATAATCACTTATCTCCCATCTACAATTCCCATAACTTTTTATGTAGACATGGTAAAAAAAGACGACCGAAGCCGTCTCTTAATTATCATTCTTATTCTTCCTCGTAATCCTCCAAAGCATTCTCATGCAAACGATAGGTCACTTGTAAGAGGCTGTCTGTCAAATGCACGCTCTCGGTAACTACATTCTCCGGAACATGTAAATCTGTATAAGTAAAGTTCCAAATTGCCTTTACCCCATTATCTGTAAGAATCTTAGCCACTGCCACTGCCTGATCGCGAGGCACCGACAAAATAGCGATCTCAACAGGATGCTCTTTTACAAAAGCCGGAAATTCGTCCATCATAAGAATGGGCTTTCCATTGATGGAGACCCCTTGTAAACGAGGATTGATATCAAACAAAGCAGTAATCTCAAATTCATTCTGATTGAATCCATGATAATTTGCCAGGGCCTGTCCTAAATTACCGGCTCCCACAACTGCAATGGTATGATGGTCTTCTAACCCCAGGATCTTTCCAATCTCTTTTAATAAATACTTTACATTATAACCATATCCCTGCTGGCCAAATCCACCAAAGTTATTAAGATCCTGCCTGATCTGGGATGCTGTTACATGCATACGCTTACTTAAATCACTTGAGGAAATTCTCTCAACTCCTTCGTTAGATAAAGTCTCCAAATATCTGTGATATCTTGGCAACCTTCTAACGACTGCTTGCGAAATTTCTTTTGCCATATATATACACCTACTATTCTCTCATAATATAACAAGTATACCTTTTTGTGATAATTCTGTCAAATCTTTTCCGACAAGCTACCCTTGCGAGAATTCTCAGATTCTTGTATTATAGGGATTAAGTGTTGAAAAAACAGAAGAATTCAGGAGTTAATAAAATGATTTTAGCATGTCACGGAATATCAAAGGCATTTGGTGAAGACGTCATCGTCGAAAATGCTTCCTTTCATATAGAAGATCGAGAAAAAGTTGCCCTAGTAGGAATCAATGGCGCCGGAAAATCTACGATTTTAAAGATGATTGTGGGAGAACTTCCTGCAGATGCGGGCCAGGTGATTCTTACAAAGGGGAAAACTCTAGGTTACCTTGCCCAACACCAGGCCATGAAAAGTGGTTCTACGATCTACGAGGAAGTGCGAAATTCCAGACCGGATATTTTACAAATGAACCAAAAACTTCGAGATATTGAAGAAGAATTAAATATTCTGTCCGGGGATGCCTTAAATGCCCGACTAGATACTTATCATCGGCTTACGGAAGAATTTGACCGGATGAATGGCTATGCCTACGAAAGCGAAGTTGTCGGGGTCTTAAAAGGATTGGGATTTTTGGAAGAAGAATTTTCCAAACCGGTGGATACTCTGTCAGGCGGACAAAAAACCAGAGTCTCTCTCAGCAAGCTCCTTTTAACCAAGCCGGATATCTTACTTTTAGACGAGCCTACCAACCACTTAGACCTAAATTCCATCGACTGGTTGGAGACCTACCTTGTAAATTATCCGGGAGCTGTTTTAATCGTTTCCCATGACCGTTATTTTTTAAATCGAGTTGTCACAAAGGTTCTGGAAATTGAGCGGGGCCAGCTTATGACCTTCCAGGGCAATTACAATGACTATGCCACCAAAAAACAACAGCTTCGGGATATCCGCCTAAAAGAATATTTAAATCAGCAGCAGGAAATCAAGCACCAGGAAGCTGTTATTGAAAAATTAAAATCATTTAACCGAGAAAAATCCATCAAGCGGGCCGAGAGCCGGGAAAAGATGTTGGATAAAATCCAGGTACTTGATAAACCTATGGAATTAAATACCGACATCCACCTGACCCTGGAGCCCTCCCACATCAGCGGCTCTGATGTTTTAAGAGTGGATCATTTAAGCAAAAGTTTCCCCACCCAGGATTTATTTAAAGATATCAGTTTTGAAATCAAGCGCGGGGAACATGTTGCCATTATCGGAGATAACGGGACCGGTAAAACCACCCTGCTTAAAATTTTAAACCAGGTAATTGATCCCGACAGCGGTTCCTTCACCCTGGGGACCAATGTAGAAATCGGTTACTATGACCAGGAGCACCACGTTCTTCATATGGATAAAACTATTTTCCAGGAGATTTCCGATGACTATCCAGCACTTACCAATACCCAGATCCGAAAGGTTTTAGCTGCCTTTTTATTTACCGGAGATGATGTATTTAAATTAATCGGAGACCTAAGCGGTGGTGAGCGCGGTCGTGTATCTCTCGCAAAATTGATGCTGTCCAATGCCAATTTCCTGATCTTGGATGAGCCTACCAACCATCTAGACATTACATCCAAAGAAATTTTGGAAAAAGCCTTAAACGATTATACCGGAACCGTTTTATACGTTTCCCACGACCGATATTTCATTAACCAAACCGCCGGCAGGATCTTGGAATTAGTAAATCATAGTTTTGTAAATTATATTGGAAATTATGATTATTATTTAGAAAAAAAGGATGCTCTCACTGCTATTTATGCCAAGGAGGATCAAACTGAATCTGAAAATACAGCTTGCGAGACTGAAAGCGAAGCCAAACTTAGCTGGCAAGAGCAAAAAGAAGCCCAGGCCAAAGAGAGAAAACGCCAAAATGAGCTAAAGAAAACCGAGGAACGTATTTCTATATTAGAAGAAAGAGACCAGGAAATCGATGCTCTTATGTCTCAGGAGGAAATCTTTACCAATTCTGTAAAGTGCCAGGAATTGTCGACTGAAAAAGCTGAGATTCTTGAAGAGTTGGAAACCTTATATGAAACTTGGGAGACCTTAGCGGAATAGCCCAAATAAAAAAGACCCATTGCAGAAATACTTGCGATGAGTCTTTTTTTGAATCAATTGATTTTATTTGCTTTAATTTAAAATTTTATTGCCTACTTCTTTTTTCTTCCATATATCGGATCATAGCCTGGGCAGCTTTTTTTGCTCCATCCACTGCATGGACGACTGTTTTTGAACCGGTGATTACATCACCTGCCGCAAAGACTCCGGCCTTGGTGGTCATATAATTTTCATCTACCAGAAGGAGCCCCCTGTCCGACCCCTCCAATCCAAGGGTTGTACGAATCAATTTCTTTCTTGGTCCCTGACTGATAGAAATAATTGTAGAGTCTGCTTCCACCTGCACCGGATTTTCTTCAGCCCCTATAATCTCTCCATTTTCATCTAGGATATTTTTTTGAAAGACCGGTCCTTTTTCATTAATCTCCAAAATCGAATAACCGAATTCAAATTCTGCCCCGTCAAGCTTTGCATAGGATACTTCATGGGAACTGGCTGCAATTTTTGATCCTCTGGCATAGAGGGTCACCTTCCTGGCCCCGTTTCTTAGGGCAGTCCTTGCCACATCCATGGCTGCATTTCCCATGCCGATTACCGCCACCTTTTCTCCCAGCTGATAGGCCGCTGCATTTGCAAGATAATCGATGCCAAAGTAAACATTTCCCAGACACTCTCCGGGAACCCCTAGATTTCTTGCCTTCCACACGCCTGTTCCAATGAATACGCTGTCATATCCATCCCTTAAAAGATCATCGATTTTCAATACCGCTCCGATGGTAGTATTGGGGCGAATTCTAATATCCAACTCTCTCATTCGAATCTGGTATCGGTCTAGAATCTTTTTGGGAAGACGATATTCAGGAATTCCATATTGCATAACCCCGCCGATCTTATCCTTCCACTCAAAGATAGTTACATCATATCCTTCTTTTGCCAACTTGATAGCCACCGTCATTCCAGCCGGTCCGGCTCCGATTACAGCCGCCCTTTGATTTTTCTTTTCCGCAATTTCTAACTGCATCCGGTCCAGATACATGTCAGAAATATAATTTTCAATACTGGAAAAATGTACGGGGTTCCCTTTTCTTCCCAGCACACAGTGTCCCTCACACTGGTTCTCATGATTACAGACAATCGAGCAAATCACAGACATAGGATTATTCTCAAATAGTGTTTCCCCGGCTTCCATGATCCGATTTTCTTTAAACATTTGAATAATCTGAGGTACTGCAGTATGTACCGGGCATCCCTGCTGGCACATAGGTTTTTTACAGTTCAGACAACGATTTGCTTCATCAATGATGTGTAATGCCATTTTAAATTTCCTCCCATTTATAGTCTTCTACTATAAATGATACCGCGGCAAGCTAGAGGCATCTAATTCCATTATCGAATCTGCTTATTCCTAAAATCATTCTAAATCAACTTACCCTTCTCTTTCAGGCTGCTCGTCAAACCTGTGATTTCCAAAATAATATTCTGCATCCCTTTCATTGATTTCCCTATAAACCTTGCAAGGAGCACCGAAAGCCACCACATTTGCAGGGATATCCTTTGTCACAACGGATCCTGCCCCGATGACTGAATTTTCACCGATACTTACACCCGGCAGCACCATGACATTTCCTCCGATCCATACATTGTCTCCTATGGTAATCGGGAAAGAATACATTCCATCTGCCCGATGGTCCGGATGAATGGCATGTCCGGTTGTGCTAAGGGTAACATTGGGACCGATGAGCACATTTTTTCCGATGGTGATCTTCCAATCATCAATGAGGGTGAAATTCATATTAGCATAGGTTCCCGAACCAATGGAAACGTATTTTCCAACAGAGACGGTAAGAGGGGAATTAAGCCATACATGTTCTCCTACCTGACCAAATATTTCATGTACTACTTGCTCTCGCTCCTTCATAGCATCGGTGGGAAGGTCATTAAATTTTTTAACCAATTCCTTACATCTTGCCTGTAGAGCCATATTCTCCTCATCGTCCTTCCAGAGATAGCCTGCTTTCATTCGTTCCTGTTCTGTCATCCTTTATCTCCTCCAATATATTTTAGCTTGCTCCAATATAGGCTTTATCTTACATACTGAGATTCATAGGCTAAAATTGCAGCTATGGTTTTTGCATCTTCGATTTTTCCGCCAAAGATCATCTGTTTTAATTCATTTAAAGTATAGGCTTCTACCTCTACATATTCATTCTCATCCAAATGCTGTTTGGAAGGAATCAAGTCTCTGGCCAGGAAGATCTCAATGCGTTCGTCACAAAATGCCACTGTTGTCCGAAGCGTGAGAAGACGCTCCAAATGATCAGAGCGGTATCCGGTCTCTTCCTCCAATTCTCTGGCTGCACATTCAATTCCCGGCTCGCCCGGCTGGTCCAATTTACCTGCAGGTACTTCTAAGGTTTCTCTCTCAAGAGCGTTGCGGTACTGCCTTACCATTAAGATTTTGCCATCTTCCCTTACAGGAATTACGGCTGCGGCCCCATCATGATGGATAAAATCCCAATCCTCAGAGGATCCGTTGGCAAATTCCATATGGTCCTGATAAATTTTAAGGACGGTTCCCTCATATTTTAATGTACGACTTGTTCTTCTTACTTCATTACTCATTGCTATTTCCTCCTTTTTATAAAAAAAGACAGAACCGAAATCACCGGTTCTGTCTTATATTTATCTTCTACTTGGCATAATCGGTAACTCGTGATTCTCGAATCACATTTACCTTAATCTGTCCAGGATATTCTAATTCAAACTCAATCTGTTTTGCAATATCTCTAGCCAGCAATACCATATCTGCATCAGATACTTGCTCTGGAACTACCATTACACGAATCTCTCTACCTGCTTGAATTGCAAAAGACTTCTCCACGCCCTTAAACTGGTTGGTGATATCTTCTAACTGTTTTAATCTGTTTGTATATGTCTCTAAGGTTTCTCTTCTTGCACCTGGTCTGGCTGCAGAAATCGTATCTGCCGCCTGGACAACACAGGCAATCAGAGTCTGTGGCTCTACATCTCCATGATGAGATTCTACCGCGTTAATAACTGTTGCAGATTCCTTGTACTTTCTACATAAATCTACACCAATCTGAATATGTGAACCTTCTACATCATGGTCGATGGATTTACCAATATCGTGCAAGAGACCTGCACGTTTGGCCATTCGAACATCTAAGCCAATTTCGCCAGCTAAAAGTCCGGACAAATGGGCCACTTCGATGGAATGCTTAAGGGCATTCTGTCCATAGCTTGTTCTAAACTTCATGCGACCGAGAAGTTTAATGAGTTCCGGATGAATGCCATGAACACCTACTTCAAGAGTAGCTGCTTCACCTTCCTCACGGATCATGGTCTCGACCTCTTTTTGAGCCTTCTCAACCATCTCCTCAATTCTTGCCGGATGGATACGTCCATCTACAATCAACTTCTCAAGAGCGATCCTTGCAATTTCCCTTCTGATTGGATCAAATCCGGACAAGACAACAGCTTCCGGTGTGTCATCGATAATCAATTCCACTCCGGTAAGAGTCTCTAAGGTACGGATATTACGTCCCTCACGTCCAATGATTCTTCCTTTCATCTCGTCACTTGGCAATTGAACTACAGAAATTGTAGTCTCTGCCACATGATCTGCTGCGCATCTTTGGATCGCTGTCACAACAAATTCCTTGGCCTTCTTATCAGCCTCTTCCTTTGCCTTGACCTCCATCTCCTTGATCATCTTAGCAGTATCATGCTTCACATCTTCTTCAACAGTTTTTAATAAATATTCTTTTGCTTGTTCGGAGGTAAGTCCTGAGATTCTTTCGAGTTCCTGCACACGCTGCTGACTCAGCTCTTCCACTTTCGTTTCCCGCTGTTTCAGCTGTTCTTCCTTCGCTGCCAACCCTGTCTCACGCCGTTCTAATGCATCGGACTTTTTCTCTAAAGCCTCTTCCTTGGAAAGGACTCGCTTCTCATAACGCTGTAATTCATTTCTGCGATCCTTGGTCTCTTTTTCAAGTTCATTCTTATTTTTAATGGACTCTTCTTTGATCTCCAAGAGAGACTCCTTCTTCTTTGCCTCAGCTGTTTTCACCGCTTCATCAATGATTTCTCTAGCCTTGGTTTCTGCATTACCAATCTTTGATTCTGCATCACTCTTCAACTTGCTAATTGTTAAGAAACGACTAATGATGGCGGCTGCGACGATCAACACAATTGCTACAACAATTATAATGATATTCGGCACAGGAGCACCTCCTTATTTAGTTTTCATTGTACACAAATACAACACTTAAATTCTATACTGATTTGTGAAATCTGTCAAGTAGTACCTGCTTGATATCTCCGTAGGAGAAGCCCTTTCTGGCTAGGTACATCAAGTGCTTCCCAAGATACTTTTCGTCCTGGCAGTCCGGATCAAATTTACGTCTTAGCAGGGCTTTTTCAATGGCATCATATAGGTCTTCTTCCCGGTAAGACTCTGAAAGAATTTCAGAAATGATTTCAGAGGAAATTCCTTTTTGTAAAAGGCCTGCCTGAATCTGTCGCTTGCTCTTGGATGCCTTCTTGGCAAAAATATAGTTCCTGGCATAATTGCGATCATCTATATAGCCAAAAGACTTCACATAAGTAAGGACTTCCTCCACAATATCTTTTGGATAGCCGCCCTTCTCTAACTTATCCCGCAATTGATATTCCGTTCTCCCCATATCATTTAGGAGGTGTAGCGCCCTAAGCTTTCCTCTCTTTAATACAATCTTATAGAGACTGTCATAGACTTCCTCACTTACGCGAGTCTCTTCCTCTAGATGATAACGAGAGAGCTCGCCCTTGTATAATACAAAGGCGAACTCTCCGTCAATATAAATCTTATACCTGGTCTTCGTTAATGCTTCAATCTTGCTAACAACCATTCCTACTATCTACCTTATGCTTCCGGGGCTTCCGCCTGATCTGGCTTGGCAGGCTTCTTCTCCGGCTTTGTCTCTTCCGCTTCCTCGGCACCATTCAGATGATAGTGCTTGCGAATCTTCTGTTCCAGCTCCTCCATAAGCTGGGGATGCTCGCTGAGATAAATCTTGGCATTCTCTCGTCCCTGGCCGATCTTCTCTCCATTATATGAGAACCAAGCCCCGCTCTTTCCTACCAGATCACACTTGACTGCCAGATCTAGGATATCTCCTTCTTTGGAAATTCCTTTTCCGAACATAATGTCAAATTCTGCTTCCTTAAAAGGAGGAGCGATCTTATTCTTAACTACCTTGACCCTGGTGCGGTTACCGGTCATCTCTCCACCCTGTTTCAAAGTCTCTGTTCTGCGAACATCCAAACGAACAGAAGCATAGAACTTCAAGGCACGACCGCCTGTGGTGGTCTCAGGATTTCCAAACATAACTCCGATCTTCTCACGAAGCTGATTGATAAAAATAACTACACAGCTGGACTTGCTGATTACCGGTGTAAGCTTTCTTAAAGCCTGAGACATCAGACGGGCTTGTAGTCCCACATGGGAGTCTCCCATCTCTCCCTCAATCTCCTGGCGGGGAACCAATGCCGCTACAGAGTCCACAACGATAATATCCATGGCTCCGGACCGCACCATAGTTTCTGCGATCTCCAGGGCCTGGTCTCCGCTGTCGGGCTGAGAAATGTATAATTCATCAATATCAACGCCAATATTCTTAGCATAAACCGGGTCTAATGCGTGTTCGGCATCAATAAATCCGGCAATGCCCCCTCTCTTTTGAACCTCCGCGATCACATGCAGGGCCACGGTTGTCTTACCACTGGATTCCGGTCCGTAGATCTCGATAATACGTCCTCTCGGAAGTCCTCCCAGTCCCAATGCCAGATCAAGGCTTAAAGATCCGGTAGGAATGGTCTCCACCGCTACCTGCGCCGAAGGATCTCCGAGCTTCATAACCGTTCCCTTACCAAAATCCTTCTCTAACTTTGCGATTGCTGCATCCAATGCCTCTTTCTTACTTGTATTCTTATCTCCACTTGCCATGTCATATTCTCCTTTTTACAAACACGAACGAATGTTCGTTTCACTGAGTATAATAGTAGTATACCAAAACCTAAATGTCAACTATATTTTCCTACTTTTGGGAATTTGGATACAGACACTTGTATCCGAAAGAATATACAAAAACCAAATTTTATGAACAACTTCACCTTAACACAGATAAGAAAGAAAGGTCAAGAAATTCGACAGGATCCGACAAAATAAGTCCCCCAGAGACCTGAGGGACTTTTCTTTTAATCTATACTTATCTATTTTCCAATAACTTGTCAATACTTACAAGCTTTACGCTAAGGACAAAAATATTCGCAGCAACTTTTAATTCATCCAAGGTTGGATAGGATGGAGCAATACGGATATTCTGGTCCTTTGGATCCTTTCCATAAGGATAGGTAGCTCCGGCACCTGTCATAATAAGACCTGCCTCTTTGGCTTTTGCGACGATGGCCTTTGCACATCCCTCCATAGAGTCAAAGGAAATGAAATAGCCACCTCTTGGAGCCATCCATGATCCAATCTCCAAACCGGAAAGTTCATGGTCTAAGGTTTCCAAAACTGCCTCAAATTTCGGACGCATAATGTCTGCATGCTTCTTCATATGTTTTACAATACCGTGAATGTTTCCGAAAAATCTTACATGGCGAAGCTGATTTACCTTATCATGTCCGATGGTCTGGATGCCCATCTGCTTTTTGATATCCGCAATATTTGCCTCTGATGCTGCAAGGGCGCTGATACCGGAACCCGGGAAGGTAATCTTAGAAGTAGATGCAAACTTGTAAACCAAGTCTTCATTTCCTTCTTTCTTGCATTCCATCAAAAGCTCCAACAAAAAGTCCTGCTTGTCATCGTAAAGATGATGTACGCAATAGGCATTATCCCAGTAAATTCGAAAATCTTCTGCAGCAGGTTTTAAACGGGCAAAACGGTGAACCGTCTCATCGGAATAGGTAATTCCCTGTGGGTTTGAATACTTTGGTACACACCAGATTCCCTTTACCATGGGGTCTGAAGAAACCAGCTCTTCTACCATATCCATATCCGGACCGCTCTCAGACATTGGAATATTGATCATCTCAATTCCGAAATGCTCTGTGATCTTAAAATGTCTGTCATATCCGGGAACCGGACATAAAAACTTAACCTTTTGATCAAGCTTCGCCCAGGGTGTGCTTCCTAAAACTCCATGTGTCATAGATCTTGCCACCATATCGTACATGACATTGAGACTTGAATTACCAAATACAATCACATTATCTCTTGGAACTTCCATCATATCTGCTAAAAGCTGCTTTGCCTCAGAGATACCATCTACAACGCCGTAGTTACGACAATCGGTTCCGTCATCGCATAAGAGATTCATGTCGCTGGTCAAAACATCCATCATCTTCATAGATAGGTTCAATTGTTCTGCCGACGGCTTTCCTCTTGCCATATTCAGTGTCAGGCCCTTTCCCTTCACATCCTCAAATTCAGCTTCAAGCTCAGCCTTTAACTTCAGTAACTCTTCTGTGGTCAAATCCTTGTATGCAGTCATTTTAAAACCTCCCAGTCATTTTTCACTTTGGTTATTGTATCGAAGAAATGACGTATCGTCAATACAAACTTTCATTTTTAGGGAAAATCTATTGTTTTTTTCTGGTTTTTGAGTTTTATTTGAAATTTCCTTGCAAATTCACTGCATTTTAAATTTATCTAAACATCTAGTTTTAGCTGCACCTCTTCCTCTGCTTCCTCCTTAAAGGTTTCCACCTGTTCAGGATTTAGGATGGGAAGATCATCGATGGACTGGACACTGAATCTTCTGAGGAACTCCTCGGTCGTTCCGAAGAGAATGGGCTTTCCCGGAGCATCCATTCTTCCTACTTCACATACCAATCCATATTCAATCAACTTGTTTACCGCATGGTCAGACTTAACCCCTCGAATTTTTTCAATTTCCAGACGGGTAACCGGCTGCTTGTAGGCGATGATGGATAGGGTTTCTAGGGCCACATCTGTCAGCACATAGCGCTTGGGCTGTTTTGCTACCTTGATCAAATATTCGTAGGTTTCTTTTTTCGTGCACATTTGAAAGGAATTCTCCAGCTCGATAATTCGAATTCCCCGATCCTCTGCCTCGTATTTATCCATCATATTTTGGATGATACGTCTGGTAGTTTTCGTATCCTGCTCAATGGCAGCAGCTATTTTTTCGATCTCTACAGAATTACCCATGGTAAAGAGAATTGCTTCAATGATTCCTTCAAGTTTATTAATTTCCACAGACTTAAACCTTTCTCTAACGACTCCAGGCTCCCACTCACTACTCGTAACTTCTATTACTCCCCTTGCTCAGGATCTCTTGTTATAGTGATCTCCTCAAGATTTCCTACGGTTTCAATCTCTATATCATCAAAGGGCTGGTCTTGTCTAATCTGGATCAAGCCGTCCTTTATAAGCTGCAAAAGGGCGAGAAATGTAACGATTACCTGAACCTTGGAGCTTTGTTTCTTTAACAAGTGCCGAAAACTAAACCGATGATGTGTGGCGGCATACTCTGCCACATAATCCAATTTTTCGTCGACCGTAACCTCTTCTTTCTCGATCTTTCCAAATTTACTTCGGATGGGATCTAACTTTTGTTCCTGTCGTTTCATGACATCCTGAAAGATCTGATTTAGCTTATGAAGGTTTAAACCCTTAAGTAGCTCGTCCAGATCCACAGGAGTCTCAAAAGACCGGACCTCCTTTGGAATATCCGGTTCCCGGTACATAATGAGGTCTGCATCCAGCTGCCGGTCCTTAAGCTCATAAGCCATATACTTATACATCTTATATTGCAACAATTGCTCCACGAGCTCTGCCCTTGGATCCTCTTCCTCTCCCTCCTCATTTACTTCTTTTGGAAGGAGCATCTTACATTTAATATCTAGGAGGGTAGCGGCCATTACCAAGAATTCACTCATAACATTCATATCTTCTTTTTCCATGGCCTTAATATAGTCCATGTACTGGTTGGTAATCTCCACAATAGGAATGTCATAGATATCTATTTTGTTTTTATCGATCAAATGTAATAGAAGATCTAAAGGTCCCTCAAAGACTTCTAGCTTCACAGGAATTCCATTTGCCATATGTTAACCTCGTTATATAAACTTAGCCTTGAAGATTCATTACTACAAGCTCCGGGGGATTAAAAATCCGAAGGGGCATGGAATGAACACCAAGTCCTCTGCTTACTACAATTGTCTGGTCCCCTTCCTTGTAGATTCCTCCGGAATATTTGGGAAATAAACGAAAGTCCGGTGCTATAAAACCACCTATGCCGGGAAGTCTAAGAACAGCTCCGTGGAAGTGGCCGGACAAGATTAAATCTGCCCCCCAGCCTTTATACAAGGGGACATGACCCGGATGATGGGCCAGCAAGATCTGATAATTTGGGGAGGCTTCCCCTATACAAGAAGTAATATCTGCCGGCTCCAATTTGCAATGGTAAAATTTTCTATAGCCCTTTAAGGGAATCTCTAGGCCTGTAATGCTAGCTTCCTTCCCATTAAAATCCAATTTGGCAGATGCATTCTCCAGCATATGAATCCCATAAGAGACCAGGGCCTTTTGATAGGCTTCATAAGATTGCTCAAAGTATTCCGCTTCCATTTTTAGCTTCTGCTCATGATTTCCATTAGCATAGTAAACAGGACAGATCCCCGGGAGTTCTTTTAGAAATTCCAAGGTAGACTCATAGGAAGTCCCGTTCCTTCGAACCAGCATATCCCCTCCAATGAAAATAAAATCCGGATGGGCATCTTTAATTGCTTTTAAAAGGTCCCGGTTCTTGTCTCCATAGCTGCAATTATGAAGATCAGAAAGAAAAACGACCCTTATAGGTCCCTTCAGCCCTTTTAATTTCCCTGATGTGATCTTATATTCCGTAATCTGAAAAAACTTGCTTTCTCTCTTACTTTCTAAAATCATGAAGCAGATTAGGATTGCAATTATAACTATCAGCCATTTCATAAGATTCCTCTAATTATCTTTATCTATAAAATTCTTCATACTTCCTTTAAAGAATCACTTCGTCCTTGCGGCAAGCATTCGGAAATAATTGTTCCAGCTCATATCCTTGCTCAAAAAGCAAATTGCAGGCCTCATTGGCCTTTTGCAAAATTTTTACATCCTGGTAGATATCTCCCAATTTGAAATTCATAAGTCCACTCTGTCTGATTCCAAACAAATCCCCGGGTCCACGAAGCCTTAGGTCTTCCGAAGAAATTTTAAAACCATCATTGGTCTTGTTTAAAATTTCTAAGCGTTCTCTCGTTTCTTTATTCTTGGCATTGCTCATAAAGATACAATAGGATTGGTATTTGCCTCGTCCCACCCGTCCTCTTAATTGATGGAGCTGGGCAAGACCGAATCGTTCTGCATTCTCAATCAACATGACCGTAGCGTTGGGAACGTCAATCCCTACCTCAATGACAGTCGTAGATACAAGAATCTGGATCTCATTCTTTCCAAAGCGGGTCATAAGGTCATCTTTAAGATTTTGTTTCATGCGGCCATGGAGGTATTCCACTGAAATATCCGGCCCCATCTCTTCCTGTAAGAGCTTGGCATAATCGATGACATTTTCTGCTTCTAATTTTTCATTTTCTTCCACCATAGGACAGATCACGTAGCATTGTCGGCCTTCTGCTACCTGTTTTCTCATAAACCCATAGGCAGTTGCCCTATAATGGTCATCCACCACGCAGTTTTTTATGGGGAGTCGATTTGCAGGCAACTCATCTATTATAGAAATATCCAAGTCTCCATAGAGAATAATGGCCAGAGTTCTTGGAATTGGGGTGGCACTCATAACCAGCACATGGGGACTTCCTCCTTTTGAAGCAAAAATCCTTCTTTGGTTGACTCCAAAACGATGCTGTTCATCCGTAACTACCAGGGCAAGGGCATCGTAGCTAACCCCCTCCTGGATGAGAGCATGGGTTCCCACAATAATTTTCGAATAGCCGCAGGCAATGCGGTCATAGGCCTTGCGCTTTTCAGCCTTTGTCATGGACCCGGTAAGAAGCTCTACCGGGAAGGAAATTCCATGTTCTTTAAAGAGCCTTAAAATGGATTCATAATGTTGTCTTGCCAAGACCTCAGTGGGGGCCATCAAGGCGCCTTGATATCCCGAAGCAGCCGCCGTTAATAAAGCTAGGATAGCCACAATGGTTTTTCCGGATCCCACATCTCCCTGAACCAGTCTGGACATAGCTCTTGGTCCGGCAAAGTCCTTCAAAATGTCCCGCCAAACCCTCTCCTGGGCCCCGGTAAGATCAAAAGGAAGTTCCTTAAGAAAGTCATCCACCAAAGGCAGAGGCTTCATAGGATATGCATTTTCTGCCACATCGTTATTGGTCTTTAGCTTTCTTAGGAGAAAAAGAAATTCCAAAAATTCATCAAAAACCAGGCGGTTTCTGGCCTCAAAAAAGGTCTTTTTATCTTTGGGAAAATGAATTTCTTTTAGGCTCAAGCCTAAATGCATAAGATCAAAGGAATCTAGAATCTCCTGCGGCAGATAATCTCTACTTAAGTCCAGCTGGCTAAGTGCCTGCCTTACTGCCTTCATAAGGGCATTATTGGAAAGCCCTGCCGTCAATCCGTAGATTGGCTGCAGGGTGTCTAACTTTTCTTTATACTTATCTGACGGAACAAAAATCTCTGCTTGCTCTAGCTCCGGCTGACCATTCTTTTTTACTACCCGACCTCTTAGGCTTATCTTGGAATAGCCGGCCAGCTGGTTTCTCACATAGGGGGTTCGAAACCATACGGCCTTCACTGTCCCTGTTTGGTCCCTTAGCTGACAAATCACGATTTGCATCTTAGGGTTCCCTCCCAGGGAAACCTTTCCCTGGATGCTGCCGGTGACCGTCTGAACCTTACCTGCTTCCAGGTCACAAATGGGAATAGGATTTTCATAAATATCATAGGTTCTCGGATAATAGCGAATCAGGTCGCCGACTGTAAAAATACCAAGTTTCCCAAAAAGCTTTGCAGTTTTCTGGCCGATACCTTTTAATTCCAGTATACTTGTCTGTTCAATCATTTTATTTTTATGCTGAATCTTATTTTTACTCTACCGCAAGCACGTAATAGTAAATCGGCTGTCCGCCAAAGTGGGTGTCAACATCCAAGTCCGGATAAAGTTCTGCAAGCTCTGCAGTAAATGTCTCCGCTTCTTCTTCTGTGACATCTTCCCCATAGTAGAGACTGATAAGCTCTGAATCTTCATCCACAAGCTTAGCCAGCATCTCTTTTGCGGTGCCTTCCACTTCTTTTCCCACGGAAAGAATTCCGGCATCACCGATACCCATAATATCTCCCTCATGGATCTCTTTATCATCAATATGGGTATCTCGAACGGCATAAGTTACCTGACCGGTTTTTACATTGCCGATCTCTTCCAACATATTTTCTTCGTTGGTCTTTGCGTCTGCATCAGGCATAAATCCGATCATAGCTGTAATCCCCTGAGGAACTGTCTTTGTCGGAATAACCACGATCTTCTTATCTTCCACCAAGTCTCTTGCCTGGTTGGCTGCCAGAATAATATTTTTATTATTTGGAAGAATAAATACAGTATCTGCATTTACCTGGTCAATGGCATTCAACATATCTTCGGTACTTGGATTCATAGTCTGACCACCTTCGATAATGTAGTCACATCCCAATTCCTTAAAGATTTCGTTTAAGCCCGCTCCGATGGATACAGCGATAAATCCCATATCCTTTCTAGGCTCTTCCTTTACTTTTTTTGCTTCCTCGGCCTGTTTAGCTGCCATCTTTTCAGCATCTCGGATGACTCTCTCATGGTGCTCCTCACGCATATTATCAATCTTCATGCGGGTAAGCTGTCCATATTCCAGCCCCTTTTGAATGGCAAGTCCCGGATCATTGGTATGAACATGGACTTTTACCACCTCATCATCTGCCACACAAACAATGGAGTCACCGATGGAAGAAAGAAAGGCCTTAAACTTATCTTCATCTTCATCAGAAAATTCCTTGTCCAGCATCACGATAAATTCTGTACAGTATCCAAAAGTAATCTCTACTTCATCCTGAACCTCTACATTTTTATTAACCTTTGGAGCAGCTTCTGCGGAAATTGCACTGTAATCAATGTCCTTTCCTAAGAATGCATCGTAGCCTCCGCGAAGGACTTCCAAAAGCCCCTGGCCGCCGGAATCTACCACACCTGCCTCTTTTAATACCGGCAACATATCCGGTGTCTTATTTAAAACTTCCTGGGCATAGTCAATAATTGCAGGGAAAAACTCTTCTAAATCATCGGTCTCCTCTGCCATCATGGCAGCCTTCTCAGCAATTCCGCTGGCAACGGTAAGGATGGTTCCTTCCTTGGGTTTCATAACTGCCTTATAAGCGGTAGCCTTTGCCCTCTCGCATGCAGCGGCAAAAAGCAGAGTATCGATCTCCTTCTCATCACGGATTGCCTTTGTAAATCCGCGAAGAAGCTGAGACAAGATAACACCGGAGTTTCCTCTGGCTCCGCGAAGAGAACCGGAAGAGATTGCTTTAGCAAGACTTTTCATATCCATCTCATCACCAAGGGCAGCTACTTCCTTTGCTGCTGCCATGATGGTCATAGACATATTGGTTCCTGTGTCTCCGTCTGGAACAGGGAATACATTGAGTTCATTAATATATTCTTTCTTTGCTTCAATATTCTGTGCACCAGCCAAAAACATATGGGCCAGTTGATCTACACTGATTGTATTTGTAGCCACTTTCTCGTCCTCCTAAAACTAATCGATTACTCTTACACCCTCGACAAAGATATTGATCTTGTCTACCGGCATTCCGGAGAATTCTTCTACTTTATATTTTACATTTCCGATAAGATTGTCTGTAACAGTGGAAATGCTGACACCGTAAGCAACAATAATATGGAACTCCAAACTAATATGGTTATCTTCAGAAATTGTCACATGGATTCCACGGGTAAGGCTCTCCTTCTTCAAGAGATGTACCAATCCATCCTTCATATTAACAGCTGCCATACCAACAATACCGAAGCATTCCACTGCCACTGTTCCCGCATACATAGCGATCACATCGGAATCAACGGTAATAATACCAAGATCTGTACTAATACGTCCTTTCATACTAAAACCTCCAATTTTTTTATAATCTAACATACATAACGAATCTAATTTTTTAGGCATAAACCTAGCCTATTATACTATTTTCATTAAAATATTACAATGCCAATCTCCACAAATAGTAGTAACCGTCCTTGGAACAGCCGTAATAACTATAGCCCAATTCTTTCATAGGTTCCTCTAAATCAGGGCGCAGGGTAACGATACAATCGATAGATCGTCCCTCAATTTCTTCTTTAAAAGCTTCCACATTCTCCTTGCTATCAGGGTCCGCAATAAAGGCATCATAATTTTCCTGAAAATAAGTAGAAATCGTCTCGTCACTGTTTACACGGAAACGTTCATTGGCGCTGACGCTGATAATATCCGGAGCAAAGGCTCGTATAGAAACAGACAGACAATGAAAGGCATCGTTGTTCATGACAAATTTTGGCATGATGACACGGATCTTTTCTCCTTCTTCCCCTGCCAGCTGCTCTAGGGCCTCTCCTAGGTACATGGTAGAATTCGGAACTGCTTTTGTATTTTCTCGAAATACCTCAAAGCAGGATGCAAGGTCTGTTCCCTGGACCAAGTCCTCTGTCACAAGATTGCCTCCCTCCAGGGTAAAGGCATAGATCATCTGACCTATTAAGGCAACAAATAAAACAAGGGCAAGTCCCCGAATGGCCACGTCATGGAGTTTGACCTTTTTTAGGATTGCAAGAAAATAAGTGGTATTTACAATCATAAAGAAGTAGACCAGGGAGGTCCAGGCTCTGCCTCCGACAAATCCATAAATAGAAAATTTTTCGAAAACATCATTGCACTGAGGCATCAATACTAAAAAGGCCATAAGAAGAATGATGCCATTCAGTTTGTATACCCACCTGTTTTTTAGAATAAAAAAGCTTAGGATGAATAGAATCATAAAAGGAATCATGCTATAAGAAGTCAGGGAGGATAAGGCATTTCCCCAAACGTCTTCTTGCACACTGGCATTATTAGGAAGGATAATTCCAAGAAGGATATAAAGAATCCCCCCTCCTATAACGATGATTCTTCCCGGCTTTCCATAATGTTCCAGGATCCATATGCCGGCTATAGGAATTCCGACGATTACAAGCACCGGCAGAGCAATGGTAGACTTTGACATTAAGACCACCGCAATAAGGCCGGATCCAAGTAACATTTTAAGAAGGCCCTGCTTATTTTCTTCTCTGTCATTTTCCATATACCACAGAAGGAAAAAGCCTATACCGCAGAGGCGTACCAGCGATGCTCCTAAGAACATTCCTGTCTCGACAAAAAAACTATCTCTCATGTCCAGAATGTGCCGGTGTCTCAAATACTGATAATAGGTACAGATCAGAGGGAAAAAGATAGGTGTAAATTGAGAAAATTTACTCGCCGTCTTCCCTTCTAATTTTTCAAAGATTGCGTCCGCCACCGCTTTAAATAAATTGGCAGTCAAAAAATAATAAAAGGAAGACTGAAAAATTCTAAGGAAAAGCGTCGGAACGACACCTAGAAGTTTTACATATACCGAAGCTTCGGCTTCCCAGGTATTTACAATATAACTATTAAATCCCTTATTTTCTACTCCGACCGCAAAGTTAAAATTGCCACCTAAAGTCATGCCGGGAAGATTGGCCACCCGGTTAATATAATATCCATCATCCTGGTGGTCTCCCAGCCAAAAGCCTGCATAGTAAAAAAACAAGCTGGCAATCATGACAGCCGTAATGATATAAAGCATCCAATTCTCACTTAGATAGTCTTTCAAATGAAAATCATAAATTTTAATCTTGCATTTCACCTGTCCATAGACAATCACAGCTAATATAAGAATCCATACAAGTCCCATATAGATTGCAAAGACCATCCAGGGCATGTTTAGAAGCTGCATTGGGATGCCTCCAAGAGCCACTAAAAAGCTATAGACCACATATCCCATGATCAACTTATAAGAGTGATTTTTTTTAGGCGCCAATACATTTCCCAAACCGTAAAGAAGGACTGTAAAGATGGCCCAAAAACATAAACATAATGCGTATTGCTTCATGGCTTAACTATTCTCCTTATGATCATGGTCCATCTTTCGGTCAATGGCAATCTGCTGGGCTAGGCTGTCTACCTTATTTTCCAGCTGGGAAATCTGTAAAGTATTAAAGAATAATTTCACGATCAAAATAAATAGGATTACTAAATAAACCATATTTACTGCCGACTGGAAGCCCAGGAAGCTGGCAAGGCCTGTAAGGATTTCCGGAAAAATACCCATGAATACCAAGACAACTGAAAAGATAAGCCAGAAAATGGTATATTCGATTTTTAATTTTGCCTGCCGGATCCGCTTAAACATGAAAGCCAGCAAGGCAATGGCACCGATGATCAATAAAATTCTAATATATAAGGACATGACCTACCCTCTCTTTCTAAAGTTTTGGACAAACAAAATGGAAGTCAACATTCTCGCCATGTATTTTGCAGAGTTTGCAAGATTTAGATAGCTTTCGCCTGCCATACGCTCTTCCATATGTACGGGCACCTCAGATACCTTGGCTCCGTTTTTCAGCAAATAAGATACGGTATCCGGCTCCGGCCCATAATTTAGGTTTTGGGCAAATTCCTTGATCATATCTTTTGAGAACATTCGCATACCGGAGGTCGGATCTGCCACCCGAACCCCTGTAGTCATCTTAATGGCCACAGTCAGCATTTTGCTTCCTACCATTCTTAGGGACTTTCCCTTCTTCTCGTTAATAAAACGAGAGCCGATCACGATATCATAGCCTTCTTTTATGCGATTTAACATAGGTTCAATAAATTCCGGTCGGTGCTGACCATCCGCATCAAACTGGATCGCATAAGAATAGCCCTTGGCATAGGCATATTTAAGTCCTGCCTGAAAGGCTCCGGCCAGGCCTAAATTCACCGGCAGATTTAAAAGCTCATAGCCTTTTTTTCTGCAAATATCTGCGGTTCGGTCTTTGGATCCGTCGTTCACCACTACATAGTCGTACTGACTATATTTTTCCCGGATAAAGGTGACCACATTTTCAATATTTTCTTCTTCGTTATAGGCCGGTATAACAATTAATAATTCACTCTTCATACGCATCTACTCTTTCTTAATCTTTAGGATTTCCTATGATATTTACCCATATCCCTTATTTATACAAGGATACCCTGGCCAAGCGATAAACCTTATCAAGGTAGTAGCAGGAGGTAAATGTAAAACGAACCCCATCTATAAAAAATGAGAGAAATTTCTTCTCCTCCAAATCCTTTAGCAGGGCATTAAATCTTGCATTGGCCCTTCCATAGCGCCTGGCCACAGAAGTCTTGTTTTTCGAAGCTACATAAGTCTTGGCTGCCTCAACATCTGTAACTTTTCCCTTTCGGTACTGACTGGTAATATACCGCAAATATAGATATTGTTCAAATAAATGATCTCTTGAAATACTTTTATTTGACATACGGTATTGTAAGACTGTCTCGTTGAGATTTGACAGACAAAATCCATGAAGGGCTGCCCGCAAGGTAAAATCCGAATCCTCACAGAGGGGAATTTGCCGATATCCCTTTAAGGTCTCAAAGACCCTTCGTCTCCCGAACCAGGTAGGATGAGGCAGAACCTGATTGTATCTTAGGGCTTTTAAGATCTCGTCATGTTGCTCGGGAATATGATGAATGGAATAGAGAAGCTCTCCCGTCTCATCAATCACCTGGGTAAGTCCCCCAATCAAATCCACCTTCTTTTCTTCCAAATATTTTTTTTGAAGCTCCAACCTTCTTGGAAGAGAGATATCATCTGCATCCATACGACAAATATAGGTTCCTGTGGATTTTTCAATTCCTTTATTTAAAGAGGCTGCTAGCCCCATATTTTTCTCATTGATATAAAATTTTATGCGGTCATCTTTTTTTTGATAGTCCCGGATCACACCCTTGTGGAGTTCGTTGTCCGGACAATCTAAGATAATCACAAATTCAAAGTCCTTATATGTCTGCCCCAGGATCGACTCCACCGCCTGTTTAAGGAGGCCTTCCGGCTCCTTATAGGTAGACATAACCACTGATATATCCATAAATCAATCGCTTTCTATATAACATTTAAGAGCACTTTCAGGCAATAAATGCCCCTGGATTCTCCGCTTTTTAAATAAATATCCTGGCGTTTTAATAAGTGCTTCTTATATTTTAAACTGGTCCTGTAATAGGCCACATCCTTAAGGAGGGCTAAATCCTTAGAAGAAATGGGGGCCTTGATCTTTAAAAGCAAGGAGGCTGAATTGCTTCTTATCTGTCGATATTTTGGCTTTGAACCCCTGCCTAAGATTGCATCCATACGCTCCTTTATGGAAGTTTTTCTGACCCCCACCGTATTGTCGCTGTGAATGCGGTACAAAATCCTAGACTCCTCATCATAGAGGATCTTTCCATAGGCACTGGCAATCAAAGCCAGCCACGCATCATGCATACGGTAGGTTAAAATATGATTTCCCGGACAGGGAATAGATACCGCAAGTTTTGCTAAGTCCTGTCCAAATACCATGGTGCAGCCGGAAAAATCATTTTTTGAAATATGACCTGTAAGGCTAAGGTCGGGGGCTTTAGAAAAACGGAGTCCCGTCTTTTTCCCATTTTCATAGAGCCATTGGTTGGAGCAATATAAAATATGATGAGAATCACTTGATTTTTCGGCCTCGATCATAGAAATTGCCCTAATCAGCTTATCCGGCATCCAAAGGTCATCCTGGTCTGCAAAAGCATAGTAATCATAGTCTTCTTTTAAATCCATGACATAATAAAGCAACTTCATAAAACTCATTCCGGGTCTTACATTGCCATCAAAAGGAAGAATAAAAAGAGGATGATCCTTTTTATAGCTCTCCAAAATTTCCAGGGTCTGGTCTGTCGACCCATCATCTCTCACATACAAGGTCACATCTACAGCTTCTTGATCAAATATGCTATCCACTTGTTCTTGTATAAATTTCTGTCCATTGTAGCTGCTCATAAGAACAGCTACTTTAGCTTTAGAATTATTCATAGCTTTTATCTCGCTTTACCAAATCCAAATCCTACAAAAAAGACTCTATGGTCCATTTAAACATATCAGGATTATTTACACTTGGCTCCCAGCCCAAATCTCTGATCTTACCGGTGTCCATAATGGCCAATTTAAAAGGCAGGTAGGGAAGGCTGCTGGCTTCCTCTGAAAAAGTCACCCTTGTCTTTCCACTAGGAGACAGGCTTGCGATCAGCTCTGCAAGGTCCTTAATACTAATTAGATTTTCATCCGTGGAAACATTATAAAGGGTGCTCTCTCCCTTTTCCATAATCAGGAAAACGGCATTGATAGCATCTGCCACGTAGGTATAGGTTCTCATGGCATTTCCCTTAGAGTGCAGAACAATATCTTCTCCCTTTAGGGCACAGTCAATAAACTCTGCAAAGGCTCTTCCGTCCGTCAGCTCAATTCCGGGACCCAGGGTATGAGAAAAACGAACGCCACAATAGTCAATGCCATATTCTTCCTTGTAGGAAGCTAACATGGTCTCACAGAGTCTCTTAGCCTCCGGATAGCAGGCTCTGGAATTTAAATGTCTTAAAGGCCCCATATCCTCCTCTGTAATATTGTCCTCTCTGGTCCATTCTCCGTAGGTCTCCACAGTGGAAATATAAAAGACCCTTTTTACCTTTTTTTCTCTTGCCAGCTCCAGCATATTATGGGTGCCATTTACATGGGCCCACAGAGTCTCCACACAGGTATCCTTAAAATCCCTGGGTGCCGCAGGACCTGCCGTATGGAAAATATAATCAAGCTCTCCCTCGTAAGACACCGGTGTTTGAATGTCCTGATAGAGGAATTTTACATTTGGAAATTCCAAAATAGACCCAAATACCTTTTGAACCTTGTCCTTAGAACGGGCCAATCCTATGACCCGCAGATTTAAATTATATTTTAGGTCTGCATCTACTAAGGTCTCTAAAATATAACGTCCCAAACGACCGGTGGAACCTGAAACTAAAATGGTTTTATCCTGGTACATTCTCCAATTTACTGCTGAATTATATATAATATCTAAATCTCTTCTTTCCATCATGGATCCTCCTACAGACCAAATACGTAACGATTCTCTTCCAACTCCAGAAGGGCTTTTAAAATATAATAGTCTTCCGGGGTCGTGATTTTAATATTATGATTATTTTCTTTGATCAGATGAATTTCGTTTCCCAAATAGGTATAGGCAAGGGCCGCATCCAAAATAGGAATCTCGGCATTTTCAATCTCATCATTGTCATAGGTCTCGAGAAGAAATTCCAGCTTAAAGGACTGGGGAGATGTAAGGCTATAGGTGTCATCCCGCTTTTTAAAATCTTTAAAATCCACCGATTCCTTCTCTGTAACCACCACAGACTCCACCACCGGCTTTACCGTGATTCCGCAGCCGTACTTTTTCGCCACACGGATATTCTCACGGATAATATTCTTCTCCACCAAGGGTCTTACGCCGTCGTGAATCACTACGATATCTTCTCCGGTTCCCCCTAAAGCTTCAATCTTGTCCAGACCATTTTTCACGCTGCCCTGACGGTCTTTTCCTCCGACGATCACAGCTTCCACTTTACTTAACTTGTATTGATCTACCAGCTCTTCCATATGTTCCATCCATCCGGAATTACAAGAGATGATAATCTTGTCAATCTCCTTGCATTCTTCAAACTTTTGCAAGGTATAGATAATAATCGGTTTTCCGAAAACTTCCAAAAATTGTTTGGGCATTCCCGAGGTCCGCATTCTCTGCCCTACACCTCCGGCCAAAATAATCGCATAATTCATAGGTGCTCCTCTCCTTAACACTTCTTCGAATCATCTCTGAACTCTTTTATAAAATGAGCCCCACCATTTCGCTTATCTTCCGGCGGAAGCTTCATATAGTCATTGTAGATCTGTTTTAAATATCCCGGATAATCTTCTACAATCTTGGCCCTTCTTCCGTTAAATTCATGGTCGATGGTATGTTCAAACAAGTCCCGTTTAAACAAGCCTTTCTCGGGATAAGCCCCGCCATAATTAAAGACATAGCTTTCACCCTTGCCATTGTACTGGTTCATAAGGGCCCATATTTTATGGATCAAAAAGTCTATCGGCAGGACCTTCACTAAAAGGCGCACTACTTTATAAGGGCCTTTTAAATAAGCCGGTGCTCCCTCCGGAAGATTGTATCCGCATCGAATGATATATAGGTTTTGAAGAAGTTTTATTTTCTTTCTTAAGGCATTTCTCTTTTTTGCATCAGCCGGTACGGAATCATAGCAGAAAATATCCACCCAGACACCCTGATGAAATTTTAAATGACTGCAATAGTTCTCACTAAGGAGGGTATCCTTCCTCCGGATTTTCGCAAAAATCAGGCCGCAGCTTTTATCCGTGCGAAAATCCTGATACAAAAATCTGGATGTGTCAAGGTCCCTCTTACAGCATTCATAAAATTTATTATATTCTTCCCTAAGCATCGCAAGGTCAATATCATCATCCCAGGGGATCATGCCATTGTGGCGAACGGCGCCTAAGCAGCTCCCGCCCTCCAGATTATATTTGATCTGATTTTTCTCACAAATTCGAATAATTTCATCAAGGATCTCTAATTCAATCTCCTGAATCCGCTGTAAATTGTATCCGTTACTCATAAATTCTTCCTCTTTTAGTTGGCTTTTTTAAAGCGAAACCTTGCCAGGATTGCCGTTCCATTATTTAACAGGAAAATCAGGCTGCGAAATCTTCTCTCATAAAAAAGGACCATGGTAAGATAGGTTCTCACATTTATCTTTCGCACCTGCTTTTTCGTGTCTTTTAAAAGCTTCTGATCAAAGAGGGGATGCTTTCTCAAACGGTTCAAATAAGAGACCTCCTCTTTTAAAGACAGCCTTCCCCTTGCCAAGGCCATATATTTTATCATGGGATAAATATAGGAATTAATCAGGAATATATTCTTCTCTACATTATCAAGCTTTCCCTGACAGATCCTTGTCATAAATTCGTATTCCAGGTCCATATTGATCAGGTTTTTAAACATATAATCCTTCTTGAAGTTTCTGGAAGTACTGTGGGCATCCCTCTGTTCCCAAACATAATATTTTTTAGGATTAAAGCCCAAGCTCTGGCTGTGAAGCAAAAATTGGAGGTTAAAGTTTAAGTCTTCCGATCCATAGCGAAATCTTTCATCATAGCGAATCTGGTACTTTTCAATAATCTCCCGCCGGTAAAGACCTGTCCAAATTGTATCCTCGCAGCGGATGTTTTTATAATGCTTATGGAAGTCTTTGCGTTCGATAAACATTCCCTCAAGATCGGTACTGGTCTCCCAGACGCTTCCGTCGTCTCTAAGGATCCGGCGGATTCTTCCATATCGCATAAGGTCCACCTGATGGTCTTTGGCCAGCTTATAATTCTCCTTAAGAAGGCCCGGCAAATACTCGTCGTCATTGTCGCAAAATCCTACATACTCTCCCTTTGCCACAGAAAGACCCGCATTTCTGGCAGAACAAATACCGCCATTCTCTTTATGAACCACTAAAACCTTGGGGTTACTTGCGGCATATGCATCACAGATTTTTCCACTGGAATCCTTGCTTCCGTCATCGACAAGAATCAGCTCAAAATCGTCAAAATCCTGGCCCAGCACACTATCTACTGCCGCAGACAGATACTCTTCTGAATTATATACCGGCATAATTATACTAACCTTCATGCTTTGCTCCCCTTCTATACCTTATTTACTCAAATTTATTTCAATCAATGTATCTTTCTGGCAATGGTCTCAAAAGCATGGTAGAGGCGAAGCTTGGACAGAATATAGCGCAGAAAGGCTGCCTTTCCGGGCATTGCCTGGTAGCTTTTTTTGTACTTTTCACTGCCATTTCTTCTATGGTACTCTAACTGGTAGCCCCAGTCCCGGTACAAGGTGGCTGCAAACTCCGGGATCTCCTTTAATTCCTTGGCATATTTCTTTTCTAATAGCCGGTAGGCCTTCTCAGCCTTATCAAAGTTTGCGGTAATACTGTCATCCAGGACATAGCAGTCTACCAAGGCTTCCTTGATAAAATAGACAGAATAGCCCTGCTTTAAAACCTGCAAGGTAAACTCCCAATCTTGAAATCTTGGAAATCGCTCATCAAAGCGCACCTGCTTCAGAACTTCTTTTTTTATGACAATGGTCTGGGTGCTCACACAATTTTTCAAGAGCACCTGCTTAAATTTATCCTCATATTGATTGAGATCATACTCAGGAATGATGCAGGTTCCCTTTTGCATTCCGGATTTTCCGATCCTTCGAAAGGAGGAGAAAACCATATCCGCACCTTCCCTCTCAAGGGCTTTGAGGGACTTTTCTAATTTATCCGGATGCCAAATATCATCACTGTCATGAAAAGCTACCAGCTCTCCTTTTGCTGCATCAATCCCCTTATTTCGGGCCAGGCAGGCGCCTCCGTTTTTCTCAGATAAAATCAGGCGAATTCTGGGATCTTCCTCAAGCATAGAGCGAACTACTTCCACAGATCCATCGCCGGAACAATCATCTACAATGATTAATTCCAAGTCCTTGTAGGTCTGTTTTAAAACACTCTCTGCTGCCTTCCTTATGGTATCTTCTCGATTATAAAGTGGAATAATTACAGATACTAACATACAATCAATTCCGCTCCTTCCTAAGTTCCCGGACCAATATTTCCAAAGAACGAATCTGGTGGTCTAGCCAAAGCATTTGCTTGTCTTTTTTCCTGCCGGAAACAGAGTCCGTGGCAACGTCTTCTAAGTGTCTGATCTTTAATTTTGGATTATAGACAGTCAAAAGATGTTTTCTTCTACACCTAAGATAGAGAAGTTCCTCTTCCTTATAGAGAAAGGTATCCGGGAAAAACCCATTATCATAATTTTCTATATACTTAGGAGAAAAAATCAGGCAGCAGCCGTGGAGGACCACATGTTCTCTTCGTTCATCCAGGCCATCCAGCTTTAAATAAGGTTTATATCTGGAAACTCTTCGATGTCCGGAGATTAAAAGAAAGAAGGACTTTACCTTTCTTCCAAAGAGATAAAAAGAGTACAAGTGCTTTTTTCTAAGGTTGCGCTCTCTTTTATGGATCCTGATTTCATTTTCAAAAAAAGCAATCCCCGGCATCTTATGGGTTAAAGGCTGAACCTTCCCCTGATTTAAGAGGATCTTAGGTCCCATGACAGCAAATCCACTTTTTTGATACTCTTCTAAAATGGTCGTAAAAAAATCATCCTGTACTAACAAAGTATCATTATTCATAACGCATAGGAAATCACAGTGCGCCTCATTTACAGCATACGCAAATCCCAAATTATTTCCCTTGGCAAAGCCCAAATTCTCCTCGGCAAGAAGCACCGTTACCATCTCGTCCTTTTCATAGGTCTTAGCCAAATCCTTGCCACTCCCATTGGGAGATGCATTATCTACTACCACAATATGATAATCTTTGGCATCTATATGCTCTTTAATAGAATTTACGCAGTCTATGCTTTCTTTTATCGCATTATAATGCAGGATCACAAATCCAATTTTATGATAATCAGCCATCTTCTCTCCTATTTTTTTATTGACTTCTTTAAGACCTTAATTACTAATCCTATCGTGATCGGAATACTTAAAATCACATTCCTTATGACTCCAAGGAAGGTCAAGGGCTCTATGTCACAAGAAAAACCGGCAAAAACCTTGGTAGATTTTAGGGCCTTGCCAATATGGAAGGACTGCTGGTTGGCATAGTTTGTCCCATGAATAATCTCAATCCACATAGGATCCTTATTCTTGCCGTTTAAAGTAACCTTCTCAATTTCCTTTGGAAGCTTGTTATGAGGAAATGAAATAACAGTCTTTTCCCAAGTCGGGAGGATCAAAGTGATAAAGTGATTTCCAAACAAATGAAAATTACTATATAATTTTTTCTCTTCCATATATTGCAAGCCATAGGGAAAGCTTATAAGGACATTGGTCTTGGGATGGCTTTCGTAATACTTATGAATTTCTTCCATCGTATAAATATTCATAGCATCGTCATTGTCAATTCTTGTGGTGATATAGGCTTTTGCATCTACTTTTCCAATAATTCCCGCCAAGTATGCATCAAAATTATAGGCCTCTTCATCTGTAAGAAATAAGGGACAAAAATTTGAAAATTCTTCTTTTAATTCCTCCAGCTCTTCTTTGATAAGAGCCGGTGTTGCATTGCTAAAAAGGACCAGCCATTGAAAGTTTTGGTCCGTTTGATTCTTTAAAGACGGAAAGGTATATTTCCGAAAGAGCTCCATTCGTCTTTTCAAATAATTGATATCCGTCTTAGGATCTACTCCCGTCATACTCTTATTCTTATGTCCGGCATAATTGGCCGGTATATTAAAACGGGTGATCACAAAGTGTGCATAATTTTTCTGTGACATTCTTAGTCCTTTCTATCTAACTAACAAAAATCTAACTATCTAAAATCTAACTATCTAAAATCCAACTAACTAGAATCTAACTTTCCAAGTTCTCTTACCTGCCAAAAGGAAGCTTTTCTTTGCCTGTTTTTAGGGCTTCCATCATGATCGGATCTTTTAAGAGTAAAAGAAGTACAAAATATCCGCCTCCGCAGATAGCAACTGTCATAAATAATTTCACATAGATGCCAAAGGTCAAAAGATCTACTCCATACCTTACCAGGAAAAACCATATGGTTGCCAGTAAATACATAGGAAGTCGTCCATACAAAGCCTTGCTATCAAAGAATCGTCTGGAATATATGGTTAAAACAATAAAAACTACGACCTCCGATAACAAGGTAGCTATGGCCGCTCCTGTAGCTCCCCAGACAGGGATCAAGCTGGCATTGGCCACCAAGTTAAAGCAGGCTCCCGCAATGGTAGAGACCAGTACATCTTTTTCCTTCTTATAAGGAATACAAATTTGATAAGCCAAAATACGATTCACTGCACCTACCACTACTTTTACAGAAAGAATTTTAGCCGCAAGACTTCCTGCCAAAAATTCTTTTCCGCTGAACAAGACAATCAGCCAATCACTGGTACAGATCATTCCTATAGACAGAGGCATAGCAATAAAAAACAAAATATTGGCGGAGGTCTTCATTAAATCTCTATATTTATCCTCCAGGTCATTTCCAATATAGTAGGAAACTCTGGGCAGGATAGTGGATGAGATGGTACTGATCAAGGTGCTGATCACAAGATTAATCTTGGAAGCTGCCGAATAAATTCCGGTAGCCGTATCCCCCTCCATGGCTCCGATCATGGTCGTATCCATATTCATGTAAATATTGGAAGCTACACTGGTGCCAAAAATTACTAAAATCGGCTTGATATGTTGCCTGTAATGATATACATGCTTGGACCTCCAATCCACCAGCTTTCTGGAATGCCAGAGATTTAAGATGGCAGAACCTCCCGAAGAAATCACAGTCAAGGCAGCATACCACCTGTAATCTGCCTTATTCCTTACCAAAAGGAAAAGAAGGATCAAGGAAATAAATTGAAATAAGACCGCTCGCAGGGTGATATATCCGTATTCCTCCTGAATAATAAACAACCACTCCATGCCGATGGTGGTAAACCAGATCCCCAGGCTAAAGATCATAAGCAAGTCTTTGTATCCATCTAAAATAGGAAAACAAAGAAAAATGCAAAACAAAATAAAGGCAATCACTGTTGTAAACAAGTTGATTCCCAGCATTTCTTTTGCAAATTGATTGAATTTATTTTTATTATCTCTGATCCGGGCTCCCTCTCTTACCGCATAGGTACTGACTCCCAATGCCGCAACCAAGGAGAAATAAGAGACAATGGAACTCGCATAATTTACCTTCCCGATTCCATCGGCCCCTAATACTCTGGAGGCATAGGGAAAAGTGATCAAGGGGAAGAGCACGCTCATAAGGGTTTTAATTCCATTGGCGATCAGATTAAAAGCTACGGATTTTTCTTTTTTTCTTTTCGTTTCTCTCATATAGTTAAGCTTAATTTTTTCATCTTTTCTTTTATTTACACAGCTGTCATTATACCACTATCTGGTAGGCAGAGCAACCATTCCCAAATAGCTGCCCATGATGTAGCCCTAAAATCAAAATATCTCCGGGCATGAAAAAAGCTCAGATTTCATTCACATGAAACCTGAGCTCACCATTCATTAAGCACGCTCAACTTTTCCGGCTCTTAAGCAAGAAGTACAAACATACATCTTCTTTGTAGCACCGTTATCAGCTTTAACACGAACTGACTTTACATTAGATTTCCACATCTTTGGTGTTTTTCTATGAGAGTGGCTAACACTGTTTCCAAAGTGAGCACCCTTTTCGCAAATAGCACATTTTGCCATGACTGCACCTCCTAACGTCCTACTATCGTCTGTCTTTACAGACTCACAACATAGGTTATTGTATCAGATTATTTTCAGGAATGCAAGAACTATTTTCTTAGTTATCATAGTTTTTTTGCATTTCTTAATCTTTCAAAAATTATGCCTGATCTGCAGAATCTAAGATGTCATTCACATCCTCTTCCGTCAGTTCATCAGATCCTCCGCCGGAGAAACTACTGGTCACCTTATCTACCACGTCAGGAACCATATCCAAAATCTTGGTAATGGTATCTTGATTCTTAATATTGACAAGACGTGTGCTTCCGTTTTGAATTACAAGCACGGCACTCGGAGTCATCTTTCCACCAATACCGCCGGCTCCTTTTTCTTTTTTGTCCTCGGTAAATGCACCTGCTCCGATTGCAAACGAAACATCCATCAAGGGCAGAATAATGGTATTCCCAATATGGATCGCATCTCCTACGACTGTTTTCGAAGAGATTACTCCATTCATTCCGGAAAACAGTGCTTCCACTGTTCCTTTAAAATTATTCTCAGCCATCTAATTATCCTCCTGTTTATAATTCAAACTCACGAATATCCTTGTAGGTTTGTCTTACTGCTTTGCACCAGAACAGATTCCATAGGAGTCTTACCACTGAAAACAGATAAACTCTTCCACGAAAAAATAATTTCCCACATATGACCGGATGTTCAAAGTCTGGGCGAACCTTAAGATCATCCTTGGTAAATGGATAAATCAAACTCAAAGCCGCCAAAACCCTTCCCGTGATACTGGGGTCCTCAAAGCCGTAGGTTAGGTCTCCCCGAATCTTCTTGGGCCATATTCTTCCTATTAATTTAAAGACCTCTGTCTTGGCTTTCCGCCATGCTGCTTTATGGTTTTTATCCCCAAGAAAATCTGTGACCTTCTGTTTTTTTTCAGACAACGATTTTATTCTAGCACAGATATTCTTTCCTGTCTTTAAGATCTTGTCCCAAATTTCTGTAATTTTCCTTCCAAGACTTGATAAACCTTTTCGGCCTTGTCCTGCCTGTCTTTCAGAATCTTTTGTCCCTGAATCAGATGAAGTTTCAGACGTCCCTCCAGCTTCTTGTATTTTTCCCGGTACTGCTTCATCCGCTTCAGATCCAATCTTCTCTTGGCTTGATGCTGTAACTTTCTGTATTTTTTCATCTGCCTCTTCAGATGTTTGAGCTTCTTGTGGAACTTCTTTAATTCCGGGTACTTCTTCAGATCTTTTTGGAGCTTCTTTACATGCTTCCGGCTCTTTAGGTACTTCCGCAACTTTTTCAGATCCTGATGTCTTTTCATCTTCTTTTTGATTTTCTTCACTTTGGGTCCTGCTGTTAAAATGTTCTTCATTCGAATCATTTCCTCCAATCTCTTGATTCTTTTCAAATTCTTCCTTCAGCTCTCGTTCCAGGCTTTCTAAAAGTTCTGCTTCCTCCCGAGTGGTTTCCTCATCTTTTGGAAATACATTCTCAAAGGATCTTCCACTCATAAGGATGGTCTTTGTTGCCACGCGTACTTTCCACTTTAGCTTCCGTTCTCTAAACTGTACCGTCACCCCAACAAGTCTTAGAAGCCAGGTCACTTCCCCACGAGCCTTGGCTGAATCTATATCTCCTTCAAAGCTCGCCTTCCCTTGATAGCGTATAGGCACAAAAAGTACAATACATAAAATCAAGACAAGCAAGCCAAAAAGAACTGCCAGAAAAATTCCTATTATTTTTAATATGAGTAATAGTATCTGTAGCATCTTATCCTTCTCGCTCTTTTTTCAAAATATAGGAACGGATGTCTGCTCCCTGAGTCTCATTATACACGCTTTGGGTGATTTCTTCTACTAATTCCAAAGCTTCATCATAGCCTTTAGCAAATCCTACCACAAAAAGCCGGTCTCTGGGATAAGAAGGCTGCTTTAGCTCCAGGGAATTGATAATTTCCAACTGATTCGAGTTTCCCAACGGAAAGGTTAATAGATACAAATCATATTGAAGTTTATTAGCATTCAGTTTTCTGATGATTTTCTTTTTCTTTTTTTCCAAATTTTCAGGAAGGTAAAGATTTTTATAATAATGCATTCTCAAAAACTCCCAAAGAGCCTAGGGCTCTTAAAAATCACCGACCACATAGTTCTTAATAATAATAACTATCAAAAATCTGTCTTGCGATGGTTACTGCGCTGGCGGAACCATTGGATTCTTCTACCACCACACTGATGACTAACTCAGGATCATCTACATTGGTCATGCCAATAAACCAGGAATGGTCTTGGCTGGCATCGGAACTGTACTCGGCAGTTCCTGTTTTTCCTGCGGCCGTATAGCTTTGTCCGCTAAGAACGGTTCCTGTTCCATAGTCCACTACACTCTTCATATACTGCCTTAATTGACTGGCTTCCGCAGCTGTCATCAAGGTCTTATACTCCTTCTGACTGGTAGATTCAATTTCACTGCCGGAACTGTTTATGATTCCTGAGATCAAATAAGGTTTCATAAGGACGCCATCATTGGCGATGGCAGAAGTTATAAGTGCCATATGATAAGGGCTTACCTCTGTATTTCCCTGTCCCATAGCAGTCATCATCTTTTCTGCATCCCCGGAACTGGAGGAAAGAGTGAAACTACTTTTACTATAAGGAAGGACTCTTGGAAGCTTGCTATTAAACAAAAGCTCTTCTGCAGTCTCCTTGAATCGGTCAGCATCTAAGGAAACACCAATATTGGAGAAGGAAGTGTTACAAGAGTAGGCAATGCTCTGCTCCAAATTCACAGTACCATGGACGGTGCCGTTGTAACAGTGAATGGTATTCTCTCCTCCCGTGATCGCCCCAACACAATCATAGGAATAAGCAGCATAATTACTATCCTCCCGCATAAATTCCAAAGTAGTAACGATTTTAAAGGTAGATCCCGGTGCATACTGGCCCTGCATGGCACGGTTTAAAAGTACCGCATTGCCGTCGGCATTCAAGCTGTCCCAATTGGCTTCCACGCTATTTGGATCAAAATCCGGTTTTGAGACCATAGCTAGAATCTTTCCGGTTTTAGGCTCCATGATCACAACCGCCCCCTTGTAACTTCCCAGGGCATTGTAGGCTGCAGTCTGAAGGTCTACATCCAGGGTTGTAACCACCGTATCTCCTTGATTTTTCTGGTCCTGAAATTCATTCTTTAATTTTTCTAAGAAAAAGGAATTGGAGGTCATTAGATCATAATTTGCCTCTGACTCCAAACCGGTCTTTCCCTGAACGCTGTATCCCACCACATGGGCAAAAATATTGCTATAAGGATAGGTTCTTGTCTCGGTTCCGTCCTCTGCAACTGTCGTTTCTGCCAGTACATTTCCGCTGCGGTCTACGATGCTTCCCCTAATCACTCGCTCCGCATTGGAATCCTGTCTTGCATTGTAGGCACTTTTAATGATATCGGGACTTTTTACAGCCTGCCAATAAACAATATAGCCCATCATACCAAGGAAGAGGGCTACAAAGGCATAGGTAACCCTAGCGAACTCTTTGTTTCTTGCTCTTTTTTTCTTGGCGATCCTTCGCTCCTTCTTCTTGGCTTCTTTTCTTTCTTCTTTGGTCATTGATTCTTTTTCGATGCGTTTCCTCAGCTTCTTCTCTGCTTCGTTCTGCTCGTAGCTTTTCTTTCTTCTTTCGCTCAATGATTTCTTCCTCGTCTTCTCGTAATATATAGAGTCCCTGAATAATAGCAAACATAATCAAAGTACTTACCAGGGAACTACCACCGTAGCTTACTAATGGAAGGGTAACTCCCGTAGACGGAATAAATTTTGTTACACCCCCGATGGTTAAAAACACCTGGAAAATATAGCAGGTACCAAGTCCTAAAGCCACCATCTTGTAAAACATTTTTCTAAGCTGCATGGCGATATTAAGGAACATAATATAGCAACTTACACAGACCAAAATCATACATAGGGCAAAAATAAGTCCCATCTCTTCTGATATAGCCGAAAAAATAAAGTCTTCCGCCGCCACAGGAATGGTATCCGGAGCTCCCTGGTAAAGGCCGGTTCCAAACCAGCCGCCGGTTCCGATTGCAAAGAGGGACTGGGCCACCTGATAGCCACCATTATCGTAGCAGGCAAAGGGATCCTTCCAAACCGTCACTCTGGTTTTTACATGATCAAATAAATAATAGGCTCCCACGGAAGCAAGTGCCCCGGATCCCAGCCCTCCTAAAAGATATAGGGGTTGGTGGGTCGCTACGTATAACATGGTAAGGTAAACTACAAAAATAATTAGAGCGGCACCCAGGTCTTTGGAAACCACCAAAATCAGCACATGAAAGGCTGCCACCGCCGTGGTAATTACAATATTTTTAAACTCCAAAGAATATTTAAAACTAGAGGCTACAAAGAATACAAATATAATCTTTACCACCTCTGATGGCTGTACATTGATTCCTGCCACCGTAAATCCCAACATAGCTCCGTAGGATACACGGCCGATAATCACAACCACCGCCAGCATGACAATACCTGCAATCCCATAGAAAATCCGCCACTCTGATAAGAGCTTTAATTTTCGGATAATTACAGGGATAACCAAACTAAGGCCTACAGCAAATGCCGCGATCAGATATTGCTTATAAGCCTTATCATAATCCAATCTTGTCAGCATGATCATGCCGATGCACATAAGCATACACATGTTATTTACAACCAGTCTGGAAACTCTGGGATAGATTAAGGTGTATAAAATTATAGTAGCAACAAAAAGTACTACTTGCATGATATATAGAACCAGAACCTTAAAATCATCTGTTTCCAGATACATAACCATAAAAGCCACCGCATGGATCAAGAACATCAAAATATTCTGTTCCTTTAGCTTGAGCCTTTTATCTTCCGGATCATAATATCCAAAAATACTAAAACAAGTATAGGTATAAATACTCATTAAAATGATCATCAGATATTTTGATACTTCTACAATAATATTTACCAATTTTTCACCTACTTTACTCCCCTTTTTATGTGCCCTCTGGTAAATTCTCCAGAAATTTTCACATCCTGCCCCTGGTTGACGGAAGCATCATAAGCTTCTATGATCCTCCGCATCTCTCCCGCTTTTTCCTTAGAAAAATCAAGGCGCAAGCACCGGGCCTTTATTCTTTTTAAAAGGTCACTTTGATCTGCCAGATAAAGCGGTGCCGTGTTATAAATGACATTATAACAATATTGGCAGCACATCTGTACAAAAAATTCCTTTCGATAGCGATCTTTTATAGAAAGTTTAGAATTCTTTTTATTGCATTCCTTGCTCGTTTTTTGAATGCAGCCTGCTGTGATCATCACGGGCTGGTATCCGTATCCGATAAAAGTACAATCAGATATATCTAATTTAGCCAATTCTTTCTCATTAAGCTCCACGGGTGCTGTTGTTCTGGAAATCCCGGCATCCTTCATCCATTTTTTTGAAAGCTTATTGAAAATATAGAGATTATAATCTCCATGGATTTCCTTCGGATAATTTAGATTTCTAAGCAGTTTCAAGCATTCAAAATTTCGAATTAAAACTCCATCGTAGCTTTCTGATAGCTGCTGATAGTTTTCTTTCAACTGCAAGACAGCGGGAGTTCGAAAAATATAGGGCAGGGCTGCATAAACTTTTCTATCTTCCGCCCTAAGATTCCCTACGATAGGGACAGCCTCAGCCTCAAAACAAAAGGGCGCTTCCACATAAATTTCTTCAATCAGCTTATATTCGTCAAGAACCTTCAGCTGGTCTAAGCTTCTTACTAAGGCCGATAACTTCTTATAAGCAGAATTTTTTCTCGACACTTCTTCACTCGAAGGCTCCTCATTTTCTAATAAGGCAATTTTAGGCAGGTCCTGTCTATGATAAGGGCCTAAAATTGCTTCTCTTAAAGACTCTGCCCCTGCTCTTCGAAGTTCGTTAAGGCCTTGCATAGGCAGAAAAATATCCGGGTCCATCTGGATTTCAAGATCTTCCATAACAAATTCCGTATTGCCAAATTTTAGCATCTGCTTTCTTACTCGCTCTTGATCTAAAGGCTGTTTCATAGCCGTTTGACAGACTGGTCCCTCCGCAAAAGCTTCAAACTCCCGGCACTTTAAGTAAAACTTCGCTTTTTGTCCCTTCTTTAAGAGCAGCTTCCCGGTAATTTTCTCCTGACATTTTTCATCAGGAAGCACAAGAGCCTCTTCCCTCTGTTCCGGTCGTCTCAGAGAAATCATCTGTTTGCCATTATGCTGTTTATAATAGCCCTCCGTATAACCTCTTCTTTTATAGGCTGACTCTAATTTTCCAAGATCTTCTTCTGACACTTTAAAATGGTCTCTACCATTTTTTAAATAAAGATCGACATATTTTCGATACATACGGGCCACCGTATAAACATAGTCCGGCTGTTTCATACGGCCTTCAATTTTAAAGGAATCAACCCCTGCCTCTATAAGTTCCGGAATCAGCTTGATAGTACACATGTCTTTTAAGCTCATAAGATCCATAGGCTTGCCATCAGCCACCGCATAAGGTAACCTACAAGGCTGCGCACACTGGCCCCTGTTACCACTGCGACCCCCGATCATACTGCTAAGCAAGCACTGGCCGGAATAGCAATAGCACATGGCCCCGTGTACAAAACACTCTACTTCCAGGCCGGTTTCCTCTTTGATCTTTCGAACCTCCTCCAAGGAAAGTTCCCTGGCAGGTACCACTCTTGTAAGCCCCTGGTCTTTCATAAGGTTGGCTCCGTAAGAACCGGTAATGGTCATCTGGGTACTGGCATGCACCGGAAGATCCGGAAATTGCCTTCTTAGATAAGAAACCACACCCATATCCTGCACGATTACTCCATCCAATCCTTGCTTATAATAGGGATTCAGAAAATCATACAGCTTGTTAAGCTCTGTATCCTTTAGCAAGGTATTTACTGTCATATATAATTTTCTGCCATGAATATGAACATAGTCGATGGCTTCCAACATTTCTTCTTCTGTAAGATTCTTGGCATAGGCCCTCGCTCCAAACATAGAACCCCCAAGATATACTGCATCTGCCCCTGCCAAAACAGCGGCTTTCAGACATTCCATGGAACCTGCCGGTGCCAAAACTTCTATCTGCCTCATCTAATTTCCTTTCCGTCCCTTATTCATCTAATGTGCATAACGTAAAACAGGCTGTCATTGACAGCCTGCAAAATTACTTTTCTTCGCTATTCTTAATCTCTGTTTCCAGCTGAACAATCTTCATCTGAAGAGCCTTGTTCTCTTCCTTAAGCTTATCCATAGCTGATTCCGCATTCTCCAACTTGATCTGCACAGAAATCAACTCGTGCTTGAGCTCGTACATCTCCTTGTCCTTCACTTCGATGTCCTGCTCCAAGCTTCCGCCCTGCTTCTTCGCCTTAAAATAATCATCCGCAATATTAAGGGCTAACAAAATGCTTCTGGTCTCTGCATTCTGCTTACGATATCCATCGTTGTTGCCACACTCGTCCAGCTTATGGTTCAGGTAGGTAGACACCTTCTGGAGATATTCTTCACTTTCAAAACCACTTAAAGTGAACACCTTCCCACCGATTAAAACTTCTGTAAAATTTTTTGATGATGCCATATAAGCCTCCTCGAACATTCCATAATCTTTTTTTATTATAAACTAATAAAGGACAAAAACCAACTGTTTTATTTAATTTTCCCTGGAAATTCCCAAATGGATATAGGCCTTGTCCGTAACAATACGGCCTCTCGGTGTCCTTTGTATAAAGCCATTCTTTAGAAGGAAGGGTTCGTAGACATCCTCTACAGTTCCGGCATCCTCTCCGATCGAAGCTGCCAGGGTCTCAAGTCCCACTGGTCCTCCGGAAAATCTTTCGATCATAGCAAGAAGCATACCCCGGTCCGTCTGATCCAGGCCTTCCTTATCTACATCCAAAATATCCAGGGCTCCATTGGCTACTTCTTCTGTAATATAACCGTCATAGCGGACCTGGGCAAAATCTCGCACTCGCTTTAACAATCGATTGGCAAGTCTTGGCGTTCCCCTGGACCTTCTTGCCATGGCAATGGCACCTGCCTCGTCAATTCCCACATCCAGCACCTTTGCTGACCTTAGGATAATGGTCTTTAATTCATCTACCGTATAAAATTCCAGACGATTGACTACTCCAAAGCGGTCTCTTAGGGGAGCTGTCAACATTCCTGCCCTGGTAGTGGCTCCCACCAAGGTGAACTTAGGAAGGTCCAATCTTATAGACCTTGCGCTGGCCCCCTTTCCAATCATAATATCAATGGCATAATCCTCCATAGCAGGATAAAGTACTTCCTCCACCTGACGATTCAATCTGTGAATCTCATCTACAAAAAGTACATCATTCTCCTGAAGATTATTTAAAATAGCAGCCATCTCGCCGGGTTTTTCTATAGCCGGGCCGGAGGTGATCTTAAGATTTACATTCATTTCATTGGCAATAATTCCGGCCAAGGTAGTTTTCCCAAGTCCCGGAGGCCCATAAAAGAGCACATGATCTAGGGCTTCTCCCCTTGCCTTGGCAGCCTCGATATAAATCTTCAAAGTCTCCTTGGCTCTTTCCTGTCCGATATAATCCTCCAGGTATTGGGGTCTTAAGTGATTTTCAATTTTAATATCTTCTTCCAGATTCTCTGTGGTAATAATTCGTTTGCTCATAGTATCCTCTGTAATCAATCCCCCGACCGATTATCGTGTCATAAATTTTAACGAAAGTTTTAAGACTTCTTCCACGGTCGTATCTTCTCCTACTTCTACCTGTCTTACAGCCTTAAGAGCTTCGGTATTGCCATAGCCCAGAGCACAGAGGGCCTCCACCGCTTCTCCCTGAATACTGGAAATCAGACCGGAGGTTCCTGTCGCTGCAGATCCGGGATTTGATCCGTCTGCATGCTCCAGGGCATCTTCTAATTTAAGCTTATCCTTTAGCTCGACAATTAATTTTTCAGCTGTCTTTTTCCCAATTCCGGGAGCTTTACTGATAGCTTTCACATCCTTAGAAGCCACAGCAAATCGAAGATCATCCGGAGACAGGGTCGTAAGAATTCCCAAGGCCCCCTTTGGGCCAATTCCACTGACTGTAATAGCCAGCTTAAAAACCGCCAGCTCATCCTTTGATAAAAATCCATAAAGCTGCATGGCATCTTCTCTGACACTTAGATAGGTATAGATCAGGACCTCTGTACCATTAGCCGGCAAGCCAGCCAGCGCCCTTCCGGACATAAAGATACCGTATCCTACGCCTCCCACGTCCAAAACTACTTTTTCTTCTTCCACCCACGAAATGCTTCCTCTTAAAAAAGAAATCATATATCTATACCCCTATATTTCTATTATATCTCTATTATTTTCTATAGGATTCCCAACTAGGATTCCAAAAAAAGAAAGGTCAGCCGCTTTAGGACCTCTCCGGCCACCAGTCCGATCAAGGCTCCTGTGGCAAGCCCTGCCACTAAAAGTACCGGAAAATAGTAACTAACACTAAAGGTCTCTACAAGAAGCATGGCCACAAGAATCTGTCCGACATTGTGAAAGACTCCACCTGCCATACTGATTCCCATAATACTATAGCCTTCTCTATGTTTTAAAAAGGCCATAACTGACAAACTTAGCAAGCCTCCCGCCAGGCTATATACAATACTAAAATAATTACCAAATAGGAAACCGGAAAGAAGGACACGAACGATTGAAAGAAGATATACATCCTTAAGGTCCATCTTATAAAGAGCAAAGACAATGATCAAATTAGCCAGTCCAAGTTTAACTCCGGGAATTCCAAAATCAAAGGGGATCAAAGTCTCAACGTAACTAAAAATCAAGGCCAGAGCTGTAAAAACCCCAAAATATGCAACACGATTTTTCATCCTTTGATTTCCTTTCTTCCTATCTGGCTACGGTATCAATATCTTCTGAGTCTTTATCCTTTGAATCTTTTGTCTGATCCTGAGCTGTAATTTTAACCACTACTTTATTGGGCAGGCATATAATTGACTCATTTGTTTTTGAGATAGCTCTTTGATGCACACAAAGCTTATCCGGGCAATCTGCCTGGCTCATTTTAGCTTTCTGATCCTCAATCTTTAAAATATTGGACCCATTGTTTATAGAGACCGTCTGATCATCGTCAAGATCATAGGTTCCAAAAATCTCTCCGTTCACCATAACAACTACTTGATTATCAGAACTCTTCCTCCCCCATTCCTGAAAGAGATAAAATCCCAAGGCAACTACAAGTACTACTATTATTAGCAAAAAATCTTTTTTCTTTAATCCAAGGATCATAGGGCTTCCTTTCAAGTTACTATGCTACATTCTAACACATGAAAAAAAGCAAGGCAACCTCATGTTCGAATTTATGTTCGATTCGGAGGTTCCCCTGCTTTCTAATAAAGTCTTCTATACTTCTTTTAAAGCTTTCTATGCTTCTTTCTTAAGGTCCTTTTTAGGCTCCATCTTTGGAGTAATAATCTTCTTCGGACATTTCTGTGCACACAAGGTACAATTCTTACAACGTGACACATCAATATGAGCCAGGTGGTCTTCTACTGTAACAGCCTCAAAGTGGCAGTTCTTAGCACAGATTCCACAGCCAATACAACCTACAGAACAGTTCTTCATTACATCTTTTCCAAGATCCTTTGAACTACACTGTACCATACATTTTTGTTTATATGGAATAAGTTCGATCAAATGTTTCGGACAGATAGCTACGCACTTTCCGCAGGCCTTACAAGCTTCCTTATCTACGACTGCAACTCCATTTTCAATATGGATCGCATCGAACGGACAGGCCTTTACACAAGATCCCTCGCCCAAACATCCATAGTTACATCCCTTAGGGCCGGCATCCTGCATCATATTTACAAAGGTACAATCATGAATACCTTCATATTCATATTCCTGCTTTGCCACGTCACAGTTACCTGCACATTTTACAAAAGCCACCAAGTGCTCTTCCTCGCCGGCTTCTACACCCATAATAGAAGCGATCTTATCAGCTACCGGGGCGCCACCTACCGGACAGGCATTTACGGCAGCTTCTCCCTTTACAATGGCTGCCGCAACACCGGAACATCCGGCATAACCACAACCTCCGCAGTTGTTTCCGGGAAGGACTTCAAGGATTGCTTCCTCTCTTTCATCCACTTCAACTGCAAATTTCTGTCCGGCTACTCCAAGGAAGATTCCTATAAACAATCCAGTGCCGCCTACAACTACGGCCGCAATTATAATTCCTGTAATCATATATTTCTTCCTCCTAAATCAATCCTGAAAATCCAAAGAATGCAATGGACATCAAAGATGCTGTAATCAAGACGATTGGAGTTCCCTGAAAGGATTCCGGAACGTCATTGAACTCAATTTTCTCACGAATACCTGCCATAATAGTGATGGCAATGGCAAATCCTACAGAAGTTCCGACACCGTTTATTACACCCTGCAAAATGCTATAGTCTTTCTGAACATTTGTAAGAGCAACACCCAATACCGCACAGTTTGTGGTAATAAGAGGTAGATAAACACCAAGTGCATTATAAAGAGATGGCATGGACTTCTTTAAAAACATTTCTACAAACTGTACTAAGGCTGCGATAAAGAGAATAAATACAATCGTCTGTAAGTATTCAAATCCCAAAGGAACCAGAATAAATTTGTAGATCAGTCCTGTGAAAAAGGATGAGATACTGATAACGAAAATAACCGCACCCCCCATACCAGTAGCAGTTTCTACCTTCTTAGATACACCTAAGAAAGGACAGATACCAAGGAACTGGCTAAGTACCACATTATTAACAATAGCGGAACCTATTGCTAAAAGTAATAATTCTTTCATTTATAAATTCCTCCTATTCTTAATTTGCAGCAGCATTTTTTTCAGCCGCTTTTCTCTTAATTCGATTCTGTAATGCAACTAATCCGGACAATACAAGGAAGGCTCCCGGTGCCAGGATAAAAATAGTAATCGGTGTATATCCGATCGTTCCAGTCTGGCTATCTGCCAAAGGAAGGATCTGTACACCAAAGATTGCTCCTGTTCCGATAAACTCTCGAACAATCGCAATCGCAGTAAGTCCACAAGTAAATCCAAGGCCCATACCAAGTCCATCGAAAATGGAAGGGAGTACCGGATTTTTTGAAGCGTAGCTTTCTGCACGTCCAAGGATGATACAGTTAACTACGATCAAAGGAATATATAATCCCAAAGCACTGTACAAGCTTGGCATAAATCCTTCCAGCAAAAATTGTACGATTGTTACGAAGGATGCAACTACTACGATAAAGGCCGGCATTCTCACAGAATCCGGAATAATATTTCTAAGCATTGATATTAACATGTTTGATAATACCAATACGACTGTTGTTGAAAGACCCATACCCAGACCATTGATAGCTGCTGTTGTAACCGCCAATGTAGGACACATTCCAAGCATCAATACAAAGGTAGGGTTCTCTTTAATGAGACCATTATGTAACCGTTCTAAACATACATTCATTTTCTCTACCTCCTAAAATGCTTCTTTAAAATATCCAAGGGCTTCATTTACAGCACCGGTCATAGCTCTGGATGTAATGGTAGCTCCGCTGATCGCGTCAATGGCTGTTCCATCGCCACCATCCTTGGAAACGTAAAATCCATCGGTAGCTTCCCCTACATACTGCTCATAAAAGCTTGCTTCTTTGGCTTTCATTCCAAGACCTGCAGTCTCGCTGATAGAGAGAATAGAGATTCCTGTAATGCTTCCATCTTTGGCAATTCCTACGGTCACCTGAATATCACCACCGTAACCTTCAGAATCAGTAGTGGTAATAACATATCCCAAATCACCAACCTGGCAAACCTCATCAACTACTACTTTTTCATCCAGGCTTTCTGCCACAGAAGAAGAAATAGATTCGTCTACGTCCAGAGATTCAAAATCACTTAAATCTGCTTCCGGAAAAACAGCCTGCCAAGCTTCCTTCTTTGCCTTTTCATTTGCTGCGGCAATCGGAGCCTTTGTCACCTCATAGACACCACCCAAAAGGAGTCCTGAAACCAAGGTAATGGCTGTAAGGATCATTGTATTTTTTATAATTTTATTCATTATTTTTCCCCTCCTTTGCCAAATGGTTTTGGAAGAGTTGCCTTCTCGATCAATGGTACCAGCAAGTTGCTAATAATGATAGCATAGGAAACTCCCTCTGCAGATCCTCCAAAGAGGCGGAAGAGTCCGGTCAGGACACCTAATAAAATACCATATACAATCTGTCCTTTTTTCGTAATCGGAGAAGTTACATAATCTGTGGCCATAAACCAAGCACCCAGCATAATACCACCACCGCAAAGGTGCGCAGCAATATACTGAGGATCAAAAAATCCTACAGAAGAATTCTGGAAATGTCCAAAAAGTCCTACAAAGATTACGAAGGTAACAAGGTAGGTTCCGGGGATTCGAAGATCGATCACTCCCATAGCAAGAAGGAAGACAGCTCCGATCAAAATTGCAATGACAGAGGTCTCACCGATGGTTCCCGGAATGGTTCCAAGAAACATTCTCATAGTATCAACGGTCTCACCGGCCTTAAGACTAGCCAGTGGTGTAGCTCCTGAAACTCCGTCATATGCAAAGTTTGTCATTTGGCTGGCAAAAGAAATCAAAAGGAAACATCTAGCTCCAAGAGCCGGATTCATAAAGTTTTGTCCTAGGCCACCAAATAACTGTTTTACGATCAGGATACCAAACACACTACCCAAGGCTCCCATCCAAAGAGGGGCACTTGCCGGCATGTTCATACCAATTAATAAACCAGTTACCACTGCACTCAAATCACCAACGGTGATTGGTTTGTGCATTAATTTTTCATAAATATATTCTGTCAATACTGCCGCTACTGTTGTACTAAGCAACATCAAAAGGGCATGGATCCCAAAATTCCAAACTCCGAAAGCACTCGCCGGAAGCAAAGCAATCACTACATAAAGCATGATCTTATTTGTAGTAATCTCAGAGCGGATATGAGGGGATGACGACATTTTTAATTTCAATTCATTCACCTTTGATCACCTCTTTATTTTTTTCTACGACTTGCCAGGACCATCTTTCTCATTGAACCGATAGCCTGTTTCAACTGTCTCTTTGCAGGACATACGAAACTGCAGGAACCACACTCCATACATTCCATACCTTCACATTTTGTGAAGCTCTCCTGGTCACCACGCTCTGCATAATCTGCAAGTCTTGAAGGAATCAAGCGGCTCGGACAGACTCCAACGCATCGTCCGCAGTTGATGCAGGCACTTGGTTTCATCTCGGAAACCTGGTCCTTGGTTAAACATAAAATAGATGAAGATGTCTTAGTTACAGGAACGTCTAAAGTAAACATAGAAAATCCCATCATAGGTCCACCGGAAATAACTTTCTCAGGATCTACTTTAAATCCACCTACTGCCTCAATAATTTCTTCTTGATTCATTCCAATCGGCACTAAGAAGTTTCCGGTTTCATTTACTGCATCTCCACTTACTGTCAGCACTCTTTCAAAGCATGGCTTTCTCTCCATTACTGCCCTGGAAATGCTAATAAGTGTCTCTACATTATCTACCACACATCCAGCATCTGCCGGCAGCATGGAAGAATTAATGGCTCTTCCTGTTGTTGCATAGATCAACTGACGCTCACCACCCTGTGGATACTTGGTCTTAAGAGCAAGTACTTCCATACGAGGCTCATCCTTGGTAAGGTCTTTTAATTTTGCAATACAATCCGGCTTGTTATCTTCTACACCGAAAATTCCCTTTGCATTATCAAATAATCGAAGGACAATTCTCATACCTTCCACTAACTTTTCCGGAGTCTCCAACATTCTTCGATAATCTGCTGTAATGTAAGGCTCACATTCTGCGCAGTTGGCAATGATGTAATCAATCTTGTCCGGCTCTTTTGGAGATAATTTTACCTTGGTTGGGAAACCTGCTCCTCCCATACCAACCACTCCGGCCTCGCCGATAATCTCAAGGATTTCTTCTTTTGTCAAATCCTCCAAAGGCTTTGCCTTAGGATAAGTGACTTCCTCATATAAGTTGTCATTTTCAACAACGATTCCCTGGACGGTTCCGCCTGCAGGATTTAAATGAGGCTCAATTTTTTTAACTGTACCTGATACAGAAGCATAAATCGGAGCCGATACAAAGCCTCCTGCTTCTGCGATTTTTTGGCCTTTTAAGACACGATCTCCCACAGCCACAATAGGCTTTGCCGGCGCACCAATATGCTGAGAACATAAATACACCAGATCCCCCTTTGGTTTCAGGGGCACGATTGCTTTGTCTTTCGCCAGGTCTTTTCCATCATTCGGATGGATTCCACCTTTAAATGTCAACAATGCCATTGTTTCATCCCTTCCTCTCTTTTTAATATCTATATAGTATGACGTTAGTAGTTAAAAATCAGACAATAAAGAAACTCTCCCGAAAAATCATCTTTGAGTTTCGGCCCTTTACTCCTAACATCATTATAGATCCTATCAAGCTACATAGTATCTTACCATTATCAATCAGTAGACTATGTCTATTATTAAAGCATATATACAAAGTTATTGCAAATTTTTATATAATATGTATAAATTGTTTTTGAATATATACACTTTTCTATGCAAAATATTGTTTTTTAACAAAGAAATAGCATGCTATGTCTAAAAAATAACAAGTAGAATTCCATCAAAAAAACGCGTCTATGCTATTCATAAACGCGTTTGTTATAAATCTCTATAGAATTAAAGAATACAAATTACTCAGCATCCTCATAAGCTTCTTCTGAAGCTTCCTCTACAGGCTCTAATGCCTTCATGCTCAAGCTGATCTTCTTATCTGCTACACTAAGATCTACAACCTTTGCTGAAATCTCCTGTCCTACAGATAATACATCGGATGGCTTGTCTACATGATCTCTTGAAATCTGAGAAACATGAAGCAATGCATCTACTCCAGGAGCAAGCTCAACGAATGCACCAAAGTCTGTCATTCTTGCAACTTTACCTGTAATAATAGTACCTACTGCATAGTTCTCCTCTGCATTTGCCCATGGATTAGACTCTGGGAACTTCAGGCTGAGCGCGATCTTAGTATCACGGATATCCTTGATCATAACTTCAAGCTCTGTTCCAACCTGGAATACCTTCTTAGGATTCTCAACACGTCCCCAAGACATCTCAGAGATATGAAGAAGTCCATCAACTCCGCCAAGGTCAACGAATGCACCAAAGTCTGTAACGTTTTTAACAACACCCTTCACTCTGTCGCCAACCTGAATTCTTGCAAGAAGCTCTTCCTGCTTCTGTGCTCTCTCTGCAAGCATAAGCTGCTTTCTATCACCGATCACGCGGTTTCTTCTAGGATTGAACTCAGTAATTACGAATTCGATCTCCTGATCTTTGTACTTGCTAAGATCCTTCTCATAGGAATCAGAAACAAGGCTAGCCGGGATGAATACTCTTGCACCCTCAACTGTAACACCAAGTCCGCCTCCAAGGATCTGAGTAACTGTAGCCTTCAATACTTCCTGGTTCTCGAAAGCTTCTTTTAATCTCTCATTACCCTTCTCTGCTACAAGTCTCTTGTATGTCAAGAGAACCTGTCCGTCTCCATCATTGACCTTAAGTACCTTAGCCTTCATCTCATCTCCAACAGAAACGACTGTTGTAAGATCCAATCCGGACTCGTTTGAGTACTCATTGCGGGTAATGATACCGTCAGCCTTGTAGCCTATATTTAAGATGATCTCGTCCGGCTTAACGTCGATGACTGTACCATCTACCACTTCTCCATTTCTTATTGTCTTTAAAGACTCTTCCAACATCTGTTCAAAAGTTAATTCTGACATTCTCTTTGAACCTCCTCAATTATATTCTTGGGCGTGGACGCCCCTGCTGTGATACCTACTGTTTCCACGGACCTTAATTGATTCGAATCCAAATCGTCAAGTGTCTGTATATAGTACGTATTCAAACATGCATTTCTACAGATTTCAAATAACTTCTGAGTATTGGAGCTGTGTTTATCACCGATAACGATCATAGCATCCACTCTATCTGCAATGTCTTTCGCCTCTTCCTGGCGCTCTTTTGTTGCATTGCAAATCGTATTTAAAACAAGTATATCATAACCCTTTTTAGAAATTATTTCAACTAATTCTTGAAATTTATTATAATTAAATGTAGTCTGTGAAACGATGCAAATTTTTCTTGTAGAATCCGGCAAAACAAAGGCTTCTGCCTCCTCTGCAGTGCGCACAACCGTCACATCCTTATGGGCTGACCAACCGATAATTCCCTGGACCTCCGGATGCTCCTCATTTCCTATAATCAAAATATAGGAACCCGCCTTACTTTCTCTCTGAACGATACCATGAATTTTTTTTACAAAGGGACAGGTGGCATCCACGGATGTAAGGCCCTTTTCTTCAAGCTTCCGGCAGACAGACTTCTGAACGCCATGGGACCGGATTACAACAATCCCTTGGCTTAAATCATCAAGCTCCTCATCCGAGCGGATTACTGACACCCCTTTTGATTCTAAATCTTTGATCACCTCATCGTTGTGAATAATGGGACCGTAGGTGTATATTTTTTTGTCGGGATTTTCTTCGATCTGCTGATAAACTGTATCAACCGCTCTTTTTACTCCAAAACAAAATCCGGCTGTTTTTGCAAGAATCACTTCCATGTAATTTTCCTCACTTTTATTTGCAATAGCTTATAATCTTCTCTACCACTTCCTCGATGGTCATGTCTGAACTGTCTATTAAAATAGCATCCTCCGCCTGTTTCAAGGGTGCCACTTTTCTTGTCATATCCCGAAGATCTCTGGCCTTAATATCTTCCTCAATTTCCTTTAGATCACAGGAAATGCCTTTTTCTGTCAATTCCTGATATCTTCTCTTAGCCCGTGTCAGGGAACTGGCCGTGAGATAAATCTTTAAATCCGCTTTGGGCAAAATGCAAGTCCCAATATCACGTCCATCCATAATCACATCGCTGGTCTTTGCAAGATTTCGCTGGAGTTCTAAGAGGGCCTGTCTGACCTCAGGGATGGCTGAAATTTTGGAAGCCATATTTCCCACTGCTTCCTGACGAAGTCTTGCTGTTACATTCTCTCCATTTACAAGAACCTGCTGTTTTCCATCCTCATAGCAGATGGTTACATCCACCGATTTGCAAGCTTCGATGATCTGATCTACATCCTCCTCATGAAGATTCTGATCCAGAAAATAAATCGACAAGCCCCGATACATGGCTCCTGTATCTACATATATATATCCCTTTTCTTTTGCCACCAGTTTCGCGATGGTACTTTTTCCTGCTCCTGCCGGTCCGTCAATGGCAATATTATAACCCATAATCTAACTTCCTCCTTCTTCCCATCAGCAATCCAGAGCAATAAAACCCTTCTTTGCACTGGTGCATTTTTCTTCCATCCAAGCCTTCATTTCTTCCAGATTTATATTATAACGTTTGAAAGCATCCTTGGGGATCCCATAAAGCTGCTTTTGATTATTCTCTGTAAGGACTGTAAAGGCGATCATATCCTTTATCTCAAACATGGACCGAACATTTACATAATAGGCTTTCACATTGTCCATCTTTGATCGAGACTCTAGGTAGTCCTCATAGAAACGAAATTCCACCCGAACCTCTCCTAATTTTCTGCGCTTAGCATAAATTTCCTGGGCCTTCTGCTTGGCTAGGGCAATGTTTCCGGAGGTTCCGAAATATCTTCGATAGAATTCTCCCAAGGCAAACATAAGGACTGCCACAAGGAGGAAGCCGCCCCAAAAGGCAAAGATATTGCCCTGCTTTCCGGTGGCATAGCCGGCCCGCCAGCTCACATATAGGCCCAAGATCAACAAACAGGCCGGAAGCACCTTTACAGACAGGTTTAACTCTCGAATCTTATGAATCTTAAACATATCTGCAATGCTTTCTTCTGATTCTACATATTCTACTTTATATTTCCAATCCATCTTATCTCTCCCAAATGACATAGATCCTGTTTTTATGCTTTATTAAGGAATACTGATTCCTGCTGCATAAGCTGTGGACCAGGCAATCTGAAGGTTAAAGCCTCCGGTCAAGGCATCAAGGTCCAATACTTCTCCCACAAAATAAAGTCCCGGAACCTTTTTAGATTCCATGGTCCCCGGATCAATCTCCTTCACCTTTACTCCACCCTTTGTAATAATAGCCTCATTGTAATCTCGAAGCCCACTTAGGCTAATCTCCAAATGCTTGATCAAATGCACAAATTTCTGGCGTTCTTCCCTTGAAATAATATTTACCTTCTTGTAAGGGTCAATTTCACTAAGCTCTAACATCACCGGCACCAATTTTGAGGGGAATAAGCCTCCGATAGAATTATGAAATTGTTTGTTCTGATTTTCTTCAAATTCCCGAAGCAGGCGGCGGTCCAATTGTTCTACCGTAAGAGCCGGTTTCAGATCAATCACAAGTTTCAAAGGATGATCCTTTAATTTCTTTCCCACATAACTGCTGGCGCTTAGGATCAAAGGACCGCTGACGCCGTAATGAGTAAAAAGCATTTCCCCAAATTCATCATAAAGTTTCTTCTTCCCATCAAAAATCTGGACATTTACATTCCGAAGGGAAAGGCCTTGTAGTTTCGGAACCCAGGCTTCCTCTGTAGTCATGGGCACTAGGGCCGGCAGACAGTCTGTCGTCTGCAAGTTTAAGTCCCTCGCAAACTTCAGTCCATCCCCCGTAGATCCTGTAATAGGATAGGACAAGCCTCCCGTTGCCACAATGCAGGCGTCCCCTTCTATTCTTTGACCATCTTCCAAACAAATTGCCTGGAATTTATCCTCTTTTGCCTCGATGGATTTAACCCTTGTCTGTAAATGGATCTCCACGCCCAGGCGCTTCAATTCCCTCTCCATCCCTCGAATCACATCCGATGAATGGTCGGATACCGGAAAGACCCTGTCTCCCCGCTCTATTTTAGTGCGGACTCCTAATTCCTCAAAAAAGGCAATAGCATCCTGATTGGTAAATCCATAAAATCCACTATAAAGAAATTTGGGATTTGACAGAACCGATTGAAACAAGACCTCTATGTCTTCACAGGCATTTGTAATATTACAACGTCCCTTGCCTGTAATAAAAAGCTTTCGTCCCAAGCGATCATTCTTTTCGTAAATAGATACTTCATGTCCACTTCTTGCCGCCCATATAGCCGCAAACATTCCGGAGGCCCCGCCTCCAACCACCAGTACTTTACTCATACACCTATCCTTATGTCAACTCTACTTTATCTTTTACCATATCCAGTTCATCCTTACTATAGACCTGGTATTCATCCCAGATTTCTTCCATGCTCTCCAAGGTTTCCACCACTTCATCCTGGCGCTTCATGCAAAGAGCCACCACCAAGGCATTGATCACGCTAAGGGGAGCTACCAGGGAATCTACAATAGATGCCATGTCACTTCTTGCGATCAGATTACAGGAAGAATAAATGGTCATCGGAGAATGGACACTGTCTGTGAGGGTAATGACTTTCGCCTTACGGTTACTTGCAAACTCCAAGGCTTTCAATGTTCTCATGGAATATCTAGGGAAACTAATTCCAATAATGACATCCTCCTCACCGATACGAATGAGCTGTTCAAAAATCTCACTGGCGCTGTTGGTGCTTACAGGAATCACGTTATCTCTTATCATATTTAAATAAAAAGCCAAAAAATTCGCCAAGGGCGCACAGCTTCTGATTCCTATGATATATATTTTTCTCGCATTTAATATGGTATCTACCGCCATATCAAAATTCTCATGATCAATACTCTGCATGGTCTGCTTGATCTTATCAATATCCGACTGGAGCACGGAGGTAAGAATCTCCCCCCTACTGATCCTACCATAGGTCACCTCCATACGCTGTATGGAGTTTAACTTCATACGAACCACTTCACCCAAAGCCTTCTGAAACTCCGGATAGCCTGCATAACCTAAGGCTGTTGCAAAACGAACCACCGTAGATTCACTGACCCCGACTTCCTCACCCATTTTCGCTGCAGTAAGAAAGGCCGCCTTATCATAATCCGTCTGAATAAAATCCGCCAGTTTTTTTTGGCCCTTGCTGAAGCTTTTATAGTTTTCTTCAATTCGTTTTAAGAGCTCATTATTATTGTTCATTTTTATTTCCTTTATCTCACAAAACAAATTCTCCAAGCAGGAAACCGGAATTTGTTCATATTTTTACGAAATCTCACCTTGGTAATTATATAGCCTGCTTATTCAGAATTCAAGATGAAGTCTTCTTTTCCTGCCAAGCTATCAAAAAAAGACACAGCCCCTTATAGGGCCATGCCTTTTTATTATTGTTTGTATTCTACTATACAGGATAACTTCCGTTCTCTGTATCAGCAACTGTCTGATCCACCTTAGTCTCCTGAGCTTCACGATATTTGAAGAAATCAGTAGCAACCTGTGGGAACAATGCATAGGAAAGAACATCCTCATCCTGCTCGATCCACTGAGAGCATTCCTCGCGAAGAGTATCTAACTCATCCGGAATCAGATCTGCCGGACGACATGTGATAATCTCAGCATCTGCCGGTAATACTTTCTTCTTAACCTCCTCGTTGAAAGGTTTAACAGTCTCACCATACTTACCGCTTAAGATATCCTTAGTCTCCTTAGTTGCCATCTTATAACGCTCTCCCATAAGAACGTTAAATACAGCCTGGGTACCAACGATCTGTGAAGAAGGTGTTACAAGTGGTGGTTCACCAAGATCCTTACGAACCTTCGGAACTTCCTCTAATACATCATAGAACTTATCTTCTGCTCCCTGCTCAGCAAGCTGAGAAGTAAGGTTAGATAACATTCCGCCAGGTACCTGGTAAAGAAGAGTCTTAATATTAACTCCCATATTCTTAGGATTAAGAAGTCCTGAATCAAGAGCATCATCTCTGATTGGTCTGAAGTAATCAGCAATCTCAGCTAATAAGGTCTGATCAAAGCCTGTATCATAAGGAGTTCCCTTAAAGGTCTCAACCATAACTTCTGTTGCCGGCTGAGAAGTTCCAAGTGCAAATGGTGACATTGCAGTATCAATGACATCAACACCAGCCTCTACTGCCTTTAAGTAAGTCATAGAAGCAACACCTGAAGTATAGTGGGTATGAAGCTGAATCGGGATATCAACAGCATCCTTCAATGCTCCGATCAACTCTGTTGCACGGTATGGAAGTAAAAGACCTGCCATATCCTTCAAGCAGATAGAGTTTGCACCCATCTCCTGAACTTTTTTAGCCTTGTCTACCCAGTACTCTGTGGTATAAGCATCACCAAGAGTATAAGACAATGCAACCTGTGCATGAGCGCCTTCTTTATTTGCAGCAGTAACAGCTGTCTGCAAGTTACGAAGGTCGTTCAAGCAGTCAAAAATACGGATGATATCAATTCCGTTTGCAACAGACTTCTGTACGAAATATTCTACTACATCATCTGCATATGGACGATATCCCAGGATATTCTGTCCACGGAATAACATCTGCAACTTGGTATTCTTAAATCCATCACGGAACTTACGAAGTCTCTCCCATGGATCTTCCTTTAAGAATCTAAGAGAAGCATCAAAGGTAGCTCCTCCCCAACACTCTACAGAATGATAACCAACCTTGTCCATCTTATCAACGATAGGAAGCATCTGTTCTGTAGTTAAACGTGTAGCGATCAGAGACTGATGCGCATCACGCAAAACGGTTTCTGTAATCTTAATTGGTTTCTTTTCTATTTCTGCCATTACTTGGCCCTCCTGTCTACAAATGTAACTTTAAACACCTACTCCAAAGATAGCCATAAATGTTCCGGCTGCTACTGCAGTACCGATAACTCCCGCTACGTTAGGTCCCATAGCATGCATCAAAAGGAAATTGGTAGGATCTGCCTCTGCGCCAACCTTCTGAGATACTCTGGCTGCCATTGGAACGGCAGATACACCTGCGGAACCAATCAATGGATTTACCTTGCCTCCGGTTGCAATACACATCAACTTACCGAATAATACTCCCGCTGCAGTACCAAAGCAGAATGCAATCAGTCCAAGAGCAACAATTTTAAGAGTATCTGTATTAAGGAATGCTTCTGCACTTGTAGTAGCTCCTACGGATGTACCAAGAAGAATAACTACGATGTACATAAGTGCGTTAGATGCAGTATCTGTTAACTGTCTTACAACACCGGACTCTTTAAAGAGGTTACCAAGCATAAGAAGACCAACAAGCGGCGCTGTTGTAGGAAGGATCACGCAAACAACAATTGTTACGATAATTGGGAAGAGAATCTTCTCCAACTTAGATACAGGTCTAAGCTGATCCATCTTGATCTTACGCTCTTTCTCAGTTGTAAGTAATTTCATAATCGGTGGCTGAATAATCGGTACCAAAGACATATAAGAATATGCCGCTACAGCGATCGGTCCAAGAAGGGCTGTCTGCTGTAATTTTCCTGCAAGGAAGATGGATGTAGGACCATCTGCTCCACCGATAATAGAGATGGCAGCAGCTGCCTTATCAGAGAATCCCATCATCATAGCTCCAAGATATGCAGCAAAAATACCAAACTGCGCTGCCGCACCAAGAAGGAAACTCTTTGGATTGGCAATCAAAGGACCAAAGTCAGTCATAGCTCCAACGCCCATGAAAATCAGGGATGGAAGAATTGACCACTCATCCAACTTATAGAAGTAGTAGAGCAATCCACCGGTTCCGTTAGAAGCATCTTCGAAGCTAAGCATAATATCCGGATAGATATTAACCAACAACATACCGAATGCAATTGGAACCAGAAGTAAAGGCTCAAATCCATGTCTGATCGCAAGATACAAGAAGAAACATGCAACTGCGATCATAATCAGGTTGCCCCAGCTCAAGCTAAAGAACGCTGTCTGCTGAATGAGGTTTCCTAATGTCGTTGTTATATATTCCATTTTATAACCTCCAGTCGTTATTACACATCAAAGATGCTATTAGTTTAATGTAGCTAATACTGCTCCAGCATCACAAGCGTCACCAACTGCTACATCAATGCTTGCTACTGTACCATCTTCAGGTGCAACAACCGGGATTTCCATCTTCATTGCCTCGATAACAACTACAGCGTCACCCTTAGCAACCTTCTGTCCAACACTTGCTTCGATCTTGAATACCTTACCAGCTGCACCGGCCTTAACTTCAATAGAGCCAGCGCCTGCTGCCGCCTTAGGTGCTGCCGGAGCTGCCTTTGGAGCTGCTTTTGGTGCTGCCTTTGGTGCTGCTACAGGAGCTGCTCCTGCTCCGTTTTCTTCTACTGTTACATCATATACATTACCATTTACTGTGATCGTATAATTTTTCATCTTTAAAAATCCTCCTAAATGTGATCTATGAATTCCACTTATTTGATGGGCGACGTCTGATACTTCTTACTACAAATCCATCTGTAGTTGTACCTTCAGCCGCTGCAATTGCCGCTGCGATCACAGCAACAAGTTCTGTGTCATCTTCTGCTTCTGCCACAGGTTCAACTGCAACTTCTGCAGGAGCAGCCTGGGTCTTCTTAGGTTCTTCCTTCTTTCCCTTATTCTTAAATGCTGCCTCGATAGCAGGAATATATTTAAATAAGGAAATAAGTAAGGAAATAAAGATCAGTACAATAAATACAGTTCCCATTCCGAGAAGGGTATTCAAGCCTGCCTTTGTCATAACCTCTCCGGTTGTATAATCACCATCTACGGTTACGCTATCCAGATAAAGATCATCATCATAGATGAATGTAATCGTAGCTTCGCGGTCAGCAAATACTGCGTCAGCTGTCAAAGTAACCTCATCATTGCTGGCAGTAACTGTATAATCGCCATGGCTTACATAATCTCCACACTCGTCAACAGCTGCCTCCCAGGCATCAATAGCTCCGGTAAAGCTGTCTGTTGTATATGGAAGTCCGGCATTTGTCAATTGTAACTGCAAATTAAATTCAGACATTGACTTAATCTGATCAAGAGTTGCTTCATCAGAAGATTCGCAATACTCGATAATAAAGTCAGAAGCCTGTACCAGCGTACTCTCGTCGTATTCCAATTCACTATTATTACCACATGCAGTGAGGCCCAGGGATGCAACAAGTACGCAAAGTGTTAAGCTAATCTTTCTCTTCACTCTACCTCACCTCACTAAACTGTTCCATGCTTTTTCAGTGGTTGCTCTTCTCTCTTTGTGAATAACATCTCAAAAGCACCGATTACATATTTTCTAGTATCTGCCGGCTCTACGATAGTATCTACATATCCTCTTCTAGCTGCAGATAATGGGCTAGACTGAAGTTCTTTATATTCAGCTGCCTTCTCATTAATGGTAGCTGCATCCTTGTCTGCATACATGATCTTAGCTGCAAGCTTTGCATCCATCATACCGATCTGGGCGCTTGGCCAAGCATATACCATGTCTGCTCCAGTTGACTTGCTGTTCATTGCAACATAAGCGCTTCCGAATGCCTTACCGATAATTACGTTAACCTTCGGAACAGTTGCCTCTGCAAATGCATAAGTCATCTTAGCAACCTCTTTTGCCAGGTGGCTCTCATCATACTCAGAAGCTGCAAATCCTGCTACATTGGTAAGAGTAAGTACCGGAATGTTAAATGCGTCACAAAAAGCAACAAAATCAGCTGCCTTTCTAGCTCCGTCTGCAGATAAAGATCCGTCAAATTCAGCAACAAGCTTTGCCTCATCATCGTAAACCTTAGAACGGTTTGCTACCGCACCTACAGTCATTCCGTTTAATTTGATAAATCCGGTTACCATATCCTTGGCAAAATCCTTCTTAGTCTCGAAGAAGATACCGGAATCTGCGATCTGAGAAAGAGCGATTGCTGTATCCTCTACTGCATTCTCGATCTCTGCACATGCACGGTTTAAATCATCCTCGCACTCAGCATAAGAAGCATCTTCCTCGTTGTTGCATGGTAACATACATACCAAGCTACGGATATTCTCCAGAACATCCTCTTCAGTTCCTACTGCATCGACAAGACCTGCCTTCTCGCTCTGATAAGAAGCAGATGCAGTATCACACTTTGCTTCTGTATTACCGGGAATTGCATTCGGAGAGTTTACAAATAACTTGCTCTTCTCTTCCATAAATGTGAAATCAGTTAATCCCGGGATTACAGAAAGTCCGCCGCCGCATGAGCCGAAAATAGCTGTAATCTGCGGAATCACTCCTGATGCCTTCGCCTGCTTAAGGTAAACACTTCCGAAAGCTTCCAAAGCATCTGTAGACTCCTGTAATCTGAGACCTGCACAGTCTACAAGTCCGATTACCGGTGCGCCCATCTTCATTGCCATATCATAGATATTAGCAATCTTCTTTGCGTGCATTTCTCCAACTGCACCCTTGAGCACTGTAGCATCCTGACTGTATACGTATACAAGGTTGCCATCGATGACTCCGTATCCTGTGATTACTCCATCAGCAGGTGTCTTTGTCTCGCTCAGATTAAAGTCTGTAGATCTGGCTGTTACTGCACCACCGATTTCAACAAAGCTTCCTGCATCCAGTAAAGCCGCGATACGGTTACATGCTGCGTTTTCTGTTGCCATGTTGCCCATAAACCTAGTCCTCCATTTTCTATTACATTATTAATAAGGATATTATGCAGCTTCTGCGGTTTCAACAAGATGCACATAACAAAATTCCTTATTCTGCAAAAATATGGTTAAAATATAGAATGAACCAAATTTTAAACCATTTGTATTATATAGCCTGATAGTTTAAATCACAACTGTTTTGTGTCATTTTCATAACAATTACCCATGTTTTTTTTCATATGCTTATAAAAATTGTTTATATTGATAAAAATAAAACAAGACTTTTTTAGATTGTTTAATTCCAGCTTTATTTCCTTAATAATTCCTTAATAAAGACTTGTACCATAGTCCAATTTATGATATATTTTTCACGTAGGATTTGAAGAGTTGCTTGAGGCTGTGGGGTCTGAAAGCTATCCTCTTTGAATCAAAAAATTTCATATGGAGGGATAAAGAAATGGAAGCAAAAAAGAAAATGCCATTTGGTTTCTATGTATGCTGTCTTTCTTTCTCATTTGAGAGACTTGCTTACTATGCAGCCAAATGGGGATTGTCAGTTTACATCGTTGCTACAGTAGCAAACGGTGGACTGGGACTTACTTCTGCGGACGGAGCTTTGATGAACTCAAACTTGGTTGCCTTCACTTATATCACACCGATTATCGGTGGATATATTGCTGACCGTTGGATAAGTCCAAGAATTCTGGTACCTATAGGAGAGATCCTTATGGGACTCGGATACTTATGTGCTTGGAAGTCCAATAGCATTGGAATGCTCTGGGTTATGATTATCCTTGTTGCTATCGGTACAGGATGCTTCAAGGGTAATGTATCAGGTGTCAACGGAGGTTTATTCCCGGATGCTGATGAGGCTACCTTAAATGCCGTATTTAACATTCAGTACATGTTTGTTAATATCGGTTCTTTCTGTGGAACTACTTTCTTAAGCTTACTTGCTCTTTCTGCAGGATATCGTACCATGTTCTTAGTATGTGGTATTGCTCTGTTCGTAGACTGCGCATGGTGGCTCTTCGGAATGAGATCCTTTGGAGATGTTGGTAAGAAGCCATTTAAGGCTGAAATCAGCACAGAGGATAAGAGCAAGAATGTAGAAGCTAAGAGCGATGCTCCACTTACTTCTTTGGAGAAGAGACGTGTTGCTGCTATTCTTATTGTAACTGTATTCTCCGGAATCTTCTGGTTGATCTGGTACATGGTTTACATGCCTGTTTACTACGAATTCGGTCCTGTAGCTCAGGGCGGTTTCGGTTGGGCAAACTGGTCTATCGGATCCTTCGAGATGCCAACTGCTTGGTTTGATTCTATGAATGCTATTCTTTGTATTATCCTTTGCCCGATCTTTGCAGGTATTTGGGTAAAGATGGCAGCAAGACCACAGGGTGACTGGGGTATGTTTAAGAAGACAGCCATCGGTATTATGATCCTTGGTCTCTGTGTTGCCTGCATGGTAGTTGCAGCACTTCTTTGCGGATGTAGCTCAGAAAATCCGGTTGGAATCTGGATCATTATTTTAACATCCGTATTTATGTCATTGGGAGAGGTTATTTTCTCACCTCTTGGAAATGCATTCATCAACAAGTATTCACCAAAGAAATTACTTGGTACTTTACTTGGTGTATGGCCACTGATCATCTTCTTCTCAGGTAAGGCTTATGGACCGCTTTACAACTGGTTGGAGAACTTTAACTTCATCAAAGCTTATGGCGCAGTTGCAATTATCATCTTCGCCTGCGGCGCTGTTATGATGTTATTTAACAAGAAGTTTGATGAAATGATCGAAGGATAATTTCTAAATATACTTTTAATACATTTCTTTAGAAGTAATAAAAAGGCTTCCGGTCATCCGGGAGCCTTTTGTTTATTTAAAAAATTTTATAATGGGAGGTTTTTATCATGACTGTTGTTGCAGAAAGAATTGCAAAACTAAGATCCCTGATGTCTGAGAAAGGCATCGATGCCTATGTTGTTCCTACAGCTGATTTTCATCAGAGCGAATACGTAGGGGAACACTTCAAGGCAAGAAAGTATATTACAGGCTTCACCGGCTCCTACGGTACAGCTGTAATCACCATGGATGATGGCGGCTTATGGACAGACGGAAGATATTTCTTCCAGGCTACCAACGAACTTGAAGGCAGCGGCATCCGTCTGATGAAGATGTTTGTAGGAGACACTCCTTCTGTCACAGAATATCTTGCAGATACCGTGAAAGCCGGAGGCTGTGTTGCCTTTGACGGCCGTGTACTTTCTGTCGATGAAGGAAAAGAATTTGAAGACACCCTTCTTGCCAAGGGAATTAAAATCAATTATGAGGAAGATTTGATCAATGAAATCTGGGAGGACCGCCCTTCCCTTTCTACCAAACCTGCTTTCTTCCTTGAAGAGAAATATACAGGAGAAAGTACAACCTCCAAGCTTGCACGAATTCGCGAGAAAATGGCAGCTGCCGGTGCAGACATTCATGTCATTGCTTCCTTAGACGATATTTGCTGGATCTTAAATATCCGTGGAGATGATGTAGATTTCTTCCCACTCCTGCTCTCCTACGCCATTATCAAAAACAACTGCGTAGAATTATATGTAGATGACAGCAAATTAGATGATCGGATTCACGAAGAACTCGCAAAGGACAAGGTCCATATCCATCCCTACAATGACATTTACGAGGATGTCAAGAAATTAGATCCTGCTTCTGTGGCAATGATCGATCCTATGAAGATGAACTATGCGCTTTATAAGAACCTTCCTTGCAAATTGGTGGAGGAAGCCAATCCTTCGATCTTAATGAAGGCTATGAAGAATGAAGTTGAGCTTGAAAATATCAAAGAAGCTCATATCAAGGATGGTATCGCCATTACCAAGTTCATGTATTGGGTAAAGAATAATTACGACAAGGAGACCATTACCGAGCTTAGCGCAGCAGACAAGATTATGTCCCTGAGAGCTGAGCAGGACGGATATATCAGAGAAAGCTTCGAGCCTCTTTGTGCCTTTGCAGATCATGCTGCTATGATGCATTACTCCCCTTCTCCAGAGACAGATGTTCCGTTGAAAGAAGGCGGCATGCTTCTTAATGACACCGGCGGCGGCTACTTTGAAGGTTCTACAGATATTACAAGAACCTTTGTTTTAGGTTCTATCGACGATAAAATGAAGAAATATTATACAGCAGTTCTTCGTTCTATGATGCGGCTTGCCAGAGCAAAATTCCTCTATGGATGCTATGGATACAACTTGGATGTATTGGTTCGCGGCCCGGTTTGGGATCTTGATCTAGACTTCCAGTGTGGTTCCGGTCACGGAGTCGGCTATCTCGGAAATATTCACGAGCCACCGACAGGCTTCCGCTGGTATGTGGTACCTAGCAAGAATGAGCACCATCAATTAGAGGAAGGCATGGTTATGACCGATGAGCCCGGAATCTATGAGGATGGAGAGTTCGGTATCCGTATCGAAAATGAATTTATCGTAAGAAAAGGAACCAAGAATAAATATGGTCAGTTTATGTATTTCGAAACCATCACCTTCGCTCCTATTGATTTAGACGGTATCGATCCTGAGGAAATGAGCCGCGATGAAAGAGAATGGTTAAACGACTATCACAAGCAGGTATATGAAAAGATCGGCCCACATCTTACAGACGAAGAAAGAGAATGGCTCAAGGAATATACCCGAGCAATTTAACCAGATAAGTGCTTTCATAAAGTTTTCAATGATCCATAACAAGGGGGAAACGAACAATGATTATTGCTGCAAAATATTTAATGACCGGTGACGGAAAAACCGTACTCACTGACAAGGCAGTGGTTACCGATGAATTTGGAAAGATTAAAAAGATTGCCTCCAAAGAAGAATTAATGGCAGAATTTCCTGAAGAAGAGGTCAAAGACTATAAGGATGCAACCCTTCTTCCGGGTCTCTGCGATATGCATGTGCATTTGGGATATTACTATTCTCAACCGGACACCTTTAACTATGACCCTAAACTCATTCAATTGTATGCCCTTCAGCATGCCCAGGCTGCTTTTGAGCGAGGCATTACATCCGTAAGAGATATGTCCTCCGCCCACGGTGTTTGCAAGACTCTGAAATTAGCAGCCGAAAAAGGCTTTATTACGATCCCTCATATCACCCACACAGATACAGGAATCTGTATGACCGGCGGCCATGCCTGGGATGAAGTCGAAGAGGTAGACGGCCCTTGGGAGGTTCGAAAGGAGATCCGCAAGCAGGTAAGGGACGGGGCCGAATGGGTAAAGGTGCTTACCACCCACAGAACGCATACTCCGGAACTTACCCAAGAAGAATTAGACGCAGCTGTAGACGAGTGTCACAGAAGAGGTATTAAGTGCGGTGTCCATGCCGGAACCAATCCCGGAATTCAAATGTGTATTGATGCCGGTTTCGATACCATCGAACATGCTACCTTTATGACCCTGGATCACGCAAAACAGATGGCTGAAAAAGGCATTGCCTGGACCCCGACCATTATGGCCTATACCTTGCTCTATGATATTTGCAAGGAAAGCATGGAAAAACATGCCGGGGCTCCTGTAAATGATCCGGTTATGCAAAAAGAATTAAAGGACTATCAGTACTTCGAGCCTGCTTATAAGGCCTACAGAGATCATTTTAAGGAATTTTACGACACCGGAGTGACTGTAATCGCAGGAACTGACATGGTCATGTACCAGTCTCCTCTCCTTCCTTTGCCAAGAGAGCTTCAATACATGGTAGAATATGGAATCACACCGGTACAGGCCATTCAGACAGCCACCTCAAATCCAGCCAAGGTTCTGGGCGTTGAAAAGGAACGTGGCCTTGTAAAAGAAGGATTAGACGCTGACCTTTTGGTTGTAGGAGGCGACCTGAGCAAGGATATTACCTGCCTCAATGATGTAAAATTAGTTACCTTAGGAGGAAAAAGAGTATTTGAAGATGGCATCCGCTATGTAGGAACCTCAAATATGTTCATGTAACCCCCAAATATCATTAGCTATACAAGAGCAAAAAAAGGAACGGCATATTTCTTGCCGTTCCTTTTTTCAAGCTTTTTGAAAGCTGATTGTTTATTTTTATTTTTGATTTCTAAATTGCATGGGAGTCATTTCATAAGCCTTCTTAAAGAGGCGATTAAAATGCTCTACATTCTGATATCCAACCGTCAAGGCAATATTCTCCACCGTCATATTACTGCTTTTAAGCAGGGCTCTTGCCTTTTTAAGACGGATCTTCTTTACCAGGTCACCAAAGGTCATTCCGGATTTTTCCTTAATATACTTGGACAGATAAGGCTTTGATAAATAGAACTTTTCTGCCAGATCATCCAGTGTAATATCGATATAGTTGGCCTGAATATAGTTCATAATCTCAATCATACGAGGATCCTTGACCCCGTCTTTGCTGGCCAGCTCGTCTAATTTATTGACTGCTACGATCAAGGCCTCTATCGATGCCTTAATAATATCTGCATCAATACCTACGCCCCACTGCATCTTTCCTTCTCTTAAGACGCCCACATAGGCTACCGCCTTGGAAGAGGATCCCTTTGTAAGAGAATGTTCCTCGTAGAAGGAAAGCTCGTAGCTAATTCCAAAATACTGCTTGATAGCATTGCTGACTGCATCCAAGCGTCCATTACCAATGGCAGTGATCACATGATTTTCTCCGTCATGGGAGATAGTTACCTCTGCGGTAATTCCATTGACTTGCTTGAAATGGCATTCATCTACATGGAAGACAGATTTTGTATTGATATAGTGGTCTGAGAAGATCTGATATACCCAATCAGGGGTCAGCTCCTTGTGGGCCTTATCTGATACATCCTTAACCATATAGCCCACTTCCTCACGCATTTTCTGCGGAAGATTAAATCCATAGGACTGATTTAAGATATAGCTTACGCCACCCTTTCCGGACTGACTATTGATACGGATAACGTCTGAATCATATTTTCTTCCCACGTCCTGAGGGTCAATCGGAAGATAAGGAACGGTCCACTCCTCCAAATTCTTCTCTTCTCTCCAAGCCATACCCTTGGCAATGGCATCCTGGTGAGATCCGGAGAAGGCTGTAAATACCAGGTCTCCGGCATATGGGGTACGCTCATATACATGCATTCTTGTAAGTTTTTCATAGGTTTCACGGATCCTTTGCATGTCTGAGAAGTCCAATTTCGGATCTACTCCGTGGGAATACATATTCATTCCCAGGGTCACAACATCCACATTACCTGTACGCTCACCATTTCCGAACAAGGTTCCCTCGACACGGTCAGCCCCGGCCAAAACTCCAAGCTCTGCTGTAGCCACTCCGGTTCCTCGGTCATTGTGAGGATGAATACTCAGTACCACATTCTCCCTATAAGCCAAATGCTTATGTACATACTCTAACTGGGTAGCAAATACATGGGGCATAGCATTCTCAACGGTCGTAGGAATATTGATAATGGCTTTATTATCAGCCGTTGGTTTCCAAACATCTAAGACTGCATTACATACTTCCACTGCATAGTCGATCTCTGTTCCCGAAAAGCTTTCCGGACTATACTCAAAGGTAAAATTACCATCGGTCTCAGAAGCCAGTTGCTTCAAAAGAGTAGCACCATCAATAGCGATCTGCTTAATGTGTTCTTTATCTTTCTTAAATACCTGCTCTCTCTGGGCTACAGATGTTGAATTATATACATGGATCACTGCATGGGGTGCTCCCTTTACAGCCTCGAAGGTTCTCTTAATAATGTGCTCTCTCGCCTGAGTCAATACCTGAACCGTAACATCATCCGGGATCATATTCTTCTCGATCAAGGTTCTCATAAAGCGATATTCTGTCTCGGAAGCTGCCGGAAAGCCTACTTCTATTTCCTTAAATCCAATGTCTACCAGTAACTGGAAAAATTCCAATTTCTCATCCAGGCTCATAGGCTCGATCAGGGACTGATTTCCATCTCTAAGATCTACGCTGCACCAGATGGGAGCCTCTGTAATGGTCTCCTTTTTCACCCAATCATAAGTAATCTCCGGCGGCATAAAATATGGTTTCTTATATTTTTTTAAATTCATCATGTCTTTATCCTCTTTTCTATTAAAATATAATAATATTCATCAAAAACCTTGTCTTTTTTTAAGACTTCTCTAGTCTATCATAGGTCCCCAAAAAAGGAAAGTGATGATTTTAATCACTTTCCTTGATGTTTTTTAATCTTTTGTTTGAATTGTTTCTCTTTATTTTACATGCTGATGGGTAAAGAGATGGTCCTGACAATATTCATAATTTCCATTGCATTTTGAGCAATATCTAAATTCCAGATTGGGATCATCAAGCTCTGTCCGGCCGCATACCGCGCAGCGATGTTTGGCCCCTCCCGCATAGGTATTCTGGGGTCTTGCCTGTCTGGTCTCCCTTTTAAACTTCTGCCTTCTTGCAAATTGCTTGGGATTATACTTTTGAGTATTTCTCGTGCTAACAAAGAAGATCAGGAAATTCAAAATAGAAATCACAGCAGCTACTGCATTGGCTCTGTAGTAAACTCCATAAAGGGCATTTCCTCCGTAGGCAGGAAGGAAGGCCTGAACAATCGCATACAAGAAATAAAGACCGTCTATCACCGCCAGCCATTTTGCCTTAATCGGAATAATCATAAATAATAAAAATTCTAAGTCCGGATAGAGGGCTGCAAAGGCAAAAAAGAGGGACATGTTGAGGTACCAGGTGTCCATGGTTAGATTCACACCGGTCACCAGGTAAATTAAGATAGCTGCAATGACTTCAAAGAGCATACCGGAAAAAAAGTAAAGATTAAACTTAAAGGCACCCCAAACTCGTTCCAATTGGATTCCCAGCATATAATACATATAAAGTACAAATACAATAAAAATCAAGCTGGTAGACGGAGGATTGATGATAAAGGTAACAATTCTCCATACCTGCCCTTTTAGGATTGCTGCCGCATTAAGACTTAAATATTCATAATAAAAGTTCGGATTAATGATACTCAAGAAAAATCCCGCAGCATATAAAATAATGATATAAACCATAAGATTGGGAATGGCATACTTTCCAAACTTTCGTTCCAATTTGTTTAACCAGTTCATATTTTCAAACTCCTTCGTTTTTTTGGACCTAAACTGCTTCTATTTTATCCAGCCGATCTTTCTTTGTCAATCTAGCCCTATGGAAATTCACGGACATTTCATGGTCCCTTTATAAATATTTCATCTATGATTCTAAACCTATTGAGGATATTTTCTCTTTATTTTCTTTACGCTTTCTTAACAACTCTTTCTCTTTTTAAAATTGACATTTAAATTCTTTTGTCGCATAATATGTAATGTTTGCTTAAACACATATTAATAAGAAGAAATCAACATTTTTTAGAAAACGAGGTTATTGTTATGAATCAAAATTTATATACTTTAGGCATTGATATTGGTTCTACTACAGTAAAAATCGCCCTGTTAGATGATACAAAACAGGTGGTATTTTCCGATTATGAAAGGCATTTTGCAAATATTCAGGAAACCTTATCCGGCCTTTTGGAGCGTGCCATCGCCAAGGTGGGAAAAGTAACTGCCTCCCCGGTAATCACCGGTTCCGGCGGACTTACCCTTGCAAAACACTTAGGTGTCCCTTTTGTTCAGGAAGTGGTTGCTGTTTCCACTGCCCTTCAAGACTATGCGCCTCAGACAGACGTAGCCATAGAGCTTGGTGGCGAGGATGCCAAAATCATTTATTTTGAAGGTGGCAATATCGAACAGCGTATGAACGGCGTTTGTGCCGGCGGTACGGGTTCCTTCATTGATCAGATGGCTTCTTTGTTACAGACAGATGCTTCCGGACTCAATGAATATGCCAAAAATTATCAGGCTCTTTATACCATCGCTGCCAGATGTGGTGTATTTGCCAAGACCGATATTCAACCCTTGATTAATGACGGTGCTTCCAGAGAGGATTTGGCCGCTTCTATTTTCCAGGCTGTGGTAAATCAGACCATCAGTGGATTGGCCTGTGGTAAACCTATCCGAGGACATGTAGCCTTTTTAGGTGGACCTTTACATTTCTTATCCGAACTGAAGGCTGCCTTTGTAAGAACTTTAAACTTAGATGAGGAACATACCATTGCTCCGGATAATTCTCATTTATTTGCAGCGATAGGTTCTGCCCTTAATTCAAAACTTGATACTCCTGTGTCTCTTCTGGATATGCAAAAGCGTCTGGAAGGCAAGATCACCATGGAGTTTGAGGTTGATCGTCTGGATCCTCTTTTTGCCAATGATGAGGAATGGGAGGAATTTAATAAGCGCCACGATGAGCACAAGGTTCCTATGGGAGATTTAAGCACCTATTCCGGCAAGGCCTTTTTGGGAATCGATGCTGGATCCACCACCACCAAAGCAGCCTTGGTCGGCCAAGATGGTACCCTTTTATACTCCTTCTATCACAATAATGACGGAGACCCTTTAGGTACCACTATTTCCGCGATCAAGGATATTTACTCTAAACTGCCTAAAAACGTAGAGATCGTCCACTCCTGCTCTACCGGCTACGGCGAGGCCCTGATTAAGGCCGCCCTTCTTTTAGATGAGGGAGAGGTAGAGACTATTGCCCATTACTATGCGGCTGCCTTCTTTGAGCCGGACGTAGATTGTATCCTTGACATTGGTGGCCAGGATATGAAGTGTATCAAAATCAAGAACCAAACCGTAGACAGCGTCCAGTTAAATGAGGCTTGTTCCTCCGGATGCGGTTCCTTCATCGAGACCTTTGCCAAGTCTCTTAATTTCACCGTCCAGGATTTCGCAAAGGAGGCTCTTTTTGCAGAGCATCCCATTGATCTTGGTACCCGCTGTACCGTATTTATGAATTCTAAGGTAAAGCAGGCCCAGAAGGAAGGTGCCTCTGTGGCTGACATTTCCGCAGGACTTGCCTACTCTGTAATCAAGAATGCCTTATTCAAGGTTATCAAGGTTTCAGACGCTTCCGAACTGGGAAAACATATTGTTGTTCAGGGTGGTACTTTTTACAACAACGCCGTTCTTCGAAGCTTTGAGAAGATTGCAAATTGCCAGGCTGTACGTCCGGACATTGCAGGTATTATGGGAGCCTTCGGTGCAGCTTTAATTGCCAGAGAGCGCTACCAAGAGTCTAAAGAGACGACCATGCTACCGATCAGTGCCATCGAAGCCATGGAATACTCCACCACTATGACCAAATGTCGTGGATGTACCAACAACTGCCGTCTTACCATCAATCACTTTAGCGGCGGCCGTAAATTTATCACCGGGAACCGTTGTGAGCGAGGTTTAGGAAAAGAGAAAGCAAAAAATAAGCTTCCAAATCTTTTTGACTATAAGATGCATCGTTATTTTGATTATGAGCCTTTAGATGTCAGTGAGGCAACCCGGGGAAGCATTGGTATTCCGAGAGTTCTAAATATGTATGAAAACTATCCTTTCTGGTTTACCTTTTTCAACAAGCTAGGATTTAGAGTCGTCCTCTCTCCTGCTTCTACCAGAAAGATTTACGAGCTTGGTATCGAGTCTATCCCCAGCGAGTCCGAGTGTTATCCTGCCAAGCTTGCCCACGGACATGTCCAGTGGCTCATTAATAAAAATGTACGCCGGATCTTCTATCCCAGTATCCCTTATGAGAGAAAGGAATTTTCCGAGGCCAACAACCACTACAACTGTCCGATTGTAACCTCCTATCCGGAGAATATTAAAAATAATATCGATGCCATTGTAAATGGCCAGGTTGATTTCATTCATCCTTTTATCTCTTTTGAAAGCGAAGATACCATAGCCTATGCTTTAATTGAGACATTTTCCGAGAAATATAAGATTCCTCAGGGAGAGATCAAGGAGGCTGTACATTTAGCTTGGCTTGAGTTAGCTTCTGCCAGGGAGGATATGCGAAGAAAAGGGGAGGAAACCATTGAATTCCTCCAAAAAACAGGAAACCACGGAATTGTATTGGCCGGACGTCCTTATCATATTGATCCGGAAATTCACCATGGTCTGCCTGAGATGATCAACTCCTATAACATTGCCGTTTTAACAGAGGATTCCATCTCTCATTTAAATCCGGCGGAGCATCCTTTAAATGTTATGGACCAGTGGATGTACCACTCTCGTCTCTATGCGGCAGCCAATTATGTAAAAACCGTAGATTTTCTTGATCTGATCCAGCTAAATTCCTTTGGCTGCGGTCTGGATGCGGTTACTACCGACCAGGTAGCTGATATTTTAAATAACTCAGGTAAGATTTATACAACCTTAAAGATAGACGAGGTCAACAACCTAGGTGCTGCAAGAATCCGTGTTCGTTCTCTCCTGGCTGCTCTTCGGGTAAGAAAGTCTAGAAATGAAACTAGAGAAATACGGTCTGCAGCCATTGAGAAGATTCCTTTTACCAAGGAAATGCGCAAGGACTATACCATCCTTTGCCCGCAGATGTCGCCCATCCACTTTAATATCCTAGAGGCTGCCTTTAATGCTTCCGGCTATCATTTGGAGGTCCTTCCCAATGACAACAAGCATTCGGTAGATGTGGGCTTAAAATATGTAAATAATGATGCCTGCTATCCATCTCTTATGGTTGTAGGTCAGATTATGGAGGCCATCCTTTCCGGAAGATATGATACGGACAAGATCGCCGTGATCATCAGCCAGACCGGCGGTGGATGCCGTGCTTCCAACTATATTGGATTTATCCGAAAGGCCCTCCACAAGGCAGGCTACGGACATATTCCGGTAATCTCTATTAATCTGAGTGGCTTGGAAGGTAATCCGGGCTTTAAGATCACACCGGGTCTGGTACTCCGTGGTCTCTATGCCGCAGTTTTTGGAGACATTTTCATGAAATGCGTTTACCGCATGCGTCCTTATGAAGCCGTACCGGGAACGGTTGACGCCCTCCACGAAAAGTGGGAAAAGGTTTGTAAAGAATTTGTCTCTCTAAAATATCCTACAAGATATGGCTTTAAGAGACTTTGCCAGGATATTATCCATGATTTTGATAATGTAGAGACTCTGGATATTAAGAAGCCAAGAGTTGGTGTCGTTGGAGAAATTCTTGTAAAGTTCCTGCCGGCAGCTAACAACTACCTGGTAGAGCTCTTGGAGCACGAGGGGGCTGAGGCCGTCGTACCGGACCTTTTAGACTTTCTCTACTACAGCTTCTATAATCAGAATTTCAAGGTAGAGAAGCTTGGCTTTGCAAAATCCAAGGCTAAGATTGCAAACTTAGGAATCAAGCTTATGGACTGGTTTCGGTCTCCGGCTACAAAGGCCTTTAAAAACAGCAAGCATTTCGATCCACCGACCGATATCAGAGAGCTTGGAAAGATGGCTTCTGATATTGTATCCCTTGGAAACCAAACGGGAGAAGGTTGGTTCCTGACCGGAGAAATGCTGGAATTAATTCACGGCGGCGTGCCAAATATTGTTTGTACACAGCCTTTTGCATGTCTCCCTAACCACGTTGTAGGTAAGGGTGTTATTAAGGAGTTAAGAAGACGCTATCCTCAGTCTAATGTGGTAGCCATCGACTTTGATCCGGGAGCCAGTGAAGTAAACCAGTTGAACCGTATTAAATTAATGCTTTCAACAGCCAATAAAAATCTTGCAGAATCATAAGATTTTAGATGAGATATAAAAACAAGAAAAAGGAGCGGTAGGCTAATTCCTACTGCTCCTTTTTTTAGTTCCATTTATTGAATTCGACCTATGAATTTCAACCTATGAAATTCGATCTATTAGGTTCGGTCGGATAATTCCTTCATGACATCTTCCCAGGTAATTCCCTTTTCTACCATAAGAACCATCATATCGTAAAGAAGGTCTCCCAATTCATATTTCAGTTCGTCTGCAGCCGGATTTTTCGCCGCTACAACAACCTCCACTGCTTCCTCACCCATTTTCTTCAAAATACTGTCAATGCCCTTTTCAAACAAGAATGTATTATAGGACTCTGCTTTTGGATGCAGTTTATCCTCTGCAATCTTCTGATAGAGGGCCTCGAAGATCTTCTTTGGATTTTTAACCTCCTGGTCTTCTCCTGCCAATGGGGTAAAGAAACAAGTTGGGTTTCCTGTATGGCAGGCTGCTCCTACCTGGTCGACCTTGGCTAAAATGGTATCATAATCGCAATCGATGGTAAGAGATTTTACATATTGATAATGGCCGCTGGTTTCTCCCTTGATCCAAAGCTGCTGTCTGCTGCGGCTGTAATAGGTCATACGGCCGGACTTAATGGTATGATAATAAGCCTCTTCGTTCATATAGGCCAGCATAAGGATCTCGTTGGTAATATAGTGCTGGACGATGACTGGGATCAGACCCTGATCATTTAATTTAAACTGGGAGAATTCCATGCTGGTCTCAAAGGAACTCATTTTTATATTTTTCTGGCCACACTTTCTTTTGAATTTCTTCAAATTCCGGCCCAGTTCACTGACATAAGCTCCGGAAATGCCCTTCACTCCTTTGGCCTTTAAGATTCCCATAAGGTCTTCTTCCTCCTCGGAATCTGTAATGACTACATAAGGAAGATCGGTTACATTTGCCACCGAATTCATATCCGGGAGCCCCATAAAGATAATCTCACTGGAATATTGTTTGATGGTATTTAAATGCTTAAATAAGCCATCAAAATCGTATAATAAAACTGCAATTTTCTCACTGCCAAAACGCTTATAGGCGTCTGCAATGAGAGATACATTTTCTGGTTTTGAAAAATTCAGGATCACTCGCTTGGCACCTGTATATAAGGCGGCCTTTACATCCTCCTGATCACATATATGTCCTCCGACAGCTGTGGGAATATGAAGCTTACGATTGATCTGTTTAATAAGATCAATATGAAGCTCATGCTCCTCCTCAGATGCTGCAAGGTCAAGAATTAAAAGCTCATCCGCCCCATGTTTCCCATAGGATTTAGCCAGTCCGATCACATCATCAGAAATCACGGTGTCATCATCGAACCATTTTACTGCCTTTCCATTGGATATAAACATACAGGGAATCAGCCTCTTATAGTTCATAGCCATATTACTTCCTCCTAAAGGCTGCCTTTGGTACTCCAGGTACCGGTCATTCTTGGCTCTTCCATAGTTGCCATGTCAAGAGCCTTTCCAAAGGCCTTAAAAAGAGCCTCTGTCTTGTGGTGGTCGTTCTCACCATCCATAATCTTTAAATGAAGATTGATCATTGCGCTGTAGGAAACCGCATAGAAAAATTCCTTCACCATCTGGGTATCCATGTTCCCCATCATAGGGGCATCGAAGCTGGCATCAAATTTTAAATAGGGCCTTCCTGAAAGGTCCACGGCACATAAGGCCAGGGTCTCATCCATAGGAAGAATAAAATATCCAAACCGCTTGATACCCGCCTTGTCGCCAAGAGCTTTACTGATTGCCTGACCTAATACAATTCCTGTATCTTCAATGGTATGGTGGGCGTCCACTTCCAGATCTCCCAAAACATTGACAGAAAGATCAAAAAGTCCATGTTTTGCAAAGCCTGTAAGCATATGATCAAAAAAGCCGATTCCTGTATCAATGTCACTTTTTCCTGTTCCATCTAAATTTATGCTTATGGAAATGTCTGTCTCTTTCGTGCTTCTTTTACAAGTCCCTATTCTTTCCATTTTAAGGATCCTCCCTTACTTAAATCTTATTCGAAGTTTACTCAAATCTTACTCGAATCTTACCCGAATAGAATTGGCATGCGCCGTAAGCTGCTCTGCCTCTGCAAATTTTTCAATGTCCTCATGGATTTCTTCCAGGGCATTTCTGGAATAAGAGATAATGCTGGATTTTTTAATAAAATCATCCACAGACAGAGGGGAGAAAAACTTAGCGGTTCCATTGGTAGGAAGGACATGGTTAGGTCCTGCAAAATAATCTCCCAGAGGCTCACTGGAGTACTCTCCGATAAAAATAGCTCCTGCATTTCTGATCTTTGTCATAACATCAAAAGGATTCGCAGTCTGAATCTCCAAATGTTCTGAAGCAATCTCATTGGCAATTTCTATGGCAGCATCCATATCCTCTGCCACTAAAATATAGCCATAATTGTCCAGAGATTTGCTGATAATGTCTTTCCTTGAAAGTTCTTCCACGAACTGATCGACCTGATCTGAAACTTTTTTTGCAAATTCATCGCTGGTTGTTACTAAAATTGCGGAAGCCAACTCATCATGCTCTGCCTGGGAGAGGAGGTCTGCCGCCACATATCTTGGATTTGCAGTCTCATCAGCGATCACAAGAATCTCACTGGGACCCGCAATGGCATCGATGCTTACATGGCCGTAAACTGCCTTTTTTGCCAGGGCTACATAAATATTTCCTGGACCTACGATCTTGTCTACCTTTGGAATACTCTCTGTTCCATAAGCCAAGGCTCCAATAGCCTGGGCACCACCTACCTTATAAATAGCCGTAGCGCCGGCTTCATTTGCCGCTACAAGAGTATTTGGAGTTACCTTGCCATCTTTTCCCGGAGGGGTTACCATAATAATCTCTTCCACGCCTGCAACCTTAGCCGGCAGGATGTTCATAAGAACAGAGGAAGGATAGACCGCCTTACCACCCGGAACATAAACTCCGACCCTCTGAAGGGCGGTCACCTTCTGGCCCAAGATGGTTCCATCCGGCTTGCTGTCAAACCAGCTATACTGCCTTTGCTTCTCATGATAGGTCCGAATATTTACAAGGGCCTTGCGGATGATTCCTACAAGCTCCTCATCCACCTTCTCATAGGCTTCTTTAATCTCTTCTTCCGTTACCTTGATGGTGGAAGCATCAATTTTTACATGATCAAATTTTTCTGTATAATCAAAAATTGCCTGATCTTTTTCTTCTTTTACGCGAGACAAAATCTCCTGCACACCTTTTTCATACTGTCCATAATTATTGGGACTTCTCTTTAAAAGATCCTCCAAAAGATTCTTCTTTGACTCTGAATTCAAGTGCTGTATTCTCATGAATATCCGATCCTTTCTTACAACTTTGTCTTAAGTCTGGCTATCAGATCATTGATGCGGTCTGATTCCATACGCATACTTACAGGATTTACGATCATCCTTGCGGAAAGTGGGCATACCTCCTCAAGAACCTGCAAGCCATTTTCCTTTAAGGTAGAGCCTGTCTCCACAATATCAACAATGACCTCTGACAAGCCTACAATCGGCGCCAGCTCAATGGAACCATTTAACTTAATAATCTCCACGGTCTGATGCTTGGTATTGTAAAAATAATCCTTAGCAATGTTGGGATATTTTGTAGCCACACGAATCAATTCATGGTGCTGCAAAAGAGGCATGGCATCCTTATAACCGCAGACACACATACGACACTTTCCATAGCCAAGGTCCAGTACCTCATGAACCTTTCTTCCTTCCTCTAAGATGGTGTCCTTACCTACAACGCCAATATCCGCTGCACCATACTCTACATAGGTCGGTACATCCGGTCCCTTTGATAGAAAGAAGCGAAGCTTCAATTCCTCATTGGTAAAAATAAGTTTACGGGAATTTTTGTCCTTCATCTCCTCGCAGGTAATTCCGATTTTTTCAAACAGCTCCAAGGTCTGATGGGCAAGACGTCCCTTTCCTAATGCAAATGTTAAATATCTCATATGGCATTAACTCCTATCTATGGTCTTTCTCTCACCGGTCAAAAGATTCACCATGGTAATATCTCCGGTGCTGCAAATATAAATCAGCTTGCTGGCATAATATTCATCCCCGTAAGTGATATAGGTTTCCAAATCTTTCTTAGGATCCTTCTTTAAAAGCTCCGTATTCTTTGCCTTACGACGGAAATCCCTTGCCAGGGAGATGGCTTCTCTTTGTCTTCCCTCATCGTAGAGAACAATATAATTCTTTCTGGTATACATGACTCTGGCCTTCTGTCTTGTCAGAGCATTCATCAGCTCATCCACCACAATAGCAAAACCTACAGACGGAGATTGCTTACCGAATTTTTCAATCAAATGATCATAACGGCCTCCACGGACCACGGCATCTCCGATGCCATAAGTATATCCTCTGAAAATAATTCCCGTATAATATCCGTAGGTTCCTGTCATACTTAGGTCAAAGGTGATAAATTTCTCAACTCCGTATTGTTTTAGAATATTATAAATCTGCTCCAATCTAAGAACCGCCTTCACACCCTTGGAATTGGGGGCCAGATCTCTAGCTCGTTCTAAAATTTCTACACCGCCCACCAATTGATTTAAGGCAACAAAAGCCTCTCTGGAACTTCTCTTTACCTGAATGCTGTCTAAGTACTCTTCCACTCCGAAGAAGTTGTGGTTGGCAATCAGTTCCAATACCCTATCTTCCGCATCCTCATCTAGGTTTGCATCCTCCATCAGGCTGTGAAAAAATTCTACATTTCCTACGTTTAACTGGAATTCCTTTAAGCCTACCGTCAGCATGGACTCAACCACCAAGGCCAGCATCTCCGCATCCGCTTCCACGGAATCATCACCGATATATTCTGCCCCCATCTGGGTATTTTCACTCAATCTTCCTTGATATTTGCTTTGATTTACAAAGGTATTGCCTGTATAGCAAAGTCGGATAGGAAGTTCTTCTTCCTGAAACAAGGTCGCTGCTACCCGGGCGATGGAAGGGGTGATATCCGGCCTGAGAGCCAGGGTGTTACCGTCCTTATCAAAAAATTTATATAAATCCTTGGAGGGGATGGTTCCGATCTCCTTACGGAATACATCAAAGTATTCAAACATAGGAGTTTGAATATCGTGGAATCCATAAAGATGCAAGACCTTCTTTAATCGTTCCTCCAACTCTAATTTTTTTCCGCATTCTACGTTGTATATATCACGTACTCCTTCAGGAGTGTGAAGTAGTCTCTTCATAAACTTAAACCTTCCTCTCCAGCACTTTAGTGTGCTACCATGGTAAAATACTATAAAATTATAAGCATTTTACAAAGCTTTGTCAACCTGCATCCTTATCCATCTGCAGCTTAAATATTTTCAAATTTCGTTTTTTAAGTAGATTCCTCTCGAAGTTCCAAATCTTTATTGATTAAGTCCAAGTAGGGAACGTAAACTCCCCTATTTAAATAAAAGAAGAAGTCTTCCTGAAGTTCATCCCTTCGAAAGCTTTTGCGACCTCCGTTTTTTGAGCGGTCCCAAAAAAACTTAAGTTCCTGATATCGCAGGTAATAAAACTCATTTCTTGTAGAAAAATAAATTAAGATAAAGGCAATTCCCTCCTGCTTCTCAAAATCCTTCATAAACTCTACCTGATGTTCATGAATATTTTGCAGGGGGAAGGTATCTGCCACGCATTCCTTGGCATCAAAGCAAACCGGAATCCCCTGTACTGCCCCGATATAATCAATGGTACTTTTCTGATCAAAATAAGCCAGGGTAATATGCCTATGGTCCTTATCGATCCTAACCGGTGTAATGGGGGTTGGGATTTTTTGGATCAAGGAAAGTCCCTGCTTTCGGTACCATTCATTGGTACAATTCACCATTTCCTCTAATGTGGAACCTCTAAGGCCTCTTGAATTCCATGTTGCCATTTTGTCTCCTTTACGATTCTCCAAAATTCTTTTGGAAGGGGAGCCCTAAAAGATTTCCCCGACAGGTCCTTAAAGGGTTCTTCCATTTTAGGAAAGCATATTTCATAGGCATGCAAAAATTGAGAGCCCAATCCGAAGTCCTTCTTATATTTTGCATTAAAAGACGGGTCCCCATACTTGTAATCTCCAAGCAGGGGGTGGCCGATAGAGGCCAAGTGCGCGCGGATCTGATGGGTCTTTCCTGTAATTAGGTAGACCCTAAGAAGGGTCACTTCCTCATTCCAAGCCAAGGGCCTATAGTCCGTCTGAATAGCTTTTCCTCCGGAATTTTTTAAAGTAACCCGGTTGGTTTTTTCATTCTTTTCAAGAAATCCTTCTATATGAGCCGCTTCTGTAACCTTTCCCTTTACCATACACAGGTAATACTTTTTCACGCTGCGGTCCTTAAAGATCTCTCCCATCTTCTGAAGTCCCGGCATACTTTTTCCTGCCACCAGGATCCCGCTGGTATTCCGGTCCAGGCGATTGCAAATGGATGGGTGAAAGGTTTGAAGATTCTCTTTCGTCAGACTGCCTGAATCTAAAAGATAAGCCGTTAGGTGTTCTACCGCCGAAATATCCTCCGGATTAGCCTTCTGGGACAGCATCCCGACCGGCTTATTCATTAGAAGGATATGGTCGTCTTCATATAAGATAGGAAGGGCTTTGGCATCTCCCATTTTAGAAAGTGTTTTAGAATCCACTTTCGCTTTGGAAACTTCCATCCCCATAAATTTATGCAAGGTTTCATCGGAAAGATATAATTTTACGGAATCGCCTTCCGCCAGTTTTTCATTTCCGGTGGCCTTTTTATCATTTAGGACAATATTCTTCTTCCGGAGCATTTTATAAATAAAACTTCCGGGAGCCTCCCGTAAATATTTTTTTAAAAGCTTATCCAGCCTCTGGCCGGATTCATTCATGCTAATCTTTATTTCCTTCATAAGCTGATCTTCATCCTGTGTTTCATATTGCACTTCATACTGACTATTATACAAATCCTCAATCGTAAGCTTTATTACATAGAAACACTTAGTAAGAGATGACGAATTCCCTTCTCTTTTCTTCCCTGAGGAGCATTACTTACGGCGGCCATGCTATTTAAGCCTTCCGCCCTGCTTAGAAATGTGGTATAGTCGTGAAAGATCTTCACAGTCATCTTCTCATAATTTTCAGATGCCAATAAACTCTTTAACATTTCTGTGACTGCCTTTTCATCCGTTTTCTCATAGGATGTATAACCGCAGACTACGTGATCGCTGATTACTATCGCATCCACCTGCATCAGTTTTTCATTGCAGGTAAAGATAAGATCATAGGCCATGGTGAGAAGGGAGGCCTTGTCTTTAATTTCTTTTGCGCAGTTTCTGCTGATTCCCTTAAAGGGGAACATAACGACATATTCCACCAGCATTTTTGCTGCCGGGAGGCAACCTACAATTGCTACAATAGTTAAAATATTTTTACGGCTTCCTGTCTGCCAAATTCCTAAGGCCAAGAGCATAATTACTACCGCAAATTCTAAGATTGCCCACATAAGATATCTTTTTTTTCGTCTTTGAATATATCCGGGTCTACCCTTTACTAATTTCTTCATTAATTCTTCCCTTGTTATCTTTTTTTCTTATTTTTTCCGGCACTCCTTGCCGCTTTATTTCTTCCGTCAGATTTATTTCTTCCGTCTGCCTTATTTCTTCCCTCGGGCTTATTTCTTCCTTCCGGCTTATTTCTTCCATCCGCTTTATATCTTCCTGATTTTCCATTTCTTTCAGAGGATAGCTTTCTAGGAGGAATCAAACACTCCTTGCCAAAGCCCACCAGGTCCATACGGCCTTCTTTCTTTAAGGCCTCCATCACCAAGTCATAATTTTTCGGATCCCTATACTGGATCAAGGCACGCTGCATGGCCTTTTCATGGGGATTTTTAGGAACATAAACAGGCTGCATGTTTCTTGGGTCCACCCCCGTATAGTACATACAGGTGGAAATGGTGGATGGCGTGGGATAAAAGTCCTGTACCTGCTCCGGCATGTAACCTAGGTCCCGCAAGTGCTCTGCTAACTCTATGGCATCGGAAAGCCTGGATCCCGGATGGGAGGACATTAGATAAGGCACCAGGTACTGGTTCATGCCTAACTCTTTATTTACCTTCTTATATTTTTCCGTGAAGCTTCGATAGACTGAATTTTCCGGTTTTCCCATTAAAGATAAAACATTATCGGAGACATGTTCCGGTGCCACCTTTAACTGGCCGCTGACATGATATTTACATAATTCCCGAAGGAAGGTATCATCCTTGTCTGCCATCACATAGTCGAATCGAATACCTGACCGGATAAATACTTTCTTTACGCCCGGAACCTTTCTTAGTTTCCTTAAAAGCTTTACATAATCTCGGTGGTCTACGGTTAAATTCCCACAAGGCTTGGGAAAGAGGCATTGCTTGTTAGGGCAAACTCCCTTGGTCAATTGCTTTTCACAGGAAGGCTGCCTAAAATTAGCGGTGGGGCCTCCTACGTCATGAATGTAACCCTTAAAATCCGAATCCTGGGTCATTTTTTCCGCTTCCCTGATGAGTGATTCATGACTTCTCGTTTGAAGGATCCGGCCCTGGTGAAAGGTAAGGGCACAGAAATTACAGCCTCCAAAACATCCCCGGTTACTGATCAGACTAAATTGCACCTCAGAAATCGCAGGAACGCCTCCTGCCTCCTCATAGGAAGGATGGTAGGTCCTGGTAAAGGGGAGCTCATATACATCATCCATTTCTATCTGGGTGAGGGTGGCTGCGGAAGGATTTTGGACCACATACAAATGATCGGAATAGGGCTCCACTAGGCGCTTCCCGGCATTGGGATCCGTATTGCAATATTGAATATAAAAGCTCCTTGCATAATTTAGCTTATCTTCCAACAAGGCTGGATAGGAAGGCAAGGTGAGCGCATCATAGACACTGTCTAAAGATTTGGTCTTGTAAACCGTCCCAGGAATATAGGTAATATCCTGCACGGCAAGACCTGCGTCTAAAGCATCTGCAATCTCTACAATGGAATGCTCCCCCATACCGTAGGAAATAAGGTCTGCCCCGGAATCTAAAAGTACGGACCGTTTTAATTTATCCGACCAATAATCATAATGGGCCAGACGCCTTAGACTGGCCTCGATCCCTCCCAGAATAATCGGCGTATGCTTATAGGTTTGCCGAATCAGATTGCCATAAACCACCACGGCATAGTCGGGGCGCTTGCCCATAATTCCCCCCGGGGTATAGGCATCCTTTCTTCGCCTCTTTTTTGAGACAGAATAATGATTAACCATAGAATCCATATTTCCTGCGGATACCAAAAAACCAAGCCGGGGTTCTCCGAAGGTCGTAATGCTATTTTTATCTTTCCAGTCCGGCTGAGAAATCATAGCTACCTTATAGCCTCTAGATTCCAAGGTCCGGCTGATGATGGCCGGGCCAAAGGAAGGATGGTCTACATAGGCGTCTCCGGAAATATATACAAAGTCCGGCCTCTCCCAACCCAGGTCTAACATTTCTTCTCTTGTTATAGGCAAAAAATCATGATTCATTCTTTAATCCTTTAATTTCCTCATCTGTTAAGCTGCGATACTCTCCCAGTGAAAGCTTGGGATCCAAATGCAGGCTTCCCATGGTCTCCCGTCTCAGATAAATAACCTCTTTGTCTACTGCCTGAAACATTCGTTTAACCTGATGAAATTTCCCTTCCTGGATCCTTAAGCGGATTTCCGATTCTTCTCCGGCAGAAAGGATATGAAGACTGGCCGGCATCGTAATTTCAGGTTCTGTGAGGCTTCCGATATTCACGCCCTCTTTGAAACTTTCTACGTCCTTTTGGGTGACTTGGCCTCGGATCCTTGCAAAGTAAATTTTGTCGACATGTTTCTTTGGAGACAAGAGTTCATGGGCTAACTTCCCATCATTGGTAATAAGGAGCAAGCCTTCCGTATCCTTATCAAGCCTCCCAACAGGAAACAAATCTTTTCTTCGCTTGCTATCAATCAGGTCTAGGACAGTTTTGTCTTTTTTGTCTTCCGTGGCCGATACCACTCCGGCGGGTTTGTGTAACATATAGTACTCAAAAGCCGCATATTCTATTCTTTGGCCCGCACATTCCACCTGATCTTTTTGTGGATCTACTTTCCATTCCGGTTTTTTAACCAGCCCACCATTCACCGAAACCTGACCTTTTCGGATCAGCTGCTTTACATCACTTCTGCTTCCTACGTTCATTTCCGCAAGAAATTTATCCAATCGCATCATGAAACAAATCTCCGTCCTGCAAAATATTCATTCATAGCCCTTAAGAATTCAAGCGCCATCCCGGCAAATATTTATTCTTAAGGCTTCCCCTGGACAATTTCCCCCATCCCAAGGGATAGGAATCTACACAAACCAAATACCAGCCGGAATCCTTTTCTCCTACTAAATCATCCAGCTCCAAGGTCTCTCCCTTTAAGTAGCGGTTCACACGCTCATCAGAAAGAGGCAGATCCACGCAGTACTTATATTGGCTCTTTTTCAGGGTCATAGCCAGGGCCTGACTGGGCTCAAAGCGTTTCTTTTTTAATTCCCCTAAGAGGAGGCCGGTTCTTAAGAAACGAATGCCTTTTAGTTTTGGCAAACCCTTGGGCATGTAATAAACCCGTTCGCCGTGGATATCAAGTCTGGACGGATCAAGGTCCATAGAAACATTTTTAAAAAAGTCTCCAAGCTCCTCCGGGATCTTCTTGCTGCTTTTCTTTTCTTCGATCTCAGGAGCTTTCTCTCTGCCCTCTCCTTTTTGAAGAAGGGCTAGGTAATGGCCTTCTCCCTTCATTTTATGCGGGAAAATGCGTACGGTATTTTTCAGTTCTTCCCTGCCGCTATCCGTCACTTCAGGCATACCGGCTACAAATCCTTCGTATCCCTCCATGGGAAGCACATGAAATTCCGGAAAATCCTTAAGAAGTCCATCAATGATTCTTTCATTCTCACTGGCATCAAAGGTGCAGGTAGAATAAAGCATCATTCCACCGGGCTTTAACATTCTGGCTGCCTGCCTGATAATACTCTTTTGAATATTACTAAAAAATTCCGGGCCGTGTTCCTGCCAGGCTCCTACCATCTTCTTGTCTTTACGAAACATGCCTTCCCCGGAGCAAGGGGCATCGATTAAAATCTTGTCAAAATATTCCGGGAAATATGCCTCCAGATTTCCCGGCTCTTCGCTTAAGACCAATACATTGCCAATGCCAAAAACTTCGATATTTTTCAAAAGTCCCTTGGCCCTGGAACTGCTGATATCATTACATGCCAAGACTCCCTGACCCTGTAACCTTGCTCCAAGCTCCGTAGCCTTGCCTCCCGGTGCCGCACATACATCTAAAACCTTATCTCCCGGCTCGATCGGAAGGCGGCTGGCCGGAGTCATAGCACTGGGCTCTTGAAGATAATAAAGTCCCGCAAAATAATAGGGATGCTTGGAAGGAGTCACCTTCTCCCCATCATAATAAAACCCATTGGGGATCCATGGAATAGGGGTAATGTCAAAGGGACAGATCTTCTTAAAATCTTCCACGGAAATCTTTCCGGTATTCACCCGAAGTCCATAATATCTGGGCGCTTCATAGCAGGAAATATAGGCCTCAAATTCCTCCCCCAGAAGTTCTTTCATTTTTTCTTCAAAGGCTTTTGGTAAATTCATTGCTTCTCCTTCTTAAATGCAATCTATCAAAGTCTCATTTTCTTTTAGAAAATAAACAGCAAATAGTCATTGAGACTATCTTTTCCCAATGACTATCCTGCCAAAAAGACACAAAGTGCCAAAGCACATTTTTATTTACAACGCTTTAATACTTCTAAAAGATACTTCCAGCATCTTTCTGTAGAAGCAATATCTAATTTCTCATTAAAGGAATGAACATCCCAAATGTTCGGTCCAAAAGAAACACAGTCAAGATCCGGATTTGTTACACAGAATACCGCACACTCTAATCCTGCATGCATGGTTTCTACTCTCATATCCTCTCCGTAAAGATCCTTGTAGGTATCTACCATGATCTTTTGAAGATTTGAATCTATCTTTAAGGGCCATGCATCATAGCTGCTTCTAAAGATTGCCTGAGCTCCTACCGCATTGGCGCACTGTTCAAATCTCTCCCAGGTCTCCAAATCTCTACTATCCACAGAGCTTCGAAGCATATGAACCGTCCGGATATAATCGGAAGCAGTCTCCACAATTCCTATATTCAAGGATGTCTCTACAAAACCAGCAAGCTTACGGCTATATTCAATGACACCATTTGGACAAATGACTAAGAAAGTCACCGTACTTCTTGTAGATCGATCGTCACATACATCGATGGTAGAATCGTGAGATACAAAGGTATCCACAGCCAAATCCGGCTCGAATCCCATAAATTCTGTATCCCAGGTAGCCTTCATCTCCTCAACGATCTCAAGGGCTCTTTGCACCTGCTCAAGCGGAACTAAAATTTCTGCCACAGAGATCATAGAAATTACATTATCCTGGGCTCCTCCGTTAATCTCTACTAGATTCAGAGAGATTTCCTTCATCATATGATTCAAGAGACGTCCCATCATCTTGTGGGCATTTCCTCTTTGCTTTTGGATCTCGCATCCGGAATGTCCTCCCATAAGACCATGGATATTGATACGGATCAGGCTTCCGCTCTTCTTCTGTCTATGGATAGGGATCCTGGACTCTGCCATAATTGCTCCGGCACAGCCTACGGTAAGAATTCCCTCTTCCTCTGAATCGATGTTAATGAGCTTGCCGCCCTTCATCTGGGTGAAATCAAAGGCATTGGCACCGTCTAGTCCTACCTCCTCATCTACAGTAAGAAGGACCTCAAGGGATGGATGCTCAATGGTATCGCTGTCAAGAACTGCCATAGCCATAGCGACTGCAATTCCATCATCTCCACCCAGCGTAGTTCCTCTGGCCTTTACATATCCATCCTCCACATAAAGATCTAGTCCATCCTTCATAAAATCATGGGTGGAATCTTCGGTCTTGGCACAAACCATATCCAGGTGGCCCTGAAGGATCACGCCCTCACTGTTCTCATAGCCCGGAGTGGCTTCCTTTCGGATAAATACATTCCCCACTTCATCCTGACTTGCATCCAATCCTCTTTTTGCAGCAAAGTCCATACAGAAATCACTGATCTGCTTTGTATTGTGTGATCCGTGAGGAATCTTGCAAATTTCCTCAAAAAATTCAAATACTTTTTTTGGTTCTAGATTCTCCAATACTGCCATACTCTCATCCTCTCTTTTGTGACTTGATTTTTTTCTAAATTCAAGAATAGAACTGGCTGCAAACAGAGGCAACCAGTTCTATTTCTTCATCCTTATATAGTCAATTATGAAATCTTATTCATTCTCCAAGAGCTCATCAATCCCTGTATCATACACCTGCTCCGGCTGCTGGTCTGTTCCATAGTTAGCCTCTAGCGCTCTGTCTGATTGCTCCGGAATTTCTAATTCTGCCCTGTTGCCTCGAACCATATCATAGCACTCCTGCAGGGAATTTACTAAACTGTCATATTTGGTTGTATAGCTATCTAGGGTATGACCGATCATACTCTCTGCATTGGCAAGCAGATCATCTGTATATTGCATAGCACCGATACGGATATCATTGGCATCTCTGGTTGCATTGTCAAGAATCTCCTGGGCCTGCTCTGTAGCAGCAGTAACAATGGCATTGGCCTGGGAATATGCCTGCTGCATGATCTCATGCTCACTTACCAACTCATTGGTCTGGATATGGGCCTCCTCGATCAGGTTATCCGCCTTAGCCTGCGCATCTGCCAAAATGGCATCCTTGTTGGCTATGATCTTCTGATAACGCTTGATCTCATCCGGCGTCTTCATACGAAGTTCTCTTAATAATTCATCTAACTGATCTTTATTTACAATGATCTTGGTGGTCGACAAGGGCTGGAACTTACAGCTGTCGATATATTCTTCGATCTCTTCGATAATCTGTTCAATACGACTACTCATATACTTATACTCTCCTTTTATTATTCATCTTCTCACGAACCTGCTCCATCACTGATTCCGGAACAAATTTAGAAATATCCCCTCCAAAAGATGCTACCTCTCTGACAATGGTGGAGCTTAAATAAGAATATTCAAGATTGGTAGTTAAAAACATGGTCTCCACCCCAGGCTCCAACTTATGATTGGTCTGGGCCATCATCAATTCATATTCAAAATCTGTTACAGCTCTAAGGCCACGGACAATTACATTCGCTCCGATCTCCTTAGCAAAATCCACTGTAAGTCCCTCGAAAGGAAGGACATTCACGTTAGGCATATCTTTCGTTACCTCTTTTAACATTCTAACACGTTCTTCTAAGGAAAACAACGGGGTTTTTGCGTTATTGCACAGCACTCCCACGGTTAATTCATCCACCAATTCTGCCACTCTCTTAATGATATCGATATGTCCATAAGTAACCGGATCAAAGCTTCCCGGATAGATTCCTTTTTTCATAATTACAATTCTCCCTTTTCTCTCGATCTGTTTTTTATTGACTCAGAGTCAAAAAAATGTGTTTATTTGTCTTATATGTTTTTTCTTTTATGACCTCAAACCCAAGTTCTTCTACGTAATCCATATTAGTCTCCAAGGAGGCCTCCACAATGATTACTCCGTCCTCAGATATAATTTTTCCATCTGAAAGTGTCTCAAGAACCTTCCTTTCCCACTCATGATTATAGGGAGGATCCATAAAAATATAATCAAATTTATATTTTCCCTCCAGCCTCTTTATGGCCGACAAAACATCCATCTGAAGAGTCACGGCCTTATCTTCCAAGTGGGTCTTTTTTAGATTCTCCTTGATGCAGTTCATGGCCTTTGGATTCATCTCCACAAAAACAGCTTCCGATGCCCCGCGGCTCAAAGCCTCAATTCCGATTCCCCCACTTCCTGCAAAAAGATCCAGGAAGCTGACATCATACAAGGCAGGCGACAACATATTAAATAAGGTTTCTTTAATTCGGTCTGTGGTAGGTCTGGTATCCATTCCCTCAATGGTTTTTAATTGTGTTCTCTTGGCAGTCCCTGCAATTACTCTCATACTCTTACCTTCATCTTTCTATAGCGGTTTAGACAAGCATAAATCTCCTGTTTTCTTGGCATAGCAAGATTTCCCGGAACCTGGCTTCCCGTCACCGCTTTAAAACTTTCTTCTTCCAATTCCTTAGCAAGCTTTTCTATGATCTCCCCCATGCCTTTCTTTCCATCAAAGACAGAATCTTCCAGAAAACGCAAAATCTGGGCCAGCATGCTAAGCTGCTCTTCATCTAAAAGCTGTTCTACATAGCGAAGGTCTACCGTCTCCCTGCCAATCATAATTCCGTCCCGACCCAGGGTTTTGATTTTAATTCTTCCCTTTTCCTTCAAGTCCCTGTTCGGAGAAATCTTACGGCGATCTCCCGCCTTTACGATTTTAGTTTCAGAACACTGCACCGGTCTTTCAGAAGCCGCAGCTTCCTTGGCTGTTTCTGTGATATCCACGGGAGTATAGCGATCCATCTGCAAGATTTTATCCGCCACATGAAAATAAGCACCGGAGCTTCCTGCGACTAAAATAGTAGAAATACCAAGCTCCTTATAAATTGCCCGAACCCGCTCAATAAAAGGAGTAATCGGTTCCATCTCCCGGCAAATAACCCGCTGCATGAGTTCATCTCTTACCATAAAATTCGTGGCGCTGGTATCTTCATCAATCAAGAAAAGAGAGGTCCCTGCCTCCATAGCCTCCACCACATTGGCCGCCTGGGAAGTACTTCCGCTGGCATCCAATGTATCAAAAGAAGTAGTATCCTTTCCATTGGGCAGGTCATTGATAAATAAGGAAATATCTCCCTTATGAATGCACCTTCCATCCTCTGCCCGGATCTTCATAGCATCCCTTGCAGTCACCACATATTCTCTTCCATCTCCCGGAATATGGGGATAAACTCCGCTTTCCAAGGCCTTTAAGAGGGTGGATTTTCCGTGATAGCCGCCACCAACGATCAAGCTTACACCCTTTTGTATCCCCATACCCCTGATTTTTCCGGCTCTGGGAAGATCAAAGGTTACTTCCATAGAGGAAGGAGATTCAAAAAGAATTCCGTCTTTCATAGGTTTTTCGCTGATGCCAGATTCCCTTGGCAGCAAGGACCCATTTGCCACAAAGGCAACCAAGCCCTCTTGGTCCAAGGAATCAGTGATATATTGATAGTCCTCTGCCAGGTCCACAAATTGATCGATTTTCTTAGAATCCAAATTTCTGTAGACCAGGGCTTTTTCTACGCACTGGGGCAAAAATTCAAAGAGAATCTTTATAAGCTCTCTTGCATTGATGGTCCGTCCGTTTGCCGGAAATCCCACTTCAAATCGAAGGATTAGACTTCCCTTTTCAGGAAAGATACTGCAGGCAGATCGTTCTAAAATTTCCTGGCCACACCGGCTAACACCGATCAATCCACTTTTTCCTGAGCCCTTAGCCTTAAAGGAATATTTTCCGCACTCCTTATAAAAGCCGCGGATCAAGTAATCCTGCAGGGCAATCCTCCGACATTTTTCCCGGTACAAGGTCTCAGGAAATCCTGCCACTTTAGAAGGAACTTCTATGCTTAGAGAAGAAGGAGCCGCAAAGGGGTCTCCCTGTACATGTTCAATATTTAAAATGTATTTGCCAAAATTCCAGGTCCCCCTGGTCTCCTTGTAGGCCGGGTAGCCCCTGTGGTCAATCTTATTTAATAATTGTCTTAAATCCTCTGCTTGTTTCATATATCATTCACTCCATTTTTATAGTTTCCCCAGACAAGGCCCATCCTTTTCTTAATAGGCGATAGCCTCATCTCTATTCATCCAAAAATGTATTCCGCTTGTGGAATCCATCCAGCGATCTTCATTAAAATCTTTGACTTCCACCCACTCGCCCTTTCGGTAGACAAAACCATCGTCCACGGTGGACCAGGCCTCATCATAAGAAAGGGTCTCGTCAAAATTCTTAATGGCCAACACTTTTGCCTTGTTGCATCTGCAGGTCTTTCCAGTCGCTGATGTACGTTTAGCATCGGCCGGAACCAAGAGCTGTACAATCCGGTCGTTCAGACATTTCTTATAGGCAACAAAGGGGCCGCTCTCAGGACAGTGAAGTCGAAACCACCGGGTGCTCTCATCGGAAATTACACCCTCTAATTTGGCATGCTCCAATACTGCACAAAAAAGGTCTGCCCCGCGGATGTCACACCCGGTCATATCACACTCCCGCATGGAGGCTGTTTTAAGATTCGCATTCCGGTAATCAGCCTCTCGCATGGAGCATCCATCCATCAATGCATTTTCCAGCGAAGCTCCTGAAAAATTCACTTGATCTAATGTAACATTCAAAAAAGAAGCCAGGGTAAAATCAAGTTCCGACAGATCATATCCCGTCAGGTCCATCTCTTCAAAGAGGCAGTCTCGAAATTCCGGCTTTTCGCCTTCCTTTCTTCTTTTTAATTTATCATCCAAAAGCTTCTTCGATATTTTTTGCAAGTCACTCTCGCCCCGATTCCTTTACTTCTATTTTTATATAGCAGTTTCTGACTAATGTCTATCCTCTCGAATTATTATTATTTTTCCTTCGATTATAACATATTTTTCCAAGAAAAACCCCTCTGCATTGTCTTCTGCACAATCTTTGTTTATACTGATACTTATTACTTAAAAGGAAAGTTGAGGAAAAATCATGATCAAATATATTTTAGCATCCGCATCCCCCAGGCGAAAAGAGCTTCTAACCCAGGCGGGCCTAGAGTTTGAGATCGTAACTTCCGATGCAGAAGAAGTCATTACAAAAGAAATTCCTTGGGAAGTGGTTCTTGATCTTGCCACAGCCAAGGCAGAAAATGTCTACGGAAAGATCAAAGGAACCCGCCATGACGCGGATCCTCTGGTTCTTATCGGTGCCGATACGGTGGTTGTTTATAAAGACGAAATTCTCGGAAAACCAAAAGACGCAGACGACGCCTACAATATGCTGTCCATGCTTGCAGGCCGTACCCACCAGGTCTATACAGGCGTTTGTTTGATTATAAAAGAACAGGGAAAACTTCGAAAGAAATCCTTCTTCGAATCTACTGATGTAACTTTTTATCCGGTTTCCAGGCAGGACTTAAAGCGCTATATCGCATCCGGAGATCCTCTGGACAAGGCAGGAGCCTATGGAATCCAGGGGCCTTTTGCCATTCATATCAAGGGAATTGCAGGGGACTATAACAATGTAGTAGGCCTGCCCATTGCCCGCTTATACCATGAATTGCTAGAAGAAAATTTAGTGACCGCATCAGATGGGGTCCACTATCATTTTGACTAAATTTAAAAATCAACAAAAAAAGAAAGGCCACCGGACCTTCATCTAGGTCCTAGGTGGTCTTTCTTCTATAATAATATAAATTATTTCTCGTACTTAGCAACTGCTTCTTCGATAGATTCTCTCATAATTCCCATGAGCTCATCTACCTGGTCTTTTTCTACGATCAATGGTGGAATCATACGGTTTACCTTATCACCGATGGCTGTAATCAGAGCCTTGCGGTCCAAGCATCCATGCTTTACATCCACAGCGATTGGAAGATCATATTCACATCCAACCAAGAGTCCACGGCCTCTTGCCTCAACAACATGTGGAAGTTTTGCAAGTTCTTGCTTCATGTACTCTCCCATTTCTTTTGCTCTTCCTGAAAGATCCTTATCAAGGATTTCAGAAATAGATGCATAGGCAGCTGCACAAGCAAGGGCATGTCCGCCATAAGTAGAACCATGTGTTCCGGCTGTGAAGGCTTTTGCTACCTTCTCAGTTGCACAACAAGCACCGATTGGCATTCCGCCGCCAAGGGCCTTTGCCATGCTGACAGCATCCGGTTTTACACCATATCCCATATATGCCATAGGAGTTCCTGTACGTCCCCATCCGGTCTGTACCTCATCTAAGAGAAGTAACATATCGTTGTCGTCACAGAGCTTACGAAGGCCTTCCATAAATTCCTGGGTTGCAGGATGAACGCCACCTTCTCCCTGAACAGGCTCGATCATAATAGCGATGGTATTTGGTGTAACCTTAGAAGCAAAATCCTCTAAATTGTTGAACTCTGCATAAGTAAATCCGGGAAGCATTGGCTTAAATCCCATCTGGATGGCATTGTCCGGCTGACCTGTAGCTGACATTGCTCCGTAAGTTCTTCCGTGGAAACCGTGCTTAGCAGTAATGATCTCATAGCGATTTGGGCCATAATTATCGACACCATATTTTCTTGCCATCTTGATCATACATTCATTTGCTTCTGTTCCTGAATTCTGATAAAAGATTTTATCCATTCCGATGGTATCACATACCTTCTTTGCAAGTAATGCCTGAGGAATGGTATATGGGTAGTTGAATGTATGCATAATATCATCTACCTGATCCTTAATAGCATCTACAACTTTTGAATTTCTATTTCCTGCACTATTTACAGCAACGCCACCGTAGAAATCGAGATAAGCATTCCCCTCCTCATCGTAAAGATACATTCCCTCTGCTCTCTCTGCAATGAAATCGTAACGCTCATATGTTTCAATCATATACTTGTTTACAATATCCTTCAGTTCCTGTGCTGTAAGTCCTGTGTCCTTTAATCTCATTGTGACAACCTCGCTTTCATCCTCTAATGTATTTACATTTTTAAAGCTTGTAAGAAATCCATTTAAAATGATATTTCAAACAAAAAAGGGCGTCGTACATCTTTTGTACAGCGCCCTTGCCTTTAACGGTTCCTACTATAAACCTTTGATTTTTCTATGTCAACAATATTTTCCCTGCTTTTTATAATTATACTGCGGTCTGTTTTTATCCGCCCCCTAGAAGTTTTCCATAAAACTAAAGCCGGTTAAGAAATTCTTTGTCTTGATTGAAAGAAAAAAGAGGAATCCTCTCGGATTCCTCTCAGTGCACATATTAATTATATTTGCGTTTTCTAGCAGCTTCAGACTTTTTCTTACGTCTTACACTTGGCTTCTCGTAATGCTCTCTCTTACGAATCTCCTGCTGAATGCCAGCTTTTGCACAGTTTCTTTTGAATCTGCGTAAAGCGCTATCTAACGTCTCGTTTTCTTTAACGATTACATTTGACATAGTCTCACACCTAACCTCCCCTCCAGTCCTATATTGTGCATCATACGACTGATCGGGTATTTTTTTGCACTACATAAGATTATATCATAATTCGCTTATTCGTCAAGTTTATTTCTACTTTTTGTTGATTTTTTTCTTCAACTTTTGTTAGCAGTTTTAAACAAGCTCTTCTTCTACTTGAGCTGGTCTCCCAGAACCTCAGCTACCTTTGCGATGGCATCATCGATTCCTGCAGGATTCTTTCCTCCTGCCTGAGCCATGTTGGGACGGCCGCCGCCGCCACCGCCTACTAAGCCGGCAATTCCTTTAATCAGATTTCCCGCATGGGCCCCTGCCTTGACTGCGGTCTCTGTTGCCATGGCTACCAGACTAACCTTGCCATCTACAGCGGATGCAAGTACAACGACACCCTCACTGATCTTATCCTTTAACTGGTCTCCCAGATCACGAAGGCCATTCATATCTACGCCATCTACTCTTGCAGCAATGAGTTTTACTCCGGCAACCTCTGTTACTTGGTCAGAAACATCTCCCATAGCATCCTTTGCCATCTTGCTCTTTAAGCTTTCGATTTCGCTATTTAAGGCCTTGTTCTCTCCAAGAAGGTGGGCAATCTTTTCTGTCAATTGGTCTGGGTTTGCCTTAACAAGCTTTGCAGACTCATGTAGGGTTTCTTCCATATGGTTATAATATGCAAACAAGCCCTTGGATGTCAAAGCCTCAATACGTCTGACACCTGCTGCGACACCGGTCTCAGAAACGATCTTAAGAGCCGAGATTACACCTGTATTCTTTACGTGGGTACCTCCACAGAACTCGATAGAGAAATCTCCTGCATTAACTACGCGAACAACATCTCCATACTTCTCTCCAAAGAGGGCCATAGCTCCCATTTTCTTTGCTTCCTCAATCGGAATGTTCTTGCAGGTTACCGGCAGGCAGTCTGCAATCTTCTCATTTACAATCTCTTCTACCTTCTTGATCTCTTCTTTTGTAAGAGCTGAGAAGTGGGTAAAGTCAAAACGCAGTCTCTCTGCATTTACAAAGGATCCGGCCTGTTCTACATGATTTCCTAAGACCTGTCTTAAGGCAGCCTGAAGTAAATGGGTTGCTGTATGATTCTTTGCTGAAAGGCTTCTATTTTCTGCATCCACCTCTACAGTTACCGCATCACCGGTCTTGATCATGCCCCTTACAACATGTCCCACATGTCCAACCTTCGTTCCTGCCAGGTGGATACAATCCTCAACCACAAACTCACCGTCTGCAGTTTTGATTCTTCCGGTATCGTGCTCCTGTCCACCCATGGTAGCATAAAGGGTGGTACGATCCAGGATAAGGGTTCCTTCTTCTCCGTCAGACAGGGCATCTACAAGCTCTTCCTTGTTGGTAAGAGCTGTAACCTTTGCCTGACAGCTAAGGTCATCATAGCCAACAAATTCTGTCTCAAGGGCTGCATCCAACTCATCATAGACACTGACTTCCTTACCTGTGTAAGAGTGGGTTCCAAAGGTTCCTTCTGATTTTGCGCGCTGTTCCTTCTGGGCCTTCTCAAAGCCTTCCTGATCATAGGTAAGTCCCTTTTCTTCCAGGATCTCGCTGGTAAGATCAATCGGGAATCCATAGGTATCATAAAGCTTAAATGCATTTTCTCCGGATAAAACTTTGCATCCGGAAGTTTCCATCTCTGCTTCCATGTCAGCCAAAATAGAAAGTCCCTGGTCAATGGTCTTATTAAATTGAGCCTCTTCCTTAGCGATTACATTGAAGATAAAATCCTTCTTTTCTTCCAATTCCGGATATCCATCTTTGGAATCTGCAATTACAGTTCCGGCCAGCTCTACAAGGAAGGCTCCCTTAATACCCAGAAGTCTACCGTGACGGCAGGCACGTCTGAGAAGTCTACGAAGAACATAACCACGTCCACTGTTGGAAGGCATAATACCATCAGAAATCATAAAGGTTACGGACCTGATATGGTCTGTTACTACACGAAGAGAAACATCGGTATCGTGATCCTGTCCGTACTCCTTATCTGCCAGACGGCATACATGGTCTCTTAAGGATTTCATAGTATCAATATCAAACATGGAATCTACATCCTGAACGATACATGCCAGACGCTCTAATCCCATACCGGTATCAATATTCTTCTGGACCAGCTCGGTATAATTTCCGTTGCCATCGTTGTCAAACTGGGTAAATACGTTGTTCCAGATCTCCATGTAACGGTCGCACTCGCAACCTACGGTACAGCCTGGTTTTCCACAACCATATTTTTCTCCACGGTCATAGTAAACCTCTGAACAGGGACCGCAAGGGCCTGAACCATGCTCCCAGAAATTATCTTCTTTTCCAAAACGGAAAATACGATCTTCGGAAATTCCGATCTGATCATGCCAGATAGACCAGGCTTCATCATCCTCCAGATAAACAGATGGATAGAGCCGATTTGGGTCTAATCCGACCACCTCTGTCAAGAATTCCCAGGTCCAGTGGATGGCCTCTGTTTTAAAATAATCTCCAAATGAGAAATTACCTAACATCTCGAAAAATGTACCATGTCTTGCTGTCTTTCCGACATTCTCAATATCTCCGGTACGGATACACTTTTGGCAGGTAGTTACTCGTCTTCTTGGCGGGATCTCCTGTCCGGTAAAATAAGGTTTCAAAGGTGCCATACCTGAATTGATAAGCAAGAGACTCTTATCATTATGAGGAACCAAAGAAAAGCTCTTCATAGCTAAATGTTCCTTGCTCTCAAAGAACTCGAGGAACATTTTTCTCAATTCGTTTACTCCATATTTCTGCATCGTAGCCTACGCTTCCTTTCTATCTTTCTTTTCATTCTCTCCATTCAAAAAAATGAGAAGATGAAATAAATACGCAATAACTCTATCATTATAAAAAGAAGCGAGGGTTTTGTCAATCCACCCTGGCTTCTTCCTAATCATCTAAAATACCGATTTTTACGATTTTTTTACTGTTTAAGTTACTCTCTTCCAAAGAATTCCTGTGCGTAGTATACCGACTGCATGGCATCTTTTCCATAGAAGTCTGCCCCGATCATGTCCGCATAATCCTGGTTAAGGACCGCTCCTCCTACCATAACTTTACAATCCGGTTTTTCTTTTCTTAAGAGTTTGATGGTATCCTCCATGCTGACAACCGTGGTTGTCATTAGGGCGCTAAGGCCTACCAATTTTACGTCTTCTTTTAATGCGGTCTCCACTACAGTCTCCGGCGGTACATCTTTTCCCAGATCAATCACCTCAAAGCTGTAATTTTCCAGAAGTACCTTTACAATGTTTTTCCCAATATCGTGGATATCGCCCTTTACTGTAGCTAAGATAATCTTATCCTTGGCCCTTTGGGAATCTTCCTCTCCTGCCATGGATTCTTTTAAAACCGCAAAGGCGATTTTTGCTGCATCCGCACTCATAAGAAGCTGCGGCAAAAATACCGTTCCTTTTTCAAAGCCTTTTCCTACCACATCCAAGGCCGGGATCAAATGTTCATTGATAATCTCCAAGGGCTTATGGTCTTTTAAAAGTTCTCTTGCCGTATGATGGGCCTCTTCTTTTAAGCCCTTCTCAATAGCCTGCTTTAGGGTTAATTCCCCACTGCTTTTCGGTGCGGCAGCAGATGTCCCTGACATGTTTCCATATTTTTCAATATAGGCCTCGCAGTTGCTATCATAATTCATCAAAGCGCAGTAGGAATACCAGGATTTCATCATCTCCTCGGAAGAAGGATTTATAATTCCGGCACTCAAGCCATTTTGCATAGCCATGGTATAGAAGTTTGCATTTACCGCAGGTCTGTATGGCAAACCAAAGGAAATGTTAGAGACACCCAGTACTGTGCATACTCCAAATTTTTCTCTTACTTTTCTTAGAGCCTCCAAGGTAACCCTGGCCCCCTCCGGGTCTGAACTTATGGTCATTGCCAGCACGTCGATGACAATGTCTTTCTTGGAAATGCCATATTTTTTAGCTTCCTCAATAATCTTTTCCGCAACAGCCACACGGCCATCTGCAGTGGTCGGAATTCCACCTTCATCGATGGTAAGCCCTACTACAACTCCACCATATTTTTTCACCAGGGGAAACACCTCATCCATGGACACTTGTTTTCCATTTACGGAGTTGATCATTGGTTTTCCATTATAGATCCGCATAGCCGCTTCCATGGCGGTAACATCTACGGTATCGATCTGAAGGGGAAGGCTGGTAACGCTCTGAAGTTCTCTTACTACATCCTTCATCATTTCCACTTCATCGATATCCGGAAGTCCTACATTGACATCCAAAATATGGGCGCCCTTATCCTGCTGGGTAATGGCTTCCTTCAGGATGTAATCCATATCTTTTTCAACCAAGGCCTGCTTAAAGCGTTTCTTACCGGTAGGATTGATCCGCTCCCCGATAATCATTGGCTGAGCTCCTAACCTGACATATTTTCCGTAGGAAGATACAAGGGTAAGATTTTTTTCTTCCGGAGTCTTTATATCCATCCCCTTAGTTTTTTGGATCATGGCTTTAATATGTTCCGGTGTGGTTCCGCAGCAGCCTCCAATGACACAGGCTCCTTTTTTCACAATTTCTTCCATAAGACCTGCAAATTCTTCCGGAAGGACATCATAATAGACCTCTCCGTCTTTTTGTTTGGGAAGTCCGGCATTGGGTTTTACCACCACCGGAATAGAGGTATATTCCATGATCTCATCCAAGATCGGCATCATCTGCTCCGGCCCCATGCCACAGTTGATTCCTAGGGCATCCACCCGAAGGCCTTCTAACATGGCCACAACAGATGGCACATCTCCGCCGGTAAGAAGTTTTCCCTTCTCATCAAAGATCATAGTAACGAAAACCGGAAGGGATGTATTTTCCTTTGCGGCCAAAACTGCTGCCTTGGCCTCATAAGTATCGCTCATGGTTTCGATATGGATCAGGTCTGCTCCAAATGACTCTCCATATTTCATCACCTGGGCAAAGGCCTCGTAGGCATCCTCAAAAGACAGGTCCCCCATGGGTTTTAAAAGTTTTCCCGTAGGGCCTACATCTAAGGCAACATAGACTTCTCGTCCGTCCTTCACGCCTTCCTTGGCTGCTACTTTTACATTATCAATGGCTGCTCTGACAATCTCTTCCAAATCATACTTAGAGTCATGAAATTTAAGAGCGTTGGCTCCGAAGGTATTGGCTAAGACAATCTCACTTCCCGCCTCAAAATATTGCCTGTGAATATCCTGAACTTCTTTTCTATGTTCAATATTCCAGACCTCCGGAAGTTCTCCCGGCTTCAATCCCTTTGACTGAAGCAAGGTTCCCATTCCTCCATCAAAAAAAACTAATTCTTTTCCCAGTCGATCTAACAGCATCTGTCTATCTAGTTTCCTTTCGTTTTACATATTTCTTTTAGCATCTGCGAAATTCACAGTCTATTTTCCCACAGGCCTTACAGCCTTTTACCGTACACATCTTAGCCTCCGTGCTAATTCCTATCAGGGCTGTGACAGATTTACTTGGGCTTAACATAAGACTATCTGTCACCGTAACCCCCACCCGCTTGGAAGCTTCTAACATCTGCACAAACATGGGTTGGTGTTCAATAGAAAAATCTCCATAGCCGGGACTAAACCTAGGCCTAAGGTAAAGGCCTTCTGCCTTCATTTGTTCTGCCATGTCCTCCTGCCAAGCATCCAGCTGGTCTTCTAGGGAAGCGGCTGCGCAGGCCTGGATCACCACAACCCTTGCCATATCAGAGATGGAATATTTTCTAAGGAGTCCGTCTACACCGGGCCCTAAGGTTCCCGCCAAGAGTATGGCCTCCTTACATCCTTTTAAATTCCTTCTAAGGCTCTTGCTCTCTATATCCAGTTGTCCGATTTGAAGGTGTCCGCCAGCATCCTGAAAAATATCAAAAATGCGATAGACGATCTTCATAGATCCCAATTGATCAAGTTCCTTAAATACATCCTCAATCAAATTCAGGGTATGATCGTCCACCGCATGATTTCCATAACCAAGATAACGGATCGCTTCCCGCGTCCTTATATCCATAAAAAATATCCTTAAAAACTAATTACTCTTGGCTTTTCTTATAAAAGGCTATCGTACAATTCCTCATACTGTCTTGCTGAATTGTTCCATGAGAAATCTGCCTGCATAGCACGCTCTACAATCTTATTCCAATCCCGCTTCTTATCGTAGTAAATCTGCTCTGCATAACGAACAGTTGCCATCATCTCATGGGCATTGTAATTAGTAAAGCTAAATCCTGTACCGGTCTTTTCAAATTCATTGTAAGCTTCCACCGTATCCTTAAGTCCGCCGGTCTCTCTAACGATCGGTACGGTTCCATAGCGAAGACTCATAAGCTGGCTCAGTCCGCATGGTTCAAAGAGGGATGGCATAAGGAAGGCATCACAGGATGCGTAAATCTTATGAGACATCTCCTCAGAATAGTAAATATTTGCTGATACCTTTCCCGGATACTTCCAAGCAAAGTGGCGGAACATATTCTCGTATTGTTCCTCACCGGTTCCTAAAGCAACGATCTGAATACTATCCTGACACAGCTCATCCATGACATAGGCAATGAGGTCAAATCCCTTTTGGTCTGTCAGTCGGGATACGATACCGATCATCATTGTATGTGGATCTTCCTCTAAGCCCAATTCCTGCTGAAGGGCTGTCTTATTCTTCACCTTCATCTTGCGGAAGTTATCTACTGTATAATTCTTCACAATATGGGGATCTGTTGCCGGATTAAAATCCTCATAATCAATACCATTAACGATACCGCTGAGGCAATTAGATCTGGCATTCATCAGTCCATCTAAACGCTCTCCGTAAAATGGGGTCTTAATCTCCTCTGCATAAGAGTTACTTACAGTTGTAACATAATCTGCATATACGATTCCGCCCTTAAGATAGTTGGCATCTTCATAGGCCTCCAACTTATCCGGTGCGAAATAATACTGGGGTAATCCTGTGATATCTCTGACACGCTTAGGATCCCAGGTACCCTGGAACTTTAAGTTATGAATGGTCATGATAGTCTTAATTCCACGGTAGTATTCATTGCCATATCTAAAATTATCCAAATATACCGGAATCAGTCCTGTCTGCCAATCGTGGCAATGGATGATGTCCGGACGGAAATCGATCAATGGCAGAGCACTCAGTACAGCTTTGGAGAAAAATGCAAATTTCTCGATATCTGTATACATCTCTCCATACGGAGCAAAGCCTGCGAAATAATACTCGTTATCTACAAAATAAAAGGTAATTCCCTGATACTCATATTCAAGGATTCCGACATATTGCTTTCTCCAGTTAAGATCCATATAAAAATGAGTCTTGTAAGTCAGCTTTTCTTTCCACTCTTGCTTCATGCACATATATCTCGGCAACATAACGCGAACATCGTACTTTTCTTTGTCGAAATACTTCGGCAAGGATCCAGCTACGTCTGCAAGACCTCCGGTCTTAATAAATGGCACTGCCTCTGAAGATGCGAACAAAATCTTTTTCATTGCAGTTCCTCCCTTAACATAAATAAATATACCTGTATTATAACGCATTAAATCCAATATGGAAAGTATTTATCTATTTTTATATTCCAGGCAGATCCTATCGGTCACCCAGGCTATAAATTCAGAATTAGACGGTCTTCCCCTTTCCGGGCTTATGGAACATCCGAAAAGTTCATCCAAAACGTCCACGGCTCCCCGGTTCCAGGCAAGCTCAATGGCATTTCTCATGGCACGCTCCACCCGGCTGGGAGTGGAATTATATCTTCTGGCAATCTCCGGATATAGTTCTTTTGTAACAGCTTTTAAGATTCCTGTATTGTTCACCGTCAAAAGCACTGCCTCTCTCAGATAATGATAGCCCTTTACATGGGCCGGAATCCCTATTTGCTGGAAGAGCTTTGTCACCTGTTTTTCTAAGTCTTGCCCAAAATCCATGCTTTGCATCTGGGTCATAACCCCCTGCTGTAAGGTATCGATCAGGGCTTTTTGCCTGCTGGCAGTGGTGACGATCATTAGCTCAAGGTTGTTATTCCTCAAAAGTTCTCTTATAAGTTCCATTAAGCGCTCGTCATTTTCCAATACTACATTATTTATTTTTTCCATAAATTTCCTCTCAAGTTTTGGAGAAGATAGTCACTTATATTATAATTTGTACAGGCTTTTTAAGCAATGCGAAATCCGTTTTTTCGTTCGACACTTTCATCTGTTTTTCTGTTATTTTCTGACATTTTTAGACAGCTTTTCAAGGGGATTTCGAAGGAATTCTCTTATTTTTTTGTTTTGCTCTGAATGGCCAACTGCCGCATCTCTTTGGCATTTTCTAAGACAGCATCGGTAATCTTTGCGCCTCCTAAGATACGGGCCAGTTCCTTGATGCTTTCCTCAGGCTGCAAGAGGTAGATATTGGTATGGGTAGTTCCTTCTTTTGCCTCTTTCTTTATCATATAATGAGCATCTGCCATGGCAGCGATCTGGGCCAGATGGGTGATGCAGATTACCTGGTGATTTTTTCCGATAATGGCCATCTGTTCTGAGACCTTTTGGGCCGTCCGGCCGCTGATTCCCACGTCAATCTCGTCAAAGATCAGGGTCTCTATGGCATCCTTATCTGCCATAACGGTCTTAATGGCTAACATTACTCTTGATAATTCTCCACCGGAGGCAACATTTATCAAAGGTCTTAATGGCTGGCCCGGATTTAAAGTAATCATAAACTCTACATCGTCGATGCCTTCTGCCGTATATCGGTCCATTCTCTTAAAGGAAATCTCAAATTTTACTTCCTCAAAATTCAGATCCCAGAGCCTTTCTTCCACGGCCTTTGCAAATTTATCTGCTTCTTTCTTTCGAAGACTGCTAAGCTTTTGGGAGGCCTCTTCTAGTTTTGCTTCCGCCTCTTTTTTCCGGGCCTTCAAGCTTTCGATATAATGATCATAATCCTCCAGCAGGGCGATTCTCTCCTGCTTTTCCTGCCTGTAGGCAAGGATCTTTTCTATAGTATTTCCATATTTAGTTTTTAAATGATTGATTTCATTCAAACGATTCTCTGTCTGATAGAAGTCTTCTTCTGAATATTCCAGGGAACTTATGTAGGAGGCCATCTCATGATTAAAATCACTTAAGAGGGCGTCCACTTCCGCCAGTTGATCGTAGAGTTCTCTTGCTTTTTCATCATATTCCACACCTTGCTGCATGGCTCTAAGAGCATGGCCCAAGGATTCGCTGGCGGAAGAATTCCCCTCTCCTGTATAGGCATAGGCCTCTGCCACAGACTCTGCGATCTTTCTCCCGTTGACCATCAATTTATAGGCAGCTTCTAATTCCTCGTCCTCCCCAACTTTCAGACCTGCATTTTCTATTTCTTCGGTCTCGAAACGAAGAAAAGCCAGTTCCTTTTCCCGATCTTTTTCCTGGGCATTTTCTTTTTCTAATTGTTTATTAATTTCTGTAAAGGAATGAAATGCATCCCGAACCAGGGATTTTTGATATGCAATATGGTCCTGCCCGTAGGCATCTACCATCGTCAAATGATTCTTTTTATATAATAAAGATTGATGCTCATGCTGACCATGAATATCGATTAGAATAGATGCGACTGCTTTTAAGATGGACATGGTAACGGTTTCCCCGTTAATGCGGCTGATGCTTCTTCCCTCCATCAGGCGCCTGGATAAAAGGATCATTCCATCCTCCGGATAAATATCCATCTTTTCTAATAATTTCTTTTCTTTTTCTCCTACCGAAAAAGTAAGCTCCACCAGCCCGTAAGGAGCTCCCTCTCTGATCATATCCTTTGTAAATCTGCCTCCTAAAGCCAAATTTACAGAACCTAGGATAATGGATTTTCCGGCCCCGGTTTCTCCTGTGAGAATATTAAGTCCGTCCTGAAACTCCACATCGATCTCCTGGATTAAGGCCAGGTCTTTTACATGTAAGTTTTGTAACATACACCCTCCTGTCTTTTAATCAACCAACGATTTTTCTGATCTTGTCCATAACTTTTACCGTATCTTCTGTGGTCCTGATGGCACACATGACCGTATCATCCCCCGCAATACAGCCGACCACCTCATTCCACTTCAAGGCATCCACAGCTGCTGCCACTGCCATGGCCATTCCCGAAACTGTCTTAATTACCAAAATATTTTGAGCCATATCCATAGAAATAAAGCCTTCTCTTAAAACCCTGATATAGCGTTCGCTGTACTGACTTTCTTCCTCCCGTCTGAGGGCATATCGCTGTTTTCCATCCTCTCCGGGGACCTTGGTAAGCTTTAAATTTCGAATATCTCTGGAAACTGTGGCCTGGGTCACCTTAAAGCCTTCCCGGTTTAAATAATCTGCCAGTTCTTCCTGGGTTCCAATAGGATAGCTATTAATAAGTTCTATGATTTTGGAATGTCTGCTTAGTTTCATAATTTACCTTAATTTCCCTTCATTTTCCTGCGAAGCATTTCCAAAAAGCTTACGCTGTTGAGGCGAACCAGTCTGGTAACCTTGGAGGATTTTTTGATCTTTATCCGGTCTCCGGTTTTTAGGACAATGGTATCTGCCCCGTCAAAGGAGATCAAGACTTCCTGCTCCTTTTCCGTACGGCCCTCACAGATTTCTATTTCCACCTCATCCTCCGGGGAAAGAATAATACTGCTGGTATTAAGCGCATGAGAGCAGATCGGGGTGATCAGGATTAACTTGGCCGTAGGTTCCACAATGGGGCCTCCTGCGGAAAGATTATAGGCAGTAGATCCTGTAGGGGTTCCGATGATCACGCCGTCCGCCTCGTAGGTATTGAGAAGTTCTCCGTTAACATAGAGATTAAAGCGGATGACTCGCAGGCCTATTTTACGGCTCATAACAATGTCATTTAAGGCACTGTTTTTTTCTCCATCCTCTGTGATTCCTACCAGCATCATGCGGTCCTCTATAATAACATCCCCTGAGACCAAGTGTTCAATAGACTCCTCCAGACGGCCCACTTCCACCTCTGTGAGATATCCCAGGGTTCCCATATTAATCCCCAGGATAGGAATATCTTTTTTCCAAAAATATCTTGCCACCTCAATGAGGCTTCCGTCTCCTCCGATCACAATGGCACATTCCACATTCTTCGGCACGGAAGCATCTATAATTTTCTTATATTCATCTTTTTCACAGATGGAGCAAGTCTTTCCTGCCGCCTCAAGAAGGTCCTTAACCCGATAGGTTACCTGAAAATCTGTATCCTTCCCGTCGTTTGTCACTATTAAAAAATGATCCATATCTTTCTAAGTTCCTCTTTATTTTGTTAAAGTCTCAAATGCAAGGTCAACGGTTGCCTCCACTGAGATTTCAGGGGAAATCTGGTCAGTAGCCCCACATTTTTCCAAATGTACTAGGTATTCAATATTGCCCTCCGGCCCCCGAATGGGTGAAAATTCCAGATTCAGTACCGCAAATCCGATGGACATGGCATATTGGATGACCTTCTGAATGACTTCCACATGTGTGCTCTTCTCACGGACCACACCTTTTTTCCCAACCTTTTCTCTTCCCGCCTCAAACTGAGGTTTAATGAGGGCTACAATCTGGCCCTTGTCTGTCAAATAATTTCGAATGGGCAAAAGAACCTTAGTCAAAGATATAAAGGAAACATCAATAGACGAAAAATCTACCGGCTCCCCGATATCCTCCGGTGTCACATAGCGAATATTGGTTTTCTCCATGCAGACCACTCTGGGGTCCTGTCTGAGCTTCCAGTCCAACTGGCCTCTTCCCACATCAATGGCAAAAACCTTAAGGGCACCGTTTTGCAGCATGCAGTCTGTAAAGCCGCCGGTGGAGGAACCTACATCTGTACAGACCTTTCCCTCCACTGTGACATCAAAATTATTTATAGCCTTCTCAAGCTTTAAGCCCCCTCTGCTGACATAGGGCAGGGTATGGCCTTTGATTTCTATAGAGACTTCCTCCGGGAAGGTGGTTCCGGCCTTATCTTCTCTCTGACCTTCTACGAAGACATTTCCTGACATGATAATGGCCTTGGCCTTCTCCCTGGAAGCAGCCAAATTTCTCTTTACTAATAATACGTCCAAACGTTCTTTCATGCTTTTTATCCTAACTTTTTATGCTTCTTTCTGATATAAGCCTTCAATTTCACTGACAATCGAATCCACATCCAGGCCGATCATCTTCCTTAGGGTATCCACGTTTCCATGCTCCACAAAACAATCCGGCACTGCAAAGGCATGGGTTCTTACATGGCTTCCTATATTTCCATAGTAGGCTGCCACATGCTCTCCGAATCCCCCGCTTAATACATTCTCCTCTATCGTCACTACAAGCTTATGGTCTTTTTCCAGATCTTTTAATAGCTTAGTATCTAAGGGCTTTACAAACCTGGCATTGATAAGGGAACATGCATATCCCTTTTCTTTTAGGATGGTCCAAGCCTTATGGGCCGTATCATACATGTGTCCCACAGACAGGATGGCAATATCCCTTTCTCTTTCTATGATCTCGCTCTTTCCACAGACCACAGGTTGGCAAATATCCTGGTCTAAAAAGGAAGCACTTCCCCTTGGATAACGCAGGGCCACCGGGCCTTCTTTATATTCCACCGCAAAATGAACCATAGCCTCTAATTCTGCCGCATTTTTCGGAGACATCAGAACCATCCCCGGCACATTGCTGAGGAAGGATAAGTCCAAAATTCCCTGGTGGGTCTCTCCGTCATTTCCTACCAAGCCTGCGCGGTCTACCGCAAAAACCACCGGAAGCTTTTGCATGGCCACATCATGGACGATCTGGTCGTAAGCTCGCTGAAGGAAAGAAGAATAGATGGCAAATACAGGTTTTAGGCCCCCGGCTGCCAGTCCTGCCGCAAAGGTTACTGCATGCTCTTCTGCAATTCCAACATCAAAGAAACGGTTCGGATAGCGATACTGAAATCTGCTAAGCCCTGTACCGTCTGCCATGGCAGCTGTAATGGTTACCAAATCCTTGTGGCTTTCTGCCTCCTTAAGGATGGCTTTTCCAAATATATCTGTATAGGTAGGAACCGTTTTTTCTTTTAAAGGCTTTCCGGTAGAAATATGGAAAGGTCCCACGCCGTGAAATTTTGCCGGCTGCCTTTCCGCCGGAAGATAGCCCTTTCCCTTGGTGGTCATGACATGAATCATCACAGGTCCTTCCACACGCTTGGCATCCCGAATAACCTCCGTAAGCCGCTTAATATCATGGCCCGGCACCGGTCCTAAATAGGTAATTCCCATATCCTCAAAAAGCATTCCCGGCACCATAAGCTGCTTGATACTATCCTTAGCTCTGCGGATCTGGGTCACCATCTGCTCCCCCACACCCGGGATCTGCATCAAGGTGTTCGTAACCCCTTTTTTAAGACCAATATAAAAATCTCCCGTCCGCATATTGGCCAGATACCTGGACATGCCTCCGACATTTTCCGAAATAGACATTTGATTGTCATTTAAAATAATAATATAGTTGGACTTTAAAGTAGCCGCATTGTTGAGGGCCTCATAGGCCATTCCACCCGTAAGTGACCCATCTCCTATAACTGCCACTACGGTATAGTCCTCTTTTTTTAAGTCTCTGGCTCTTACATAGCCTACCCCGGCAGAGATCGAGGTCGTACTGTGGCCTGTATCAAAGGCATCGCAGTCACTTTCCTCCCTCTTAGGGAAGCCACTCATCCCCTTAAAGCTTCTTAAATTATCAAATTCATTTTTTCTCCCGGTCAAGATCTTATGGGTATAGGATTGGTGGCCTACATCCCAAATGATCTTATCCTTAGGAAAATCTAATTCTCTATGCAAGGCAATGGTAAGTTCTACAACTCCAAGATTGGATCCTAAATGTCCTCCGGTTTTACTCACCTTCTGAATCAAAAACTTACGGATCTCCTCTGCCAATTGCGGCAGGTCTTGTGGGTTTAACTTTTTTATATCATTTGCTTTTTCAATCTTTTCCAACATCCCAAGATGTCCCCCAGTTACTTTACTTCTCTCTATGAATTAATTGAATCAAAAGATTCTCCAAAAAAGAATTCTCCCCAGACAAGGCATGTAACATATCCAAGGAATCTCTGGAAAGGTCCTCTACAATCTCCTTGGAGGTCTCCAAGCCTTTTAGGGTCACATATGTCGTTTTCTGATTCTTCTCGTCACTGTGGATGGGCTTTCCCAAAACCTCCATAGTGCTTGTGACATCCAAAATATCATCCTGGATCTGAAAGGCAATTCCCACCTGGTGGGCAATACTCTCAAGGAGGGAGATCTCCTCCTCGGGGGCTCCTGCTAAGATGCCTCCGATCATCATAGCCGCCTCGATAAGAGCTCCGGTTTTTAGCTGGTAGATCTTGTCTAATACCGCCTGGGATACTTCATGTCCGGTTTCCTTCACATCGATCACCTGGCCGCCGATCATTCCGTAGATACCGGCCTTCTTTCCAAGTACCGACATAGCTCTTCCGATCTCAAGGCTATGATCCGGGTCCAGTAAAAAGGCCTTACATGCCGTCTCAAAAGCATAATTTAAGAGGGCATCCCCTGTGAGGATAGCTATATCCTCCCCGTAGACTACATGGGTGGTCTTTCTGCCTCTGCGATAATCATCATTATCCATGGCAGGCAGGTCATCATGAATCAAGGAATAGGTATGGATCATCTCCAAAGCTGCCATAAAAGGTCCGATGGCCGGGGATGTTCCCTGATAAAGATCGTAAGTCTCCTTCATCAGCATGGGTCTTAAACGTTTCCCTCCGGCCATAAGATTATATTCCATAGTCTCCATGATCAGGCCCTGATAGCCCTCCTTGTCCGGAAGGTATTCTCTTAACAAGTTTTCAATATCTGTCAGCTTTTGGTCTAAATCTTCTTTAAAACTCATGTACATTTCCCTCTTCATCCAAGACCTGGATCTGTTTTTCTACACGATCGATCTTTTCATTGCAGATCTTAAGAAGTTCCATTCCCTTGTGATAATAGGCAAAGGAATCTTCCAAGGATACATCTTCTTTTTCTAAATTTTGAATCACATCATTAAGCTTAGAAAAGAGGTTGTCAATTCCGTCCTCTTTCGCTTCTTCTGCCTGTTTTTCTTCTAAATCAGTCATGGTCTTCCTCCTTCATCCTATTCTTATCTTCCAATACCCTGGAAACCTCGGCTAAAATGACTCCGTCTGTGGCATGAATCTTTAAAGGGTCTCCCGGACTTACATTCTTTACGCTGCGAAGAGACCTTCCCTCGGGATCTTCCACATAGGCGTAGCCACTGCTAAGCTTTGACAAGGGAGACAAGCCCTTCATTCGCTCTATATATACATCCAATTTATGGCGGTACTTTTGAAGCTTTTGTCTGATTCCGTTATCCAGCCTCTCTTCTAATTCCATTAACTGGCGTCTTTGTTCCTTTAATTTGTAGCCCGGATGCAAATGAGACAGTTTAGAGACAAGAGCCTCTGTCTGTAATCTATAGATTCTAATCTTTTGCTCCATGGCCCTATGGAATTTCATTTCATAGTCCTTGAGGGCATTGTCAAGGAGCCTATAATCATATACGGCCATCTCTGCTGCCGCCGAAGGAGTTGGAACGTGCATATCCGCCACATAGTCAGAGATACTCTCATCGGTCGCATGCCCTACAGCGGAAATAATGGGAACCTGGCATTCGAAAATAGCCCTGGCCACAATCTCCTCATTGAAGGCCCAAAGATCCTCGATAGAACCACCGCCTCGGCCTACGATCATCACATCCACCTTGGCCCCCTCAAGTGCATGGATTCCTGCTACAATGCTTTCTGCTGCCCCTTCTCCTTGAACCTTGGCCGGGTACAAGATCAGCTGCACATAAGGATTTCTCCTGGTGGATACATTTATAATATCCCGCACTGCCGCACCGGTAGGGGCCGTCACAACTCCCACCCGCTTTACATAGGCAGGGATGGGCTTCTTGTAGATCGGATCAAACATCCCCATATCCGCAAGCTCCCGTTTAAGTTGCATAAACTTCTCGTAGAGGACCCCCTCACCATCCAAACGGATCTCATCCGCATACAGCTGGTAGACCCCGCCTTTTGCATAAACCTCTACAGATCCCAAAACCACGACCTGCTGTCCATCTTTCATAGTAAAAGAGAGCCCGCTCCTTTTCCCGGCAAACATAACGCAGGAAATGGTTCCGGACTCGTCCTTTAGCGAAAAATATATATGTCTGGATGAGTGATACTTACAATTGGAAACCTCCCCCTTTACATAGATCCTTCGAAGCATGTAATCCTGGGCGAACATATTCCGAATGTAAGCATTCACCTGCTTAACTGAATATACATTCTGTGCCATCTTATTCCTCTTGTGCGTGAGCAATCTTTCCTAATACCGCATTGACAAAGGAAGCGCCCTCCTCACCACTGTAGGTTTTAGAAAGTTCCACTGCTTCATTAATAGCGACTCCTGTCGGAACCTCCTCATCCCACTTCATCTCGTAAACTGCAAGTCTAAGAATGGTAAGATCCACCTTGTTCATACGCTTGGTCTTCCATCCCTTGGAATTCTGATTGATAAGCTCATCAATCTCAGGCACCTTGTCTGCTACCTTCAAAACCTTAGCGGCAATATAGTCGGTGTCAGCCTCCTTGGCATGCTCTAAATCTGAAAGGTAAAGCTCTGACTGTTGGCTAAGCTCTCCATCCTCATTAAATTCGATTCCAAATAACACCTTGAAAATGTGTTCTCTAAGCTCGCTTCTTCTCACTTATGCTTCCTCCGATACCGCAACACCCGCTACACGGATATTCACATCTGCTACTTCCAGCGCCGTCATAGTCTCAATGGCTGATTTTACCTTCTCCTGAACCTTTACAGTTACATCCTTAATATTGTATCCATAAGAAATATTAAGCGCTAAGGATACCGTTACGATTCCATCTAAGACATCAATCTTCACACCCTTAGATACAGCCTTCTTTCCCAACTTGGAAATCAGTTCTGTCGTGGCATTGCCTGCCATGGAAGCAACTCCTTCTACCTCTAAGGCTGCAAGTCCGGCAATAACTGCTACCACTTCATCTGCGATCTTAACCTCGCCAACCTGGGCATCCCCTTTAATTGTATATGTATTCTTTTCTTCCTTGCTCATATATAAAACCTCCCTGCCTTGGTTTTCCTTTTTTTCAATCTAGCTATTATTATAGCAAAGAACCTATCTTTTGCAAAGCATGTTTGGTTTTTACTATTTAGCAAATTCTGTAAGCACCAATCCATCATTGCGGTCTACGGTCATTCGAATGCTCCACTCATTTACAAAGAGAAGCAGGGGTCTTCCTTTTAAGTCCATAACCTTCTTCATATCAGAGGTTCCTGAAAGCTTATCCACCTGCACCTCGGATGGATTTTCGATCCAGCGAATATATTCGTAAGGAAGATTTTCCAAACGAATCTCCACATTGTATTCATTTTCCAGACGATATTTTAAGACATCAAACTGAAGGACACCTACCACGCCTACGATAATTTCCTCCATGCCGGCCCCCATCTCCTGGAAAATCTGTATAGCACCTTCCTGGGCGATCTGGTTGATACCTTTTACAAACTGCTTACGCTTCATGGTATCTACCTGACGCACTCTGGCAAAATGCTCCGGTGCAAAGGTAGGGATTCCCTCGTAGGCATATTTCTTTGGCGAACTCGTCAGGGTATCTCCGATGGAGAAAATGCCCGGATCAAAGACACCGATAATGTCACCGCCGTAGGCTTCCTCGATCATCTTTCGCTCGCTGGCCATAAGCTGCTGGGGTTGAGAAAGACGTACTTTCTTTCCACCCTGGATATGCATAACTTCCATTCCGGCCTTAAATTCCCCGGAACAAATTCGCATAAAAGCAATTCGGTCTCTGTGGGCCTTATTCATATTTGCCTGAATCTTAAATACAAAGGCCGAGAAGTCTTCCTCCTCCATAGGATCAATCACGCCCTGATCGGACATTCTGGGAAGAGGGGATGTTGTCATCTTAAGGAAGTGCTGCAAAAAGGTCTCTACACCAAAGTTTGTGAGGGCAGACCCAAAGAATACCGGAGACAACTGGCCTTTACTTACCATATCCTGGTCAAAAACAGCTCCGGCGCCGTCCTGAAGTTCAATCTCTTCCTCCAGCTTTTCCCACTGGTCCTCTGATATTAATTCTTTAAGCTTTGGATCATCTATAGGCAGCTTTCTTACTTCTCCCTGGGTGGTTCCCTTGTGGGTGTCAGAGAAAAGTTCCACAGTCTTAGTCTCTCTGTCATATACACCGCGGAATTCTTTTCCCGAACCAATGGGCCAGTTGACCGGACAGGTGGCAATGCCAAGCTCATTTTCGATATCATCCAAAAGCTCGAAGGTGTCCATAGCCTCCCGGTCCATCTTGTTGATAAAGGTAAAAATCGGGATGTGGCGCATGGTACAAACCTTGAATAATTTTCTTGTCTGTGCCTCAACACCCTTGGATGCATCAATCACCATGACGGCAGAATCTGCTGCCATCAAGGTTCTGTAGGTATCCTCCGAGAAATCCTGATGTCCCGGCGTATCCAAAATATTGATGCAATATCCGCCATAGTTAAACTGAAGTACGGAGGAAGTTACGGAGATACCTCTCTCCTTCTCGATTTCCATCCAGTCAGATACCGCATGTCTGGCGGTGGCCTTTCCTTTTACACTACCTGCCAGATTAATGGCTCCTCCGTAGAGAAGAAATTTTTCCGTCAAGGTTGTCTTACCTGCATCCGGGTGAGAAATAATGGCAAATGTACGCCGCTTTTCAATCTGGCTTTTCACTTCTTTACTAATCTGTGGCATATAATTTTTGCTCCTTCATACGAAAATCTTCCACACAGTTTCTCTTTTCTTCAATGAAACTGCATGGAAGATTTATTTATCAATTCATTCTACTTACTCTGCAACATCTTTCATGCTGAATGAGAATCTACCCATCTTGTCCTTGCCAAGGCATACAACCTTAACAACATCTCCTAAGGTAAGTACATCCTCTACATGATTTACTCTTTCCTTAGAAAGCTTGGAAATGTGAACCATTCCCTCTTTGCCCGGTGCAAACTCAAGGAAGGCACCAAATTCTTTGATGCTGATAACCTTACCCTCTAATACCTGGCCGGCCTCGTAGTCTGTTACGATAATATGGATCAGCTTCTGTGCTTCCTCCATCTTTTTTGCATCGGTTCCGCATACGGAAACAGCACCGTCATCGGTAATGTCGATCTTCACACCTGTCTGCTCAATAATCGCATTGATGGTTTTACCACGCTGTCCTACTACATCACCAATCTTCTGAGGATCGATCTGCATCTGAACGATCTTCGGTGCAAACTCACCAACCTCAGCTCTTGGCTCGGCAATGGCCTTTGCCATAACCTCATCCATGATATAGGTTCTTGCCTTCTTTGTCTTGGCAATTGCTTCCTCAACGATCGGTCTGGTCAGTCCGTGAATCTTAATATCCATCTGGATGGCTGTGATACCCTTGTGAGTACCTGCTACCTTAAAGTCCATATCTCCGAAGAAGTCCTCAAGTCCCTGGATATCTGTAAGAACTAAGTAATCGTCATCGGTATCGCCTGTAACTAATCCGCAGGAAATTCCGGCAACCGCAGACTTAATCGGTACACCTGCTGCCATAAGTGACATAGAAGATGCACAGATACTTGCCTGGGAAGTAGATCCGTTAGACTCAAAGGTCTCTGATACGGTACGGATAGCATACGGGAAGTCTGCCTCGCTTGGAAGTACCGGAACCAAGGCTCTCTCAGCCAGGGCTCCATGTCCGATCTCACGACGTCCCGGTCCTCTGGAAGGCTTTGTCTCACCTACGGAATAAGACGGGAAGTTGTAATGGTGCATATATCTTTTGGATGTCTCAGCTTCATTTAATCCATCTAACTTCTGAGCCTCTGAAAGAGGTGCCAGGGTTGTCATTGTACAGATCTGGGTCTGTCCACGAGTGAACATAGCAGAACCGTGCACTCTAGGAATCAAATCTGTCTCTGCTGCCAAAGGACGGATCTCATCGATTGCTCTTCCGTCCGGACGCTTGTGGTCTTTTAAGATCATCTTACGTACGGTCTTCTTCTGAT
>CAVHCX010000002.1:0-157516 GCA_963634745.1 Clostridium sp. CAG:343
AGATTTCAAGGGCGTTCATAACACCTCTTGCAGACTCCAAAGCTGCCATAATAAGGACGCTTCCTTCCTCACGGCCAAAGTCTTTTTCTGCCTGGGCTACCACTTCTTCCACCATGTGGACATCTTTTGCAGTCTCTGTCTTTGGAATACGGATACTGTCACAGCCTCCTGCTACCGCACAGCGGATATCTTCCTGCCAGTAAGGGCTGTCCAATCCGTTGATACGAACGACTGTCTCACAGCCTCTGTAATCAATGGTCTTTAAGGCATTATAAAGAGAAAATCTTGCTGCGTCCTTCTGATTTTCTGCAACTGCATCCTCAAGATCCAGCATGATAGAATCCGGCTTGTAGATATAAGGATCTTTAATAAGTCCCGGCTTCTGTGCATTTAAAAACATCATGGTTCTTCTAAGTCTTTTTTTATTCGGATTATTAATCATCGGATAGCACCTCCCCAAGGAAGATTTTCTGTTTGTCCTACAGACCGGTAAACAGCTCCTTCAATTCTTGCTTTAATAGTACAATCTAAGGCTCCCTTGTCTACAATTCTTATATTTACATTCTTGACATCCAGATTCTCCAGGGTCTCAAAAACCACCTTACGAATCTGATCTCCAAACTGATTAATTACTGCGCTGTCAAGGTCAAAGTGAATGCCGTCATTTCCCGGCTCCACGCTTACCTGGCAGTCACTGGATTCTAAAGTTCCCGCCATTGCCGGTTTTAAAATCTCCATTTTATTCTCCTCCTTAGCTTTCATCTTCTTATGATCTGCTTTTATTTTAATGGATGTTTTTTGGAATGAAAAATTGCTTCTTAGAATATCCAAATAACGAAAGGTTATCGCTTATTCCTGATAGGAATCGACCTCCAGAATGGTCTACATCCTGGAGGTCGATTTTGCTTTTAATTTTTATACAATGAGTCCATAAACTCCCAATGCCGCCATAATAGCAAGCACCACTAAGTTGATGACAGACACTGCAAATAATTCCACAAATAACTTATTCTGCGGGAAACGCTCCTCTGCATTTTCCTGCTGGGCTACACCTGCCATAATCAAGGCTCCGGTAGTTGAAATCGGTGTATAACCTGCGATGGTTCCACCAATAACAACCATAGCTACCAGATAAACTCCATTTGCTCCGATTCCCTCTGCCAGGCTTCCGCAAATAGGAACCAAGGTTGGGAAAACAACTCCAAGTCCGGAACTAAAGAAGGACATAAGGCCTGCAAGAATAGCCATAATCGGATTTGCCGATTTTGCTCCCATGATTGACTCAAGACCGGATACTAAAATATCCACACCTCCGGAGAGGGAGACAATATTCATCAGCATTCCGACGCCCAATACCATAATAATGACATTCCAAGGAACTCCCTTTACAGCTTTCTTCTCATCTCCGCAACCGATAATGCAAAGAATGGATCCGATCAAGAAACCGGTAAGTCCTACATTCCATGAAAGAACCAATACCCCAAAGGCCAAAACCACCAAGCCTAAAATAGATACATACTGCTGCCAGCTAAACTTAGGAAGCACTTCCTTTTCTCCGGAAGCTACGGAAAGATCTACCTTCCAACCTTTATAATAAATATATACAACTACACAACAGACAAGGGCTGTAAGGGCCGTACAGATCATGATCGGGACGGTATTTCCATCCATCCCCTGCTCCTTCATAAGGCCGGAAACAACTGCTGCCTCCGGGGTCAGGGGACTCATACGACCTGCCATAGCTCCCATATCTCCGATAATAGAAGTCATAATCGGGTTGATTCCTGCAGAAACAGAAATCGGAATGGCAATGACCGGAATAATTGCAAGGCAAGGAATAGATCCCGGGCCTGAAGCACTGAGGACCATTCCGATAATAAACATGACAAAAGGAATGGCATGGGCAGGAACCAAATTTACAATCTTCTTTGCAAGAAGCTCTAAGGTTCCATTTCCATTGATAATGGCAAACAAATAGGTAACTCCTGTCATCTGTATAAATAAAGAGGTTCCAAACCCGCCGATGACATCACTTGCTGCAATGGAATCTTTAAAAATAAGGGTTAAGATCATGGCAAAACCAATACTCAAAATACCAACATTTACATTTCGAACAAAGCCGATGACAATAGCTATCACCAAAAGAATTAAACTTAATAAACCAAGATTCATAGCATTCCTCCTATTTAAATGTTATGCATACCGGACTTCCTGTTTCCACCACTCGAAGGGTTGGATTTAACCATCCTGTATGTTCATCAAAAATAAATTCGATAATGGTATCACTGTCTTCATTTGCTACATAGCATTTTCCGTTTGGTCCGAAGCAGAAAAATCTAGGGGTCTTTCCAAGGCATGGGAAGAAGCCTGTACTCTTTAAATATCCGCTGAAGGGATCAATGCGGTAGACTGCCATGCTGTCTGTATAACGATTGGATACTAAGACCCACTCTCCGCTAGGATCCACCATAACCTCACTGGCATCTGAATATCCGGTTACCGTCTCAGGAACGGTAGATAATTCCTGCATGGCCTTCATCTTTCCGGTCTCTTCATCAAACTGGAAGTAGAGAACCTTGTTTCCCTTTTCCTCACACATGTAAATCCAGCGATTGTTTGGATGTACTGACGCATGTCTTGGCTCATCCCAGGTTCTGGATAAGAACTTGTCGGTCTCTGTAAATTCTCCGGTCGTGTGATTATATTTTAAAGCTCGCATCTGTCCGAATCCATTGACTCTTCCCTGGGCACAGGCGAAAAGATAATTTTTCTTCTGATCCCAGAGGCACTGATGGATGGTAGATACCTTTCCTTCTTCTTTTCCTTCATAGGTAAATGTTGCTACCACATCCCCCAAAGAACCATCTTCTTTTCTCTCGATGGTATAGATGGTCCCCCCCTGTAAGGTGGCTACAATTACATGTTTATTCTCTGCGTCTACAGTAATATCTACCGGATTCTTTCCTCCGATATCTATTTTATTTAGGAATTCCAAGGTTCCGTCATCCTTGATTTTGTAGGAAGTTACAAGGGTAAAATCCCCGTGTACACTATAGAGATATTCTTTGTCTGCATCGAGACACTGAAAGCTGGGATTTGCCTCTGTTTCTAAACACTGAATTTCATTCCAGTCACCGGTGGCATCAGACACTTCATAGACTTTCAGTCCCTGCCCTCTGGCATTTCGCTCTTTGGTTGTTCTACACCCCACGTAGACAAAACTCATGATTTTTTCCTCCTTAACCACTCTGATATAATTCTAACGGATTTAAAGCAAGAAATTGTTTTTTTATAAGAAATAAGGCTGGTATTTTTTCCTGCTTAATCTGTAACTTTATTTTATGTTATTTTCTTGTCAAAATGAAATTCAGCTTTAGACTAGAAAAGCTATTCCAAAAAGGAATAGCTCTTAATTTGCCTGATAATATTTTTCTACGAAACTTACAAAGTCCATGATTTCCTGGGATTGACAGCACCTAGGCGCCACCATCATCCAGACACTTCTGCTGATGGGATTGCCTGCCCGGTCATAGATTGGATAAAGGGTCACCGCATCCTCATCGATCCTCCATTTATCCCCAAATACAAAGGTCATACCCAGCCCCTTTTCCACCATCTCAATGGCAATATCTGCATTGGTTACCGAATAACTGGCATGCAAGGGGCCTCCGAACTGGCTCTTCCACCACTGGTCTACACTCAGCTTCACCATAGGATTTAAGTAGGAGGATATAAAGGGGAGTTGCTCTAAGTCATCCAGCTTACTTCCCTTGGGAGCTGCCACATAAAGTTCTTCCTCAAAAAGTCTGGTCTTTTCTCCAATGTAGGAATAATCCCCACAGATAAAGGCTAGATCTACCGACTCATCCGTAATTTGCTTGATCAAAACATTACTGGAATTTACCAGCGTTTTAATCTGCAGGCTGCCGCCCTCTAACTGGTACTGCCTTAAAAGCTCCGGCATATGAAGTCTGGCAAAGGAGTTTGGCACTCCCATCTCAAGGAGTTCCTGGTTTCCTCCATGCTCTGCGAAATGGTCCTCGATCTCCCGCAAAAAATCCAGCATGATATTGGCCTTATTGACTAAGTATTTTCCATCCTCTGTAAAGGTGACCCCCTTGCTGGTTCTCTTCACAAGTTCAATCCCCCACTCTGCTTCTATGGCCTGGATGCGCTTGGTCAGAGCAGACTGGGTCATATACAAAGTCTCCGCCGCCTTGGTCATGCTTTGCTTTTCATATAATGTTTTTAAAATGGTCCAATCAACATTTTTCATATTTTCTTTTATTCAATGGCTACATATTTTTCGATATAGGAAATAAATTCCTCCAGGGCCTTAGGCTGGCGCTTATTCTTGGAATAGACAAACCAGGTATTTCGAATCACCTTGCTGCCGTCTGCATAGGTAAGGGGTGTGAGACATAAATCATACTCATTTTTAAAATCATCCGGCAAAAAGCAACATGCATAGCCTAGGCCCTTGTCAATCAGTTGCCAGGCAAAATCAATATATCCCACAGACATTTCTGCCGAATCCAAACTTCCGAAATGCTCCTTCCACCAGTTGTCCAAAAGCTCCTTGGTTTTGTCATTGGTCTTATAGCCAATCCGCTGCATGCCGGGCAGGTCCTTTAAATCGACCGGCCTTTTACTGACAAGATATGCCTCATTTTTGTCTACCAGGGCCTGTCTTACAGGTCCCTCATAATCTCCGCGGATAAATCCCACATCCACAGAGCCCTCCAAAACCTTGCGGAACAAAAGATTGCTCTGCTCATTGATGACATCAAAATTGGTATGCAAATGGTCTCTGGAATAATCGGCTAAGATATCTCCCAAGGTATATTTACTATAAGTATAGGAGGATCCAATGACGATGGTATTGGTAGTTTTCTCCTTAAAGGATTCTAAAGTAGCCTTTGTCTCCTTCATAAAATCTAAATATTTTTCTGCCTGTTCCGCCAAATATTCTCCCTCTCGGGTAAAGCTTAGTCCCTTTGGCGTCCGGTCCACTATGGCTACTTGCAGTTCTGACTCCATATTCTGCAATCTTTTTGTTAAGGAAGGCTGTGTCATATATAAAAGGTTAGCCACCTTTGTCAAATTTGGATTCTTATGTAGCTCATAGATAATCTCCCAATCCGAATCTTTCATGCAAATCTTCCCCCGTGTTTTCATTTTTATCGCTTGCTATATTTTAACAAATGACAGCATAAATCACAACACTAAGAAGGGGAGGAAGTCTTCCTTCCTCCCCAAATCAAGCATGAAATCTTCGATTTTTACTCTTATTTCTACTGTAATTTTTCCATAGTCTTTAAAACTTTGATGGTTCTTAAAATGTAATCTGTATATTCTTTTGCGCTGGCACCATCGGTATCGGTTGTTACAACAAGCTCTCTTTCTGTCTCTCCGCAAATCCGAAGAGCCTTCTCCAAAAGTTCGTTTTTCTCTGCATAACCGATGTGGGCAAACATCTGACCAACCGCACGGATCAAGCTGCTTGGATCTGCATATTCTCCTCTTCCGTGGCTCATAAGGAAAGGTGCTGTACCGTGAATTGCCTCAAAAAGGGCATAACGGTTTCCAATATTGGATGAACAAGCGGTTCCTAATCCACCCTGCTGCTCTGCTGCCGCATCTGTTACAATATCACCGTAAAGATTTGGAAGAACAACGACCTCGATACCTGCATTGAACTGAGGATCCATCATCTTTGCGCACATAGCATCCACCAGACGCTCCTGTACTTCAATTCCCGGATACTCTTGTGCAACTTTATGAACCATCTGGACAAAGTTTCCGTCTGCCAGCTTTACAATGTTAGACTTTGTAACAACGGTTACATTTTTCTTTCCATTGTTTTTAGCAAATTCAAAGGCTGCTCTGGCGATTCGCTCGCTTCCCGGCTGGGTCTGGACCTTAAAATCCACGGCCAGGTCATCATTTACCTGGATTCCCTTATTTCCCCAGATATACTCGCCTTCGATATTCTCTCTAAAGAAGGTCCAGTCAATGCCCTTATCCGGCATCTTAATCGGACGAACTGCTGCAAAAAGCTCTAATCTTCTTCTTAAAAGACTATTTACACTTACAAGGTTTGGAAGCCCGTCTCCTGCTCTTGGTGTAGTCATAGGTCCCTTAATGAGAATTGGGCATTTCTCGATTTCTTCAAATACATCCTCCGGAAGGCTCTCATTCTTTGCCACACGGTTCTCAATGGTAAGTCCGTCGATGTGACGTACCTCGATTTTTCCTGCAGCAATCTCCTCTTCTGCCAGCTCATTTAAAACACGGAGGGCCTGCTCCATAATGATAGGGCCGATGCCGTCTCCTGGAAGAATACCGATTACAATTTTTTCTTCTTTTTTGAAATCAATCGCCTTCTGGGCACGTTTCATTTTATCGATTCTTACGAACTCTTCCTCAATTAATTTTCCAAAAGCTTCCTTTGCTTGATAAATCTCTAATTTTCTATCGTCCATGCTTAAACCTCCTGCTCTGCCAACTGTTTCTTTAAGTAAGACAACTGTCCACCGCTCAATACAACTTCAATCTCATTATCTGTTAAATCTAATTTTACATCGAAGCTAAATCCCTTAGTTTTGTCAGTTACCTGCACCTTTCTTGTCGGGATCTGATCCAAAAGATTTTCAAAGGCCAAATCATCTCCCTGGTCAATACGATCGTAGTCTGCCGGATCTGCAAACAACATAGGAATAATACCGTGATTTACCAAATTTCCCTTATGAATTCTTGCGATACTCTTGGCAATCACTGCCTTTACTCCCAAATACATTGGATTAATCGCTGCATGCTCTCTGGAAGATCCCTGTCCATAGTTTTCTCCACCCACGATGATGCTCTTTCCTAACTCCTTGGCTCTTGCAGCAAAGTCCGGTGCATAACGGTGGTAGCAATACTGGGACATCAAAGGAATATTAGATCGCATGCTAGAAAATTCGGCACTGGCCGGTGTAATATCATCGGTAGATACGTTATCTAGGGTCTTTAAGCTTACCGGAACGCAAAGCTTTTGTACCGGAGCCTCCGGAATTGGAAGGAATTTAATATTTGGTCCCTTAACGATTTCTACCTTCTTAGCCTCTTCCTCCGGCAATGGATCAATGATCATAGAGTCATCTACCAGATACTCTTCCGGCTCGTGGATCAGAGCTAATTTTTCAACCTCTGCTCCCATCACATCCTCTGCAGAAGCAAATGTACCTACAATTGCAGTAGCCGCTGCGCTTTCCGGGCTTACCAGATAAATCTCTGCGGTTGGATTTCCTGCTCTTCCCTTAAAGTTACGGTTGGAAGTACGAACTGCAACTCCCTTGGTAGCAGGGGTCTGACCAATGGCACAGCATGGTCCGCAGGCAATCTCCAACATGCGGACACCTGCCTCCAAAAGAATATCAATATAGCCGTCACGGAGGAGCTCCCTGTAGGTCTGCTTAGAAGCCACCGCGCAGGTACAGCTCACATTCTCATTTACATGATGTCCCTTAAATACAGTTGCTGCCTTGGCAATATCTGCATAACTTGCATTGGTACAGCTTCCGATAAATACCTGCTGTACCGGTTTCTTCTCTGCTTCCTTGAGAGGAAGGACATTATCCGGCTGATGCGGACAGGAGATCAAGGGTTCAAGGTCGCTTAAGTTGATCTCGATTTCCTCATCATACTCTGCATCTTCATCCGGAAGAAGTTCTACATAAGCTTCTTCTCTTCCCTGGGCCTTTAAGAACTTACGAACCTGCTTGTCAGCCGGGAAAATAGAAGTAGTTGCTCCAAGCTCTGCTCCCATGTTGGAAATAGTTGCTCTGGCAGGCACTTCCAATTCTTCCACACCCGGTCCTACATACTCATAGACATTTCCAAGTCCACCCTTAATGGTCACTCGTCTGAGCATTTCCAGGATAATTTCCTTGGTATTACATCCGGCTTTTAATTTTCCTGTCAGATTTACCTTAACCACTCTTGGCATTTTCAGTCTCATAGGAACACCGGTCATGGCAGTAGCTACGTCCATACCACCTACACCGATACAAAGCATTCCGATGGAACCGCCGTGAGGTGTATGGCTATCTCCTCCCATACTTACCTTTCCTGGTGCTCCAAATCTTGAAACATGCACAGTATGGCAAATTCCATTTCCCGGTCTTGATACGTGGACTCCAAAACGTTTAGCTGCAGACTGCAAATAAATATGATCATCCGGTGTCATATTATTTACATATAAAAGATTGTGGTCTAAGTAGCTTACGCTGCATTCTGTACGGATTCTGTCAAGTCCGATGGCCTCAAAAGCCAAGTAGGTCATAACCGCATTGATATCGTGGGTTAAAGTCTGATCTACCTTGATAAATACTTCTTCGCCCGGCACCATGCTGCCTTTTACATAGTGGGATTCAATAATTTTTCTTGTAAGTGATTTTCCCATTTCCTGTCTCCTTCAACATTTTTTATTGTTTCGCCCTATTTCTTATACTCATTGTAAGGGCTAGTCTAAACGAAAGTAAAATGTAAGAAACGAATGGTGTTATTCCAGAAGAGAATAGTCCACTCTTGGCATTAAAATGCCGCTTTCTTCCATATATTCAACGGTCTTTTTTTGTGCCAGGATCTTGCGGTCTGATTTTTCAAATATGTCCTCTAATTCCTCCGGTCTTATGACGCAGACCCCATTCTCATCTCCCACAATATAATCTCCGGGATTTACCCAAACCCCTCCGCAGCACACGGGGACATTCATCTGGCCAAGGCTGTCTTTTTTGCAGCTTCTTGGGATCACAGCTCTGGCATAGATCGGCACGCCTGCCTCCCTGCAGCCCTCGATATCACGGAAGGCTCCATCGATAATTACAGCTTCCACCTTCTGCATTTTTGCACAAATACTTCTGTGGTCTCCCCAATAGGAATGATTGCACTCACCCCCTCCGGCAATCACAAGGATTTCTCCGGCTTTTACCTTCTTTAAAACCTCCGGGATATATCCGCTCACTCCCTTAGGGACCTGGACGGTACAGGCCCTTCCTACTATTTTTTTCTTGGTCACCATAGGCTTAATGCCAAAGTCCATGACTCTGGCTTCCTTCATTCCGTCGCAAAGTTCCGGCGTCGAATACTTTCTAAGCTTCTCTATCATAGCAATCCCTTTCCTTTATTTACTTTTATTTATTGTCGAATTGTACTATAGCAAAGGAAGTCCCCCTTCATCCAATACAGATAAGCTATTCTCTTATGCCCAAATATTATGAGGCCAGATAAGAAAAAAGCCAGGAAAGATTCCTTCCTGACTTTTTTCTTATCTTTAAGCTTATACGAAACTTATATTTAATCCTATATTTAAAAGCGCCCTAGGCTAGGCATCCTCCGGATCCATATCCAGGCCAAGTACCTCCCGGTCTACATAGTCCCAAATGGCATCCCGCCCTTGTTTTGTGGTGGCCGAAAATGGAATGACAGTTGTTCCCGGCAGAAGATTTAGTCCTACTTTTATGGCTTTTAATTGTTTCTGCAGCTGACTTCTTTTAATTTTATCAAGCTTGGTTGCAATTATGATCGGCTGGTATCCTTGGTCTACAATCCACCGATACATCTGCTTGTCATTGGCCGAGGGATCATGGCGGATATCGATCAAAAGAAATACTGCCTTTAGCTGCTTGGACTGATGGAGATACTTTTCAATCATCTTTCCCCAGCGGGCCTTCTCCTGCTCCGATACCTTGGCATATCCATATCCCGGAAGGTCTACTAAATACAAGGCTTCATTAATATTATAAAAATTAATGGTCTGGGTCTTTCCCGGAGTTGCCGAAATCCTTGCATAGGATTTCCGGTTCATCAGGGCATTGATCAGAGAAGACTTTCCTACATTGGATTTCCCCGCAAAGGCAATCTCCGGCAAGCTATTTTCCGGAAGGGTGCTGGTAATTCCACACACAGTCTCCAGTTCTATATTTCGTATGATCATTCTTCTTCTCCTTCCACCAGAGCATAGCTTAAGACTTCCTCCATGCGGGATACAGGAAGAATTTCCAGGCCCTTGGTAATCTCCAAAGAAAGATCCTCAATATCTCTTTGATTTTCCTTTGGAACTAAGACTCGTTTGATTTCTGCATTTTTTGCCGCCAAAAGTTTTTCTTTTAATCCTCCGATCGGAAGGACCCTGCCTCTAAGCGTAATCTCTCCGGTCATGGCCACATCCGCCCTTACCTTTTTTCCTGTAAATGCGGAGTACATAGCCGTTGCCATGGTAATTCCTGCGGAAGGGCCGTCCTTTGGCACTGCCCCCTCGGGAATATGGATGTGGATGTCATTCTTGCTAAAGAAATCTTCGGAAAGTTCCTCAAGGCCTAAAGACCTAATATAACTGATCCCGGCCATGGCAGATTCCTTCATCACATCCCCCAACTGTCCTGTCAGGCGGATTTCTCCTTTGCCCGGCATTACATTGACCTCGATCTGCAGGGTATCTCCACCCACACTGGTCCAAGCCAGGCCTCGGACGATTCCCACCTCCGGCTCCTTATTTGCCATCTGGAAAGAATAGATTTCTTTACCAAGATAATGGGCTAGGTTTCTCTCTGTCACATGGATGGACACCTTATTTTTTTCCAAAATCTCCCTGGCAGACTTTCTGCAAACATCTCCGATCTTTCGCTCCAGCTGTCTGACACCGGCTTCTCTTGTATAATTATGGGCCATTTTCCAGATCGCTTTTTTGCTGATGGATAGCTGGTCCGTCGTCAGTCCGTTTCTTTCAATCTGTTTGGGAATCAAGTGTTCCTGGGCAATGTGGATCTTCTCATTTTCCGTATAGCTACTGACTTCAATGACTTCCATACGGTCCAGCAAGGGCTTTGGAATGGTCTGGAGGGTATTGGCTGTGGTTACAAAGAGAACCTCTGACAAATCCAGGGGAACCTCTAAATAGTGGTCCCTAAATTTATGATTCTGCTCACTGTCTAAAACCTCTAAGAGGGCAGAAAAAGTATCTCCCTTGTAGTCGTTGCTTACCTTGTCAATCTCATCCAACAAAAGCAGAGGGTTCTTGACCCCTGCATGGCGAAGTCCATTGGCAAGTCGGCCCGGCATGGCACCTACATAGGTTTTTCTGTGGCCCCTAATCTCAGCCTCATCCCTAACTCCGCCTAGGGAAATCCTTACATACTTGCGGTTCAAGGCCTTGGCTAAGGACTTGGCAATAGAAGTTTTTCCTGTTCCCGGCGGGCCGACCAGACAGAGGATGGGAGCATCCCCCTTCTTGGTTAAGCTTCTCACCGCCAAAAATTCCAGAACCCGGTCCTTGACCTTCTCCATGCCATAATGGTTTTCCTCAAGAACCTTTTTCGCATAGGATAAATCTGTATTATCCTGGCTCATTTTGTCCCAAGGCATCTCCAGCATGGTCTCAATATAGGCCCTGCTGACACCATTTTCTGCCGCATTTCCAATGGTATTACGAAAACGTTTGATTTCCTTGGCGATCCTCTCTTTAATCTTCTCCGAAGCTTCCAGATTTTTCAATCTTTCCTCATACTCATCGGCATCGGACAGGATACTGTCATCTCCCAGTTCCTCCCGAATCAAGCGAAGCTCCTCCCTTAAAATATAATCCCGCTGACTTTTATCTACCCGTTCCTTGACCTTTCGCTGGATCTCCTCCCGGATGGTTAGTACCTGGATCTCACTGATCAATTTGTCCATCAGCAATTTGTAGCGCTTCTCCAAATTGGTTTCTTCCAAAAGCTCCTGGGCATCATCGGAACTGAAGGGACAGTTGGCTGCAATCACATCCACCAGGGTCTTAAAATCGCTAATCTTGTCCACCCGGCCATTCATCTCCCGGCTAAGCTTTGGATTTCTGGTCAGATAGTCCCTAAACATCTGCTTTAAACTTCTGGCAAAGGCCTCAGTTGTAAGGTCATCTTCCAAGCCATCCATAATATCCGGCATGGAAATCACTTCCGCTTTTAAGTAACCGTCTGTCTCTTCCATAGATACCATGGCCGCCCTGCTTTCTCCATAGACCATAATTCGGACCATCTGTTTGGGCATACGCATAAGCTGCTTAATAGAAGCGATACATCCAATGGCTTCCACATCCTGGGCTCCCGGCTCCATGACATTTGCGTCAATCTGGGTAGCCAGAAAAATTTTCTGGTCTCCCTCCATGGCAGTTTCTACCGCTTTTAATGATTTATCCCTGCTAATATCAAAAAGCTTTACCATCTCCGGTAAGATTGTCAAGTCGCGAAGAGGCACCATTGGCAGACTTTTTGTTTCTTCGTACATAGATCTCATTTCTCCTCAGAAAATCTCCTCTTTTAAAAAATGGATGCCTTGAAATCTCTCCAACGCATCCAATTCTCATTTATTTTTTATTCTTAAATCCAGATGTCTTTATGCACTCTCAGACTCTACAGCCTGGTGCTCACATATGGGCTCTGCGCTACCATCTACCACATCGGCGGTAATCCTGCAAGACTTTAAGGTCTCATCGGATGGCGCATGGTACATAATATCCATCATGGTATTCTCCATAATGGCCCTAAGTCCTCTGGCACCTGTTTTTCTCTTTATAGAAATAGATGCAATTTCCTGCAAGGCCTCTCGGTCAAAATCAAGCTTAACTCCATCTAATTCCAGCATCTTCTGATACTGCTTTACAATCGCATTCTTTGGCTCTGTCAGAATACGGATTAAAGCATCCTCATCTAACTGCTCAAGAGCAACGGTCACCGGAACACGACCTACCAGCTCCGGGATCAACCCAAACTTTACAAGATCCTGAGGAGTCACCTGCTGCAAGAGGCGGTCTACATCATTCTCATGGCTACTTGCAATCTCAACATTAAATCCGATGGACTTTTGATCAATACGCTTCTCGATGATCTTATCGATTCCTTCGAAGGCTCCGCCACAGATAAACAAAATGTTGGTAGTATCAATCTGGATCAATTCCTGATGGGGATGTTTTCTTCCTCCCTGCGGAGGTACACTGGCGATGGTTCCCTCAATAATCTTGAGAAGGGCCTGCTGAACGCCCTCTCCGGATACATCTCTGGTAATGGAAGGATTCTCAGATTTACGGGTAATCTTATCAATCTCGTCGATATAGATAATTCCATATTCTGCCTTCTCAATATCTCCATCTGCCGCCTGAATGATCTTAAGGAGGATGTTCTCTACGTCCTCACCCACATATCCGGCCTCTGTAAGAGCAGTGGCATCTGCGATTGCAAAAGGAACATTCAAAACCCTTGCCAAGGATTGTGCCAAGAGTGTCTTACCACATCCTGTAGGCCCTAACATAAGGATATTGCTCTTCCCAAGCTCCACATCCAGGTTATGGCTGGCCATAATCCTCTTATAATGATTATATACTGCCACAGACAAAACCTTCTTTGCCTCATCCTGTCCGATAACATAATCATCCAGGAAAGCCTTAATCTCCTCCGGCTTTAAGAGGTTGATGTCTGCAAAGGGATTGCTGTCGTAATCTCCTGATTCAAAGGCAAATTCTTCCTCAATGATCTCAGAGCAAACCTCTACGCATTCATCGCAAATATAGGTATTGTTAGGTCCTGCAATAAGCTTGCGGACCTGATTCTGTGTCTTATTACAAAACGAACACCTTACCTGGTCATCGTTCTTTCCTATCATAACTATTACTCCTATGGTACTCTACTAACGACTGGTGATAACCTCATCAATCAATCCATATGCCTTGGCTTCCTCTGCAGACAGCCAGTTGTCACGCTCAGTATCAGCAACAACCGTCTCATAAGGCTTACCTGTGTTCTCTGCCAAAATACGGTTTAACTTCTCTTTGGTCTTCAAAATATGCTCAGCTGCGATCTGGATCTCAGTCGCCTGTCCCTGAGCCCCTCCCAAAGGCTGATGGATCATAATCTCAGCATTCGGAAGTGCAAGTCTCTTGCCCTTGGTTCCTCCTGAAAGAAGGAAGGCTCCCATACTTGCTGCCATACCAATACAAATGGTCTCAATATCACACTTGATATATTGCATGGTATCGTAGATTGCCATACCTGCAGTTACAGATCCTCCGGGACTGTTAATATAAATATGGATATCCTTTTCCGGATCCTCTGCTTCCAGGAAAAGAAGCTGGGCAGTGATCACGCTTGCTGCGGACTCTGTCACTTCCTCTCCCAGAAAAATAATTCTGTCTTTTAATAATCTTGAAAAAATGTCGTAGGAGCGTTCTCCACGGCTTGTCTGTTCAATGACGTAAGGTACTAAACTCATGCTCCATGACCTCCTTTATTAGCTACCTATCTTATTTTTAAAATAGGATTTATTTCTCAACAGCATTCTCTACAAGGAAATCAACTGCTGCCTGAAGAGCAAGATCCTTCTTCATCTGCTCCTTCTCAGCTTCTCCAAGAAGTTCTTTTACCTTCTCAGCTTCCATTCCGTAGATCTCTGCCATCTTCTGGATCTCTTCGTCTAACTTCTCATCAGCTACTTCGATATTCTCAGCCTTAACAATCGCCTCTAATACAAGACGGTTCTCAAGACGTGCCTCAGCATCCGGTCTCATCTGAGTCTTTAAGATCTTCTCTGAAGATCCTGTAAACTGGAAGTACTGCTCTACGCTCAAACCATTCTGCTGGATCTGCTGTAAGAAGTTGTTGTAGTTATTCTCAACCTGATCAGTAACCATAGCATCCGGAAGATCAAACTCTGCATTCTCAACTGCCTGCTTTACAACAGCATCTTCCTGCTTAGCCTTTCCTTCTTTTGCCTTCTCTTCCTTGATCTTAGCCTTTACATCAGCCTTGTACTCATCTAAGGTATCGAACATAGAAACTTCTGCTGCAAACTCATCATCGATCTCCGGAAGCTCTTTTGCCTTGATCTCGTGGATGGTGCACTTAAATACAGCCGGCTTACCCTTTAATTCTTCTGCCTGATAATCCTCTGGGAAGGTTACATTCACATCTACTTCCTTCTCAAGCTCTGCGCCAACTAAGGCTTCCTCGAATCCAGGAATGAATGAGTGAGAACCGATGGTTAATGGATAGTTCTCTCCCTTTCCACCTTCGAATGCTACACCGTCAACAAATCCCTCAAAGTCAAGGATTACCTGATCTCCGTCTTCTACCGGACGCTCTACAGAGATTGTTCTTGCATTCTTCTCTGCCTCTTCCTGGATCTTAGCATCTACTTCCTTCTGAGTTACTCTTGTAGAAACTTTCTCAACCTCTAAGCCCTTGTACTGTCCTAATGTTACTTCCGGCTTAACAGCAACTTCTGCTGTAAAGATGAAAGGCTTACCCTTCTCGATCTGAACGATCTCGATGGATGGTCTGGAAGCGATCTCAAGCTCACACTCGTCATATGCCTTACCATATGCCTCTGGAAGTAATGCATCTACAGCATCATTATAGAAGATAGATGGTCCATACATCTTCTCAACCATCTGTCTTGGCACCTTACCCTTACGGAATCCAGGTAAAGAGATCTGCTTCTTCTGCTTCATATATGCATTCTGAAGTGCCTTCTCCACCTCTTCAGCTGCTACTTCGATTGTAAGTTTTGCCATGTTATGTTCCAAATTTTCTACCTGTAAACTCATTATAAATATCCTCCTATTTTCTACGCCCGGCCTTCGGTAGTAGAAGATAGGCGTACTATTCTAAAATACATTCACCATGGAAGTATAGCACAAAACTTTTCAAATGGCTAGAGTTGATTTTCCCTTGAATTTTTCCGGGATTTTCTAGGCTCTCTTGTGCACAACTGACTTTCCGATTTCATTTGCCTTGTCCGGTCCGACTAAAACCTCCACAAGCTTTAAGCCAAAGTCAATAGCAGTTCCCATGCCCCGGCTTGTAATAACATTCTTGTCTGTCACTACCGGATTTCCGGAAAGGATGGCTCCCTCTAATTCATCCTCCATACCCGGATAGCAGGTGGCATGCTTTCCTTTTAGAATTCCCATATGACCAAAAATCGTAGGTGCTGCGCAGATGGCTGCTACATATTTTCCTTCCTCATAGAAGTCTCTTACCACCCGGCGTACACCCTCGTGGGCATCCAGATTGGTAGTTCCCGGCATTCCTCCCGGAAGCACGATCATATCTGATTCTACAAAATCCACCTCATCAAAAAGATCCTCTGTCTGGACATTGATTCCATGGGCACCTCTTACCATATAGTCATCCCCAATGGATACGGTATCTACATAGACCATTGCTCTTCGAAGTAAATCCACTGCTGTTAAAGCTTCTACTTCCTCAAATCCTTCTGCCAGTAAAACTGTTACTTTCTTCATAAGAAAACCTCCTTGTATCATCTATCTAATATTTAGTTGCTTCTATTTGTGTCAGTGACTGTTCATGGTCTATTATACATTCCCAGCCATAGGCCTGCAATTGCATATTTCTTTCAAAAGCTTTTTCCCGCAAATACATGGCAATCGAGAGGAAAAGTCTCTATAATAACAGCTGTGATTATTTTTTCATTTACTTAAAGTACAAAGGAGGTTTCCCATGGAAATAGAAAGAAAATATTTAATCAAGGATCTCCCGGAAAATTTAGGGGCTTATCCCCTCCGTCATATTGAGCAGGGATATTTAAATACCGATCCGGTCGTGCGTATTCGCAGGGACAATGACAAGTACGAGTTAACCTACAAGTCCTCCGGCCTTATGAGCCGGGAAGAATATAACCTCCCCCTAGACCAGGCATCCTATGAACATCTTGCCAAAAAAATCGACGGACGTCTGATTATAAAAGACCGCTATATGCTTCCTCTTTCTCAGGGCCTTACCATTGAACTTGATATTTTTCAGGGAGATTTAGCGCCTCTTTGCTTGGCAGAGGTAGAATTTAGCAGCGAAGAAAAAGCCAATTCATTTGTTCCTCCGGCCTGGTTCGGGGAGGATGTCACTTTTTCAGGCAAGTACCACAACAGTTATCTAAGCAAGCTATAATTTCTCGGCTTACATTTCTCGGCTTACATTTTCTGCCCGAAAAGCCACATATTTTTCCCTCAAAATCACAAAAGCCCCGGAAAGCAGATCCCCTATCTATAAAGATTTAGGGATCTCCTTTCCAAGGTTTCTTAGTAAAGGCAATTTAAAATTCTAAAATCAGCTTTATTCTTCTATACGGATCATATGAAGGATCTTATCTTCATAGATTTTTGCCCGGGTCTCGTAATCCCCTTCCATCATAACCTCTGTCACAAATCCGAATTCATCTTCTAAGCCATAGGCATGTACGATCTGAAGGTCACCAAAGGACTCCTCAAGATCCGGAAGCATTTCCTCTGCATCTCCCTTGATACGGACAAAAAAACGTCTCTTGGCATCTGCCTTATCTTCCAACTGAAGCTTCTTGCTATCCCATATGGTCATTACATTGGTATGCAAATGTCTTGCTGCATCTACCACATCCGCTACGACCGCACTGGCAGTCGGAAGCTTTCCTGCTCCGCTTCCGTAGAACATAGCATCCCCCAATACATTGCCATGAACGAAAATTGCATTAAAGACATCATTTACATTATAAAGAGGATGTTCCGGGGCGAGCATGCATGGTGCAACAATGGCATGGAGGCGTTTTCCTGCATAACGTCTCATAGAAGCCAAAAGCTTAATGGTCATTCCCAAGGCTTTTGCATACTTCATATCTTCCACGGTAATCTCTGTGATTCCTTCACAGTAGATGTCCTCAAAATCTACCTGCTGTCCGGAGATCAAGGAAGAGAGAATGGCAATTTTTCTGCAGGCATCATAGCCTTCCACATCTGCCTCTGGATTGCGCTCTGCATATCCCTTGTCCTGGGCTTCTTTTAATACGGTATCGTAATCAGCTCCCTCGTAGAACATCTTAGTCAGCATGTAATTCGTCGTACCATTTAAGATTCCTGTGATTACCTCAATTTCATCTGCAGTCAAGGAAGTATTTAAGGGCCTGATAATCGGAATTCCGCCGCCGACACTGGCCTCAAACAAGAAGTTAATATCCTTTTCTTTTGCAATAGAAAGAAGCTCTGCTCCGTGTTTTGCCACCAAGGCCTTGTTGGATGTTGCCACGCTCTTTCCTGCCTCTAAGCTGCTTTTTACAAAGGTATAGGCCGGCTCGATACCTCCCATAACCTCTACCACGATCTGAACATCCTCATCCTTAAGGATCACATCGAAATCATGGACAATCTTCTCCTGCACCGGATCATCCGGGAAGTCCCTAAGATCCAAAACATATTTTACATTTAACTCTTCACCGATTCTCTGGTTAATCTGTTTGCCGTTGGTATTGATTACTTCCACAACACCTGAACCAACGGTACCATATCCCAATACTGCTATATTAATCATAGGTTCCTCCTCTAATCGTTGGCAATCATCTTCAGGTAAGCATTGATAAATCTGTCAATATCTCCGTCCATCACTGCCTGCACATTACTATTCTCCACATTTGTCCTGTGATCTTTTACCAGGCTATAAGGCTGCATGACATAGGACCGGATCTGGTTTCCGAATCCGATCTCCTTTACCTCGCCTCGAATGTCCGACACTTTTTCTGCCTGCTCCTGCTCTTTTAAAAGCTGGAGCTTGGACTTTAACATCTGCATGGCCTTGTCTTTATTATGGTGCTGGGACCGCTCATTTTGACACTGTACCACAATTCCCGTCGGCAGATGGGTAATTCGGATGGCTGAGGAAGTCTTATTAATATGCTGTCCTCCTGCCCCACTGGACCTGTAGGTATCAATTCGAATATCATCATCTGCGATCTCAATATCAATATCCTTGTCAATCTCAGGCATCACGTCACAGGAAACAAAAGAAGTCTGCCGCTTTCCTGCTGCATTATAGGGAGAAATCCGCACCAGACGGTGCACCCCCTTCTCGGATTTTAAATATCCGTAGGCATTTTCTCCGTGGACTTCAAAGGTCACTGCCTTAATTCCTGCCACGTCTCCTTCTAAGTAGTCTAAGACCTCCAGGCTAAATCCTTTATTCTGAGCCCAGCGGCTGTACATGCGGTAGAGCATGTTGGCCCAGTCACAGGACTCGGTTCCTCCCGCTCCTGCATGGAGGGTTAAAATTGCGTCGCATCCATCATATTCTCCCGAGAGAAGGGTCTGAATCCGAATCCCCTCGAAGGTATCTTCAAAGGTCTTCATCTCCTCTTCTATCTCCTGGACCATGTCCGGATCTTCTTCCTCATAAGCCATCTCAATGAGGGTCAAAATATCCTGCCAGGATCTGTCAAGCCCGTCCATGGTATCTATGACATCCTTTAAATCCTTTAATTCTTTGCTAAGTTTTTGAGCTTCCTCAGGATCATCCCAAAAGATAGGTTCCTCCATCTTCCGCTCTAACTCCTCCACACGCTGGCTCTTAGCTGCAGTGTCAAAGTGAATCCCTCAATTCAGCAAGAGGTTCTTCATATGCAAGCATAAGACTTTTGAACTGATCAAGTTCTACCAATGCCTTCACCCCGTTTCTTATTTTATTTTGTTTTTATTTTTTTCTTCTTATAAATATACTTATAAGAGTAGGGCCAAAATGAATTTTGACCCCACTGTCACTTTCTTTTTTCAATTACTTGCGGCCGCAGCACTGCTTATACTTCTTACCACTTCCGCAAGGACAAGGATCATTTGGATAAACCTTCTTCTCTACCCGCTTCTTTGGCGCCTTTACGGCAGTGTCATCCTTGTTGGTTCCTGTAACTTCAGCTACCTGCTCTCTCTCCACCTTCTGTTCGACACGAATGTGGAACAAGGTTCGGATGGTCTCCTCGGTAATATTCTTTGTCATCTGATCAAACATATCATATCCGATCATCTTATACTCAACCTTAGGGTCTCTCTGACCATAAGCCTGAAGACCGATTCCCTGGCGGAGCTGGTCCATATCATCGATATGGTCCATCCACTTGGCATCTATCACCTTAAGAAGCACAACTCGCTCAAGCTCACGAATCTGCTCCGGCTCCGGAAATTCCGCTTCCTTCTCTTCATAGTGCTTGGCTGCCCGCTCTTTCAGCAAATGCTTTAATTCCTTGGCATTGAGCTTCTTGGTATCCTCCTCTGTCACAGGCTCCATAGGGATGGTGCTGTGAAGTGAAACATTTAACTCCTTAAGATCCCACTCGTCATTGTCCTGGTCGGGACTGATCACGGCATCTACCAGATTTTCAATATAATCATTCATCATATGGAAGATAGAATCCCGCATGTTCTCTCCGTCAAGAACCTGGCGTCTCTCTTCGTAAATGATCTCTCTTTGCTCGTTCATAACCTGATCGTATTCTAAGAGGTTTTTACGAATTCCAAAGTTATTGCTCTCAATCTTCTCCTGGGCCTTCTCAATGGCATTGGAAAGCATCTTGTGCTCGATCTGCTCTCCCTTCTCCACGCCAAGCTTGGTAAAGACATCCATAAGACGCTCGGAACCAAAGAGACGCATCAGATCATCTTCCAGGGAAATATAAAATCTAGACTCTCCCGGATCTCCCTGTCTACCGGAACGTCCACGGAGCTGATTATCAATACGTCTGGACTCATGTCTTTCTGTACCAATGATCTTAAGACCACCTACTTCTCTGGATTCTTCGTCCAGTTTAATATCTGTACCACGGCCGGCCATGTTGGTAGCAATGGTTACCGCGTCGTGAATACCTGCCTGGGCTACGATCTCCGCCTCCTGCTCATGGAATTTGGCATTCAATACATTATGGGGAACCCCACGTCTTTTTAACATGCCACTTAAAAGCTCGGAAGTCTCAATGGTAATGGTACCAACCAATACCGGCTGGTGCTTTTCATGGGCCTTAATAATCTCATCGCATACGGCATGGAATTTTTCATCCTTGGTCTTGTATACCGCATCATCTAAATCAATTCTCTGTACCGGCTTGTTGGTAGGAATCTCTACAACGTCCATGCCATAAATCTCTCGGAATTCCTTTTCCTCTGTGAGAGCGGTACCGGTCATACCTGACTTCTTCTGATATTTGTTAAATAAATTTTGGAAGGTAATGGTAGCCAGGGTCTTGCTTTCTCTTTTAACTTTTACATGCTCCTTGGCCTCAATTGCCTGATGCAGACCATCAGAGTAGCGGCGGCCCGGCATGATACGTCCTGTAAATTCATCTACGATCAGGACCTGGTCATCCTTTACTACATAATCCTGGTCTCTGAACATAAGATTATGGGCACGTAAGGCCAGGATAATATTGTGCTGAATTTCTAAGTTCTCGGCATCTGCCAGGTTTTCAATATGGAAGAACTTCTCTACCTTTCTGACACCATCCTCAGTCAGGTTAATATTCTTCTCTTTTTCATTTACAATAAAGTCACCGGTCTCCTCGATATCTTCGCCCATAATAGCATTCATCTTGGAGAATTCTCCACTGGCTTCACCCTTCTCTAACTGGCGGGCTAATATATCGCATGCTTCATATAATTTCGTGGATTTACCGCTCTGTCCGGAGATGATTAAAGGGGTTCTGGCCTCATCGATCAGGACAGAATCCACCTCATCGATGATGGCATAGGTAAGGCCTCTTTGTACCAGCTGCTCCTTATAAACCACCATGTTATCTCTCAGATAATCAAATCCCAATTCGTTATTGGTCACATAGGTAATATCACAATTATAGGCTGCCCGTCTCTCGTCATTGTCCATCTCATTTAGGACAACACCTACGGTCAGTCCCAAGAATTCATGAACCCGACCCATCCACTCGGCATCACGCTTTGCCAGATAGTCGTTGACTGTGACGATATGTACCCCTTCTCCTGTCAAGGCATTTAAATAAGCCGGCAGGGTAGATACCAAGGTCTTACCTTCACCGGTTCTCATCTCAGCGATACGGCCCTGATGTAAAATAATACCACCAATCAGCTGCACCCTGTAATGCTTCATACCAAGGACACGGCTTCCGGCCTCTCGAACTACCGCAAAGGCCTCCGGCAGGATGCTGTCTAAAGTCTCTCCCCCTGCCAGTCTCTCCTTAAATTCCAAGGTCTTTCCTTTTAATTCGTCATCGGAAAGCTTCTGCATCTGCTCATCCAAAGCTTCGATGGCATCTACAATAGGATAGATTCTTTTCAGCTCATGCTCACTATGTGTTCCAAATATTTTTTGAAATAAACCCATTCGATTCATTACTCCTTAATTTAATCTAATGATGTCAGGACAAAGCTTTTTTTCATCCCAAACAAACCACTCAAGCCTCATTCTAACACTATCTATAAGGCAATTCAACCAATTTGCTTTAAGGCAAACAGCTTCTAAACACTCATCTTGCCTGCACTGCCCGGGCATAAGGGATGGATCCTCCAAAAATATCCAAAGCACTGCCTATGGTAAAATCCAGTTTTCCGTCTGATAATGTCCTAAACTTTTCTAAATCTTCAAGACTTCCTATTCCCCCGGCATAGGTGACAGGAATCCGGCAATTTTCCTTTAAAAGTTTCACCAAATCTTCCTCCACTCCCGAGGATTTCCCCTCTACATCCACACCATGGACCAAAAACTCATCGCAGTAGGATGCAATTTCAGCAAGAACTTCTGCGCTTAGTTTTACATTGGTAAATTTCTGCCAGCGGTCCGTCACAATATAGTAGGCTCCCTCTTTTTTCCTACAGCTTAAGTCAATGACCAAATGGTCTTTCCCAAGGCTTTCCTTAAGCTTTAAAAGCCGGTCCCATTTCACTTCCCCGTCCTTAAATACGTAGGAAGTAACGATTACATGGCTGGCTCCCATAGAAAGAAAATCTTTTGCATTGTCAGCATTGATACCTCCTCCTATTTGCAAGCCTCCGGGATAAGCTTTAAGGGCCAACTTTGCCTGCCTTAAAGTTTCCTTATAATAGGGAGAGCTTGTAGGATTCAAAAGAATCACATGGCCTCCTTTTAAACCGTCCCGCTTGTACATATTTGCAAAATAGTCAGCATCCTGGCTGGCCGCGAAATTTTCCACGGCCTGATCTCCCTGATCTGTCAGGCTGCCACCGACGATCTGCTTTACTTTTCCATTGTGTATATCAATACAAGGTCGAAATCTCATTTTCATCTCCAAGTTTTTTATTTTTCCAGAGTCAAACTACATCAGATCTCTTATCTTTTCTAGAATTGGATTACATCTGCCATGTCATATCTTCCGGCAGCTTTACCTGCCAAGAATTTAGCAGCTTCCACAGCGCCCTTTCCAAATACAGTTCTGGAATATGCTGTATGCTTAAACTCAATCACTTCATCTGTTCCTGCGTAAATCACCTCGTGCTCTCCAACGATGGTTCCTCCACGAACTGCCGAAATGCCGATCTCCTTGGCATCTCTTTTCTTTCTGACCTGGCTTCTGTCATATACGTACTCATAGGCATTGTCCATAGATTCATTAATAGAATCAGCCAGGGCAATGGCGGTTCCACTTGGAGCATCCAATTTCTGATTGTGGTGTCTTTCCACCAATTCAATATCATAACCTGCAGGAGCCAAGACCCTTGTAGCATTCTGTAAAAGCTTTAATAAAAGATTAATTCCCAAAGACATGTTGGCAGACTTTAATACTGCCACCTTCTTAGATGCCTCCTCTACTTTCTGAAGCTGCTCTTCTGAAAGTCCTGTGGAGCAAAGAACGACCGGTACCTGTTTTTCCACACAATAATCCAAAAGGTCATCTACGGCTGCCGCGTTAGAGAAATCAATGATGACATCTGCCTCCACGTCGCAGTCAGAAATTTTTGCAAATACCGGATAATCATTCTTCTTTTCTGTATAGGAATCAATTCCTGCCACAAATTCAATTCCGGCATCTTCCTTTACAAGCCCTGAAACTACCTGTCCCATTCTTCCGTTGCATCCATGCATAATTGCCCTTACCATATATAAAATCCTCCTAGTCTTTAACTGTCATAAAAGCCTTAAGCTTCTATTTTGACATAAATTTAACACAAAAAGGATACCACGTTACAATTATGTATGATGGTATCCTTCTTCATTTACTTCTATCAGTGGCTTAAGATACCCAACAAGTGCCTAATCTTAAGCAAGCTTGATTCCAAAATCTTTCATTGCCTGTGCCAATGTCTCTACATGTGCCGGTGTAAGTTCTGTCATCGGCATGCGAAGTGGTCCGCAGTCCATACCCATCAGCTGCATTGCCTTCTTAACCGGAATCGGGTTCACCTCACAGAAGAGCTGCTCGATCAATGGGATAGCCTTAAGCTGAAGCTCACGGCTTCCTGCCACATCACCATCAAAGAACTTCTGGCAAATATCATGGGTCTCCTTTGGTGCCACATTAGATAATACAGAGATCACGCCCTTTCCTCCCAAGGATAAAAGTGGAACGATCTGATCATCATTTCCGGAATAGAGGTCGATCTTTCCATCGGTGCGGTCCATAATCTTAGCAATCTGGGAAATATTTCCTGAAGCTTCCTTAATTGCTACAATATTCTCCACATTCTTTACCAAAGTAGCCACGGTATCCGGCTCAATGTTGCATCCTGTACGGCTAGCTACACTGTAAAGCACGATCGGTGTACCATTTACTTCATTGGCAACTGCTGTAAAATGCTTTACCAAACCAGCCTGAGTTGCCTTATTATAATAAGGAGTAACCAGCAAAAGACCATCTGCTCCGTGGGCAGCTGCGTCCTTTGAAAGCTCAATAGCTGTTCTGGTACAATTAGAACCGGTTCCGGCGATTACCGGGATTCTGTGATTTACTCTCTCAATGGTAAAACGTACACAGTCTGCATGCTCCTCTTCTGTCATAGTCGCAGACTCACCGGTCGTGCCGCAGATTACAATAGAATCCGTTCCATTGGCAATATGGAACTCAATCAACTCATCCAATCTATCATAATTAATACTTTCATCTTCATTAAAAGGTGTAACAATTGCTACGCCAGCGCCTGTAAAAATAGCCATAATAAAATACCTCCCGCTTTCCATTTCTCCGTTAACATGAACGAACGTAACTGTAAAAAATTTTATCATTATTCATGTTTCCTGTCAATGTCAGCTCCCTCTTGTAAATTCTAATAATTATGATAAAATAGTGAGTTAGTGTCAAAATGCAAACTATAAACTACAAACATATAAAATGAGGTGCAAGATATATGAAAACTAAACGAGAAGATATTCGTAACATTGCCATTATTGCCCACGTTGACCACGGCAAAACTACTTTAGTAGATGAGCTTTTAAAGCAGAGTGGTGTTTTCCGTGACAACCAGGATGTGGCAGAGCGTGTCATGGACTCCAATGATATTGAGAGAGAACGTGGTATTACCATCCTCTCCAAAAATACGGCTGTATATTATAAGGATACAAAAATTAATATCATCGACACCCCGGGACATGCGGATTTCGGCGGCGAGGTAGAACGTGTCCTTAAGATGGTTAACGGTGTTGTCCTGGTGGTTGATGCCTTTGAGGGAGCTATGCCTCAGACCAAGTTCGTTTTAAGAAAGGCTTTAGACTTAGATCTTCCGGTTATTGTATGTATCAACAAAATCGACCGCCCGGAGGCAAGACCGGACGAGGTTATCGACGAAGTCTTAGAACTTTTCTTAGATCTCAATGCATCGGATGATCAGTTGGATTGCCCATTTGTATTTGCTTCTGCAAAAGCTGGCGTGGCAATCTTAGATATGTCCGATGAAGAAAAAGATATGAAGCCTCTCTTTGAGACCATCTTAAATTACATTCCGGCTCCGGAAGGAGACCCGGAGGCTGATACCCAGGTTCTTATCAGCACCATTGACTACAATGAGTATGTAGGACGTATCGGTATCGGTAAAGTGGACAACGGAACCATCAAGGTTGGAATGGATGCCATTGTTGTTAACGAGCACGATCCGGAACGTAGAGAGAAAGTCCGCATCAGCAAGCTTTATGAATTTGACGGTTTAAATAAGGTAGATGTAAATGAAGCAAGCATCGGATCTATTGTTGCAATTTCCGGTATTGCCGACCTATCCATCGGAGATACCATTTGCTCTCCTGAAAATCCACAGGCCATTCCTTTCCAGAAGATTTCCGAGCCAACCATCTCTATGCAGTTTATGGTAAATGACAGTCCTCTGGCAGGTCAGGAAGGTAAGTTTGTCACCTCCCGTCATATCAGAGACCGTCTCTTTAAGGAGTTAAATACAGATGTCAGCCTCCGTGTAGAGGAAACAGAAAACAATGATAGTTTCAAGGTTTCCGGCCGTGGCGAGCTGCATTTATCTGTCTTGATCGAAAACATGCGCCGTGAGGGATATGAATTTGCTGTTAGTAAGGCTGAGGTTCTCTATCACAAGGATGAAAATGGTAAGCTTCTTGAGCCGATCGAGACCGCTTATATTGATGTTCCGGATGAATTTACCGGAAGTGTCATTGATAAATTAAGTCAGCGTAAGGGCGAGCTTCAGAACATGGGAGCCTCCAACGGCGGCTATACCCGTCTGGAATTTAAGATTCCATCCCGTGGACTGATTGGTTACAGAGGAGAATTCTTAACCGATACCAAGGGAAATGGTATTATCAACACTGCCTTCGAAGGATATGAGCCTTACAAGGGTGACATCCAGTACCGCAAGCAGGGATCCCTCATCGCTTTTGAAACCGGTGAGTCTGTAACCTACGGATTATACATTGCCCAGGAAAGAGGTACCCTATTTATCGGAGCCGGAGAAAAAGTTTACTCAGGTATGGTTGTAGGCCAGAATGCTAAGACTGATGATATCGAGATCAATGTATGTAAGGCAAAACACTTGACCAACACCCGTTCCTCCGGAGCGGATGAGGCCTTAAGATTAACTCCTCCTAAGGTATTAAGCCTTGAGGAAGCCTTAGACTTCATCGACACCGACGAGCTTTTGGAAGTAACACCCAAATCCCTTAGAATCCGCAAGAAAATCCTTGATTCTAAAATGCGCAGAAGGAGCAACTTAAAATAATGACATTTTTATGGTTCTTAGCCCAGCTTCGAACACCTGTCTTAAATCAGCTGATGCAGTTTGCGACCTACTTAGGAGAAGGGACCATCGCCGTTATCATCATCTGCATTTGTTATTGGTGTGTAAACAAGCGCTTTGCTTATCTTATAGGTTTTAACTTTTTTGTATCGTCACTTTTCGTCCAAAGCTTAAAGATGACTTTTAGAGTTCCGAGACCTTGGATTTTAGATCCTGATTTTTCGGCTGTGGACAGTGCAGTATCCGGCGCTACCGGATACTCCTTCCCCAGCGGGCACACCCAATCGGCAGTTTGCCTTTACTTTCCTCTTGCCCTCAAGACACATAGGAAAGGTTTAAAGGTCCTCTGCTTCTTCCTGCCCTTTCTCATTGGATTTTCCAGAATGTATTTGGGCTGTCATACACCGGCTGATGTGTCCGTAGGATTTCTAAGTGCAGTCTTCTTCCTGGCCCTTATTTGGCATTTTCAGGATAAAATCTTAGACGAAGCCAAATATCGCAAGTATGTGACCATAGCTTTAATTTTAATTTCCTGCTGGGTGATGGCCTATGCCCTCTTTCTAAACAGTCAAGATATTATTGCTTCGGAATATGCAAAGGATAGTTGCAAGGCTGCCGGAGCCGGCCTAGGCTTTGCCTGCGGCTGGTATTTGGAAAGCACAAAATTTCATTTTGAAACCAAGACTAGGCAGGTCTGGATCCAAGTCCTAAAAGTTATCATAGGCCTGATCTTTATTATAGCGATCAAGGGAGCCATATCTAAGATCTTAGGAGCCTCCTGCATCGCAAAATTTTTAGAGTATTTTATTTTAATCATTTGGATTCTTGTCCTCTATCCATGGATCTATACCCATGTGATCAAAACCATGGAATCCTAAAAAATGTTCACGAAAAATTTAAATAAAAATTCTTGTTAAATCTATCCAAAATTTCTCATCCATGGTATACTACACCTATCAGAAATTTTGATATATTCTCTAAAAATTATCAGACTATATCAACTGAAATACCTAGTAAAGGAGTTGAACATCATGAAATTTATCGTAATCGGAAAAAATATTGATGTTACACCCGGCCTCAAAGAAGCCGTTGAAAGCAAGTTAGGAAAGTTAGAGAGATACTTCACCTCAGACACGGAAGTACATGTAACTTTAAGCGTGCAAAAGAACCGTCAGAAGATTGAAGTAACCATTCCTGTAAAAGGCGGCATCATTCGTTCAGAAGAGGAAAGCGATGATATGTATGTATCTATCGACTTAGTAGAGGAGATCATCGAACGTCAGCTTCGCAAATACAAGACCAAGTTAGTAGCCAAGCAGCAAGAAGGCGGCAATTTCAGCCCGGATTTCATTGAGGAAGAGGATGAAGATTCCGACGATGAGATCAAAGTAGTAAAGACCAAGAAGTTTGGCATCAAGCCTATGTATGCAGAGGATGCATGCCTCCAGATGGAGCTTTTAGGTCACAGCTTCTATGTATTCTCTAATGCAGAGACCGACGAAGTGAATGTTGTATATAAGAGAAAGAATGGAACCTACGGTTTAATTGAACCGGAGTTTTCATAAATTAATTCCTTTCGTTTTCTAGGCTCCTCTAGCTTTTGCTGGCGGAATCCTACGAAACCAAATTTTCTTTTGACAAAGGAAGCAGCTCCCGGATTTTTCCGGGAGCTGCTTCCTTTTTAAAATATCTGAATATCCCCATCTACTTCTGCAAAATAGCACTGCTCTTCCACCGAAAGGCCCGCTTGCCCATTGGTACCTTCCACCAATTCCTCCTCTACTTCTTTTAATTCCGTCTCAGGAATCATTACTGTCAAAAGCACCTGGTCTGTATACTGGGAATCTAAAATCTTAAGGCCTCTCTGCCCTAAAATATATTGGATTTTCCCCAGTCCTGTATAATCCGTAGAGATCATAAGCTTGCTGCCCCAGATCTTTGTAATCACCGTCGAAGCCTCTAAGCCTGCCTTGGTTGCCGAAGAATAGGCCCGTACCAAGCCTCCGGTTCCCAATAGGGTCCCACCGAAATATCTGGTAACTACCACTGCCACATTTCGAATCTCCTCCCCCAAAAGCACATCTAACATAGGGCGGCCTGCAGTTCCCCCCGGCTCCCCATCATCACCACAGCGCTGGAGCTCGCCTCTCTCTCCAATGACATAGGCATAGCAATTGTGGGAGGCATTCCAATATTTCTTTTTCATGGCCTCTATAAAATCAAGGGCCGTATCCTCGTCCTCTGCCGGGATCACCGTGGCAATAAACCTAGACTTCTTCTCGATAATCTCATTTTCTCCGCCTTTATAAACCGTCTTTAATTGCATCTTCTCTTATATCCTTTCCTGGATTTTCCTATGATCCTAATTCTTACATAAACATACTCTTTAGTTTACACGAAATGTTTTCTTTTTCCTACATCAATGTGAACTTTTCATTTTTTTCTTTATTATAGATAGTAGATTTGCTATAATGACAAGGATAAAGGAGGCCAATATTCATGAATTATGGTAAGAAAAAAGCTTCTCAAAAGCAGAAGCGAATTACTTCCCGATCGCGGATGCAAAAAAAGCGGATCGGATTCCGATTGTTCAAGGCATTTGTCCTCTGTATAGTTTTACTTTGTGTGGTAGGAGTCATCGGCTGCGGTGTATTTATTAAGAAGATCATCGATGATTCTCCGGAAGTGACCGCAGATGATATTAAGCCTAGCGGTTATACCACATTTATCTATGCAGATGATGGAACCACCGAAACAGAACGGCTCGTATCTTCGGGATCCAATCGTATATATAAGAAGATTGACAGCATTCCTCTGAATCTGCAACATGCCTTTGTTGCTATCGAGGATGAACGTTTCTATCAGCACAACGGCGTGGATCTTCAAGGTGTGATTCGTGCCGGTGTGGTAGGTATCACCAGCGGTAACTTCTCTGAGGGTGCCAGTACCATCACCCAACAGCTGATCAAGAACAATGTCTTCCCGGATTTCGTAAACGAAGATACCTTTTATGAAAAATTAAAACGTAAGATCCAGGAGCAATACCTGGCACTGGAGATTGAAAAGGAGATGGACAAGGATACCATCCTTGAGAATTATTTAAATACCATCAACTTAGGCCAGAACTGCTTAGGTGTGCAATCTGCTTCCAAACGTTACTTTGGTAAGGATGTCAGCGACTTGACCCTCTCTGAGTGTGCAGTTATTGCCGGCATCACCCAGAACCCTACCGGATACAATCCAATTACCAATCCGGATGCCAACAAGGAACGTCAGCACAAGGTCTTACAAAATATGTTAGACCAAGGCTACATTACCCAGGAAGATTATGATACTGCCATTGCCGATGATGTATATACCAGAATCCAGGCAGTCAACGGGGCCCTTGATCAGGATGAAGAGCCTACTACTTATTTTGTAGATGCCCTGATCGAGCAGGTTACCAAGGATCTTCAAGAGCAATTGGGATATAGCGAGTCTCAGGCCTACAACCTGCTATATAAGGGTGGCCTTAGCATCTATTCTACCCAGAATCTTGCCATGCAGCAGATTGCGGATGAAGAGATTAATGATGCAAATAATTATCCGAACGGTACCGAACTTATTTTATCCTATGCCCTCACAGTAACCCGGGCAGACGGAAGTGTGGAAAATTATGGTTCCGGCGATATCGAAACCTTCTCTGCTAATACCTACGGAGATACCACAGGACTTCATTACAACAGTGAAGAAGAGGCCAGAGCCCGCATCGAAGAATGGAAGGCAACCATTGCCCAAGAGGGGGATACCTATGACGAATCCATCAACTTATCCCCTCAGCCCCAGGCATCCTTCACCTTGATGGATCAAAGCAACGGTCAGATCAAGGCCATGGTCGGAGGCCGTGGAACCAAAACTTCCAGCATGGGACTTAACAGGGCCTATACCGGTATGACTAGACAGCCCGGTTCTTGTTTCAAGATTCCTTCTACCTACGCTCCGGCACTGGATGCCAAGGGAAAGACACTCGCCACCACGATTGTGGACGAGCCTATGAAGAGAGATGACGGAGAAGACCTGGTCAATGCAGATGGTTCCCATCTAGGATCCATCACCATCCGAAAGGCCATTACCGTTTCCAATAACGTCGTAGCTGTAAAGTTAAGCGACGAGATCACCCAGGAACTGGGAATGGAATACTGCCAGAAATTTGGTATTTCCACCCTGGTAAAGGACGAGGAGATAGATGGAAAGATCTACTCCGATTTGACCCAGACTATGGCACTTGGAGGTTTGACCCACGGTGTTTATAACTACGAGATGGCAGCTTGCTACGCAACCATCGCCAACGGAGGTGTTTATCACACCCCAACCCTTTATTCCAAGATCTTAGATCATGATGGAAATGTTCTTTTGGAAGGCAGCGGCGAAACCCGCCAGGTTATTAAAGAAAGTACTGCTGCCCTTCTTACCAGCGCAATGAGAGACGTTGTTACCCAGGGTACCGGAACCAATACAGCCATTGCAAATCAGCCTGTATCCGGTAAAACAGGTACCACCTCAGACAACAAGGATTTATGGTTCTGCGGTTATACTCCATACTATACAGCAGCAATCTGGTGTGGATACGATGACAATACAGAGATGAACTTCACTCATACCTTCAAGGATATTATCTGGTCCAAGATTATGACTCGCGTTCATGCTGATTTGGAAACCAAAGAATTTACCATGCCTTCTTCTGTAGAGCAACTGACGGTATGTACTTCTTCCGGTAAGCTTGCTACCAGCGGTTGTCCTGCAGTTACCGATTACTTTGACAAGGATACCGCTCCAAAGGATTATTGTACGGAACATAGCTATAGCTATAATTATAATTACAACTATAATTACAATTCCAATAGCAGTACCACGGATACTACTACAGGAAGCGGAACTACCGGCACTAGCGGCACCACCACAGATGGAAGCACAGGCAGCACGGGTACCACCACAGACGGAAGCGGAACTACTACCACTCCTGATGCAAATACTTCCGGAGGGGATACTTCCGGCGGCGGAGCTACTGATGGCGGCGGAGCTACCGACGGCGGCGGAGACGTAGCCCAATAAAATAAGCATAACAAAAAAGACTTCGGAAAATTCCGAAGTCTTTTTTTTGCTAAATTTCTTATAAAAGCAAGCCAAGTTGTTCCCATCAAATCTAAAGAATCAACTTTGCTGCCCCACACATACCGGCATCATTTCCAAGAGATGCCAGGACAATTCTGGTACCCTTATTGCCAAAGAAGGCATGTTTATCAAAGGCCACCTTTACATGGTCAATCAAGATGTCTCCGGCCTTGGAAACTCCTCCGCCAATAACGATAACGGCAGGATCTGTTACGACTGCAAGATTTGCCAGTGCGGTTCCCAGATAATCTGCAAATTCTTCTACGGTCTCCTGGGCCAGCTGATCTCCTGCTTTCAAGGCATCAAAGACAGCCTTGGCATCTAAAGCTTCCAGGCTGATATCTCGAAGAACGGAAGCTCTGGTACTCTTCTCTAAGTGCTTAATGGCAAGTCTGCGAATACCTGTTGCTGATGCATACTGCTCCAGACATCCTAGATTTCCACATCCGCAGCGCTCTGTTTCCTCTGAATTCACATGGAGATGACCAATCTCTCCACCTGATCCGTGGGCTCCCACGATACACTGTCCTTCTACTACGATACCGCCGCCTACGCCGGTTCCCAAGGTTACCATGATCATGTTAGGCTCGCCGGCTCCGGCTCCCATCCACATCTCACCGAGGGCCGCCACATTGGCATCATTTCCAATTTCTGAGCGAATGCCTGTAAGCTCTTCTAACTCTCTTTTTACTTCCTTATAGCCCCAACCGAGATTGGCTGTATTCTGAACCACACCTTCCGAATCAACAGGAGCAGGAACTCCGACACCGATTCCTACAATGTCTTCCTTCTTAATCTGCAATTCTTCGGCCTTTTTCTTGATGCTTTCTGCAATATCCGGGAGAATATTCACTCCGTTAAATTCTGTTCTGGTAGGGATCTCCCACTTGTCAATAGCCTCTCCGGCTGCTGTGAAAACTCCGATTTTAACGGTTGTTCCTCCAATATCTACTCCGAAACAATACTCCATGTCTAACTAACTCCTATCTTTTACTTTCTAAATTCAAGCAGACCCTCTTATTCGGTCATCTGCTCCCATATACTTTCGGCATCATACCTTCCGTGTCATATTCTCCTGCACACGTCTATAAAGCTCCTGGGCCGCATTATATCCCATAAGCTTCTGTCTATGGTTGATCGCTGCGGTCTCTACGATAATAGCAAGATTACGTCCCGGGCGAATTGGAATCTGATGGCATACAACCTTATTACCTAAGTATTCTGTATGCTGCTCTTCCAGTCCTAAACGGTCATATTCCTTATCTTTATTCCAATCTTCCAGTTCAATAACCAGATCAATATTCTGGGTCTCACGGACACTCTGAACACCATAGAGGGCCTTTACATCCACGATACCGATACCACGAAGCTCTATAAAATGTTTTGTGATATCCGGGGCAGATCCTACCAGGGTCTCATCACTTACCTTGCGGATCTCTACCACATCATCACTGACCAGACGGTGTCCACGCTTGACAAGCTCCAGGGCCGACTCGCTCTTACCGATTCCACTCTCTCCTGTGATCAGTACACCTACACCATATACGTCTACCAATACACCATGAATAGAGATGCATGGAGCCAGTTCCACATTCAGCCAGCGGATAACTTCTGCCATAAATGCTGAGGTCTTTACATCTGTGATATAGATGGGAACTCCTGCCTTTGTCGCCTTCTCAAGCAAGGCCTCCTCCGGCTCTAAGCCTCTGCAATAGATAATGGCCGGCATCTTGTAGGACGTAAGCTCGTCATAAATCCGCTCCTTGTCCTGGGCGGTCATCTGATTCAAATAACGGTACTCTACAAATCCAACAATCTGAATTCTCTCTGCATCAAAATGATCAAAAAATCCCGTCAGCTGCAAGGCCGGTCGGTTAATATCCGGGATTTTAACCACGATCTCAGAATCATCCACTTCCGGAGTAAGACACTTTAGATTCATCTTCTCCACCAAATCTTTTAATTTTACCTTATTATGATTCATCCTATGCTCCTTTACCTATAAATAAAGTCGGAAACAATGTCCAAAACCTTTTCTTATCATAGCACATTAATGGAAAAAATTATAGACATCCCTGGCTGATTTTTCATTCATGCTGGGCAGCTTTTTTAGGTCCTCCACCTGGGCATTTTTAATGGCTTCAATATTGGGGAAATGGGCCATAAGGTCTTTTCTTCTAGCAGGTCCCACCCCCGGAATATCATCCAAAATAGAATGAACCTGTCCCTTACTTCTAAGGTCTCTGTGAAAGGTGATGGCAAATCTGTGGGCCTCATCCTGGATCCTTGTAATCAGCTTAAAGCTCTCAGAATTTCGGTCGATGGGAATCTCCTGCCCTTGATAATAAAGGCCGCGTGTTCTATGATTATCATCCTTTACCATACCGCAGATTGGGATATGAAGCTTTAGATCTTCCATCACATCTTCGGCGATATGAACCTGCCCTTTTCCACCATCCATCAAGATCAGGTCCGGAAATGTAACGAAGCTTCCAAACTCCTGCCCCTCTTCTTTTTCCTTTAAACCATGGGTAAATCTCCTAGTCAGGACCTCCCTGAGACTTGCATAGTCATCTGCCCCTTTAACTCCCTTAATCTTAAATTTGCGATAATCATTCTTCTTGGGCTTTCCCTTTTCGTAGACGACCATAGATCCTACCGAATCGTAACCGCTGATATTAGAAATATCATAAGCTTCCATTCGGACAATCCCGGAAATCCCCAAAAGTTTTTCCAACTCCTTTACTGCTCCGATGGTCCGGCCTTCTTCTCTTTTTAGCCGCTCCTTGTCTGTATGCAGGACAAGGAAGGCATTTTTCTCTGCCAATTCTACCAGCTTTTCCTTGCTACCCTTCTTGGGTACCAGAATTTTCACCTTGCGGCCCTTCTTTTCCGAAAGCCATTCTTCCAAAAGTTTCATATCTTCTATTTCTTCCGGCAGCATAAGCTCAGAAGGCAGGTAGGGCGTACCTCCGTAAAACTGCTTGACAAAATTTGACAAGATATTTCTCTTTTCTTCCCCGTGGACCCCTGTCAGATAAAAATGGTCTCTACCGACCAAACGGCCCCCTCGGATAAAGAAGACCTGAACCACGGCGTCATCTCCGTCCACCGCCACTGCCAGGATATCCCTGTCACTTCCATTGGTATCTGTAATTTTTTGCTTTTGGGCTATCTTCTTTACGCTGGATAGAAGGTCCCTGTATTCTGCCGCCTTCTCATATTCCATAGATTCAGAAGCAGCATACATCTTTTCTTCCAACTCTTTTAACAAGAGATCATAATCTCCGTTTAGAAAATGGAGGACTTCTTCCACATTTTCCCTATAGTCTTCGGAAGAAATATAGCCCTGACAAGGAGCCTTGCATTGATGGATATGATAATTTAGGCAGGGCCTATCCTTCCCTTGGTCTCTGGGAAGCTTCCTGCTACAGTCCCGGATCTTATATAGCTTTCGAATAAGCTCAATGGTATCCCGAACAGCCCCTGCACTGGTATAGGGCCCAAAATATTTGGCCTTATCCTTCCCCACTCTCCTGGCCATCATCACTCTTGGGAAAGGCTCCCCCACCGTCACCTTTATAAAGGGATAGGCCTTATCATCCATCAACATGGTATTATATTTGGGCCTGTGCTCCTTAATCAGGTTGCATTCAAGGACCAGGGCCTCTAATTCAGAATCCGTCACGATATACTCAAATCTGGAAATATGGCTCACCATCTGCTCAATCTTGGGTCCCTTATTTCTGCTGGATTGAAAATATTGTCGCACCCGTTTTTTTAAACTTATGGCCTTTCCCACATAAATAATGGCATCATTTTCATCATGCATCAAATATACCCCGGGCTTCCCCGGTAATTTTTTTAATTCCTCCTGAATATCAAACATTTGCTCAGCAACTCCTAGTTTAAGTATTTACTTGGCTTATTGTAACATAAAAAACAGAGCATTGATCCGAAAATCAAAGCTCTGCCTCTTACTATACCTCTGTAAAATCATAGGTCGTATTGTTATCGTCTTCCTTACTATCCTCAGAAATTTCTTCTCTTAGGTCGATCTTGTCTTCCGTCTGCTTGTCCGTCTCTGATTTAGTGGACTCCTCTGCGGGATTGCTCATTACAAATCCTGTAGTCACCCCATCTACCATGGCATCAGACTGGCCTTCCACCGGGTTCATACCTATACGAGGTTCTTCCTTCTTTGGAGCTTCCGGATCGATTCCTTCCATCTCATGGAAAATTTCCATAAATTCCTTACCGGTAATGGTCTCTTTCTCGATCAGGAAGGCGGCAATCTTATCCATGGTTGCCCTGTGGTCTCTAAGAAGGGTCTTGGCCTCCTCATAGGACTCCTTCAAAATCTCCATGATCTCCTTATCAATCTCGGCAGATGTCTCGTCAGCGCAGTTACTTACTGCTCTTCCATCCAAATACTTGTGCTGTACCGACTCTAATCCAATCAGACCGAACTTCTTGCTCATACCATACTGCGTGATCATGGATCTCGCAATACTGGTAGCTCTCTCTATATCATTGGAAGCACCTGTGGTAACTGTATCAAATACAATCTCCTCTGCTGCGCGGCCTCCTAAAAGTCCTACCAGCATAGCCCGGAGTTCTTTCTCTGTATTTAAAAACTTCTCTTCCTCCGGCGTCTGCATAACATATCCAAGGGCACCCATGGTTCTTGGAACGATGGTAATCTTCTGCACCGGCTCTGCGTCTTTTTGAAGAGCGCTGACCATAGCATGTCCCACCTCGTGGTAGGAAACGATCCGTCGTTCCTCCTGACTCATGATCCGATCCTTCTTCTCCTTACCTACAAGGACCACTTCCACTGCCTCAAAGAGGTCTGCCTGGCTTACTGCATTCCTTCCATGCTTTACAGCATTGATGGCTGCCTCGTTGATCATGTTGGCAAGGTCTGAACCAACGGCTCCTGAAGTTGCTAAGGCAATGGCATCTAAGTCTACCGTCTCATCCATGCGCACATCTTTGGAATGTACCTTAAGGACATCCACACGACCCTTAAGGTCCGGTTTTTCTACTACGATCCGTCTGTCAAAACGGCCCGGTCTAAGAAGGGCCGGATCCAGAATCTCCGGACGGTTGGTTGCTGCAAGAAGAACCAAGCCTTTATTGCTTTCAAATCCATCCATCTCTGCCAGCAACTGGTTCAGGGTCTGCTCTCTCTCATCATTGCTTCCCATCTGATTGTCACGGCTCTTACCAATGGCATCAATCTCATCGATAAAGATGATACATGGCGCCATCTTCTGAGCTTCCTTAAAGAGGTCCCGGACTCTTGAGGCACCTACACCTACATACATTTCTACAAAAGCAGATCCGCTGAGGGAGAAAAATGGGACTCCCGCTTCTCCTGCTACTGCCTTGGCTAGAAGTGTCTTACCTGTTCCCGGAGGTCCTACTAAGAGGGCTCCCTTAGGGAGCTTGGCTCCTACGCTGGTATATTTCCCGGGATTATGAAGGAAATCTACCACCTCCTGGAGAGATTCCTTGGCCTCATCCTGGCCGGCTACATCCTTAAAAGTGACACCTGTAGACTTCTCTACATAGAGCTTGGCATTGCTTTTTCCAATACCCATAACGCCACCGCCGCCGGACATTTTCTTGGCCATCCAAACCATCATGCCTACTACAAAGGCAATTGGCAGGAAGGTTAAAATAATCTCCAATATAATAGAATAGGTAGCATCCGGAATCTGCTGCTCGTAGTCTACCCCCGCCTTATAAAGGCGGTCCGAAAGGGATGCATCCTCCACCAAACCGGTATAATATTCGTTGGCGATGAGCTGCCCCTTCTCCTTCTTCTCTGTGATGACAAGGCGGTCACTTCTTATCTCTACCTTATCTACCTTACCATCATCTACCATCTTCAGAAATTCATTGTAGCTAATTTCCTGATCGCTGGTCTTACCTTGAAACTGGTAAAGGGCCAGCACCAAAATAGTGGTGATCAAGGTGACTATAAGAATAAAGGAAAGGTTTTGCTTATTGTTCCTGTTATCTTTGTTATTAGGGTTGTTTTGATTATCCATATGTTTCCTCCCACTTTATCTTCTAATTATACGAACGGAGAAAGGGTAAATCAATAAAAACATTATGAAAAGATTGTAAACTAAGGCTTTCTTGTAGTATACTTGGGTTTAGGATTGTTCATTTTTAGAAGACAGGCTTCATTCATTTATGACTCTTCTAATGTTTTCTCAAAAAAACACAGATCCTATCTGTATTTTTTTATGGAAACATTGTATAATCCTACAGTATTTTTAAAAATTAATTCCAAGGAGGAAGTTATGGCAGTCAAATATGTATTCGTTACAGGCGGCGTTGTATCTGGTCTCGGAAAGGGCATTACTGCTGCGTCTTTAGGACGTCTTTTAAAGGCTCGCGGATATACCGTGACCATGCAAAAATTTGATCCTTATATTAATATCGACCCAGGTACCATGAATCCGGTACAGCACGGTGAGGTTTTCGTTACAGACGACGGAGCCGAGACAGATTTGGATTTAGGTCACTATGAAAGATTTATCGATGAAAGTCTCAGCAAGAATTCCAACGTGACCACCGGTAAGATCTACTGGTCTGTCCTACAGAAGGAACGTCGCGGAGATTTCGGCGGAGGTACTGTTCAGGTAATCCCTCACATCACCAACGAGATCAAGGATCGTTTCTATCGCAATCCTGCTGCTGAGAATACAGAGATCGCCATTATAGAAGTTGGCGGAACTGTAGGTGATATTGAAAGTCAGCCTTTCCTAGAGGCCATTCGTCAGTTCCAGCATGAGAAGGGACGAGACAATGTAATCTTGATCCACGTAACCTTGATTCCTTATCTTCGTGCTTCTCAGGAGATGAAAACCAAACCAACCCAGGCCAGCGTTAAGGACCTTCAGGGTATGGGAATCCAGCCGGATATCTTAGTATGCCGGTCTGAGCACCCACTGGATACCGGAATCAAAGAAAAGATTGCACTCTTCTGTAATGTTCCTGCCAACCATGTCCTTCAGAACTTGGATGTAGAATACCTCTATGAAGCACCTCTTGCTATGGAGGAAGAAAATCTTGCAGGCGTTGTATGCGAGAGCTTGAAGCTTCCTTGTCCGGAACCGGACCTTAAGGACTGGAAGGAAATGGTAGACTACCTAAAACATCCAAATTCAGAAGTCACCGTAGCCTTGGTAGGTAAATATATCCAGCTTCACGATGCTTATATCAGTGTTGTAGAAGCCCTAAAGCATGGCGGAATCTTTAGCCGTGCCACTGTAAATATTAAGTGGATTGATTCTGAAACAGTAACTCCTGAGAATGTAGGCGAACTTTTAGGAGATGTCAGCGGAATCTTAGTTCCCGGCGGATTCGGTAACCGTGGTATTGACGGAAAATTAGAAGCCATCAAGTATGCCCGTACCAACAAGATTCCTTTCCTTGGTCTTTGCCTGGGTATGCAGCTTGCCATTACTGAATTTGCAAGAGATGTCTTAGGATACCACGATGCCCACAGCGCAGAGCTTGATCCTAATACCACCCACCCGGTTATCCACATTATGCCGGAGCAGATCGGTATTGAGAACATCGGAGGAACCTTAAGACTTGGCTCCTATCCATGTATTTTGAACAAGAATTCCAAAGCTTATGAGCTCTATGGAACCGAGGAGATCCACGAGCGCCACCGTCACCGCTATGAGGTTAATAACGATTACAGAGATGACCTTACCGCTCATGGCATGATGCTATCCGGTCTCTCACCGGACGGACGTATCGTAGAGATGATCGAGATCCCGGACCACCCTTGGTTTATCGCAACCCAGGCCCATCCGGAATTAAAATCTCGTCCAAACAGACCGCATCCATTATTCCGTGGATTCATCGAGGCTTCCCTCCAGTACAGAGATCAACATAAATAGACCTAAAAGACCAAATAGGACTGTCCTTTGGCGGACAGTCCTATTTTTATCTCTTTTTATATAGAAAGCCTCTCTCTTGCTATCTGTAACCTATGATCAAATTCCGGATAGAAAGACTCCGGATCTTTATAAGGGGCCAAATAAAAACTTTGCAAAAGATAGATACTCAGCTGCTTTACCGCTTTTTCATCCTCAGAAGTCATGGCAAATTCCTGAAGTGGCTTTAAAAAATAATGCCATTTTTTTACGAAGTCTTCGTAGGCTCCCAGATTGGAAATCCCCAGCCATTTTTTAATCTTGATCTTTCCTTTTTTGGGATACGGACATTCTTTGGTCTGAAGAATATAGCGGAAGGAGTGATTTTCATAGTAGCGGCCCAGGGGAAAGAGCCTGCAGATGCCGGGACGGAAGCTGTGGATTTCGCAGCGTCCATTTGCATCTAAAAAGGCACAGCCTTTCGTATCCTCCATCATTTTCAAATTGGGCAAGATGATCCCGTCCGCCACATTTAATTCCAAGGGGCCGGAAAGAAGCTCCTGCACGGAAGTTTGCAGACCCGAAGTCAACAGACAGACATCCAAGGGGTCCAGCACAATGGATGTCCCCATGCCATGACAGCAGGTCGAACAGCCCATGCAGCCGCCGCAGTCCGTTTTTACCATATCATTATTTGTATAAAATCTCCCATCGGTTTCTGTAGATAAATCCATCTCTCTTAACATAAGAATGCCTCAACTTTCTAATCAAATTATACCAAGTACCTCTATATTAAGGGAAATAGAAGAAAGATGCAAACACATAAAGAAAGTGTAAAGACCGCGGTCTAAACCTTGAGTGTTTTTGGCAATTTTGTTATAATTTTATCGAAAAAGACGATGTAGCATCGTCAAAATGTAGGATGCAAAGGAGCATGCGAGGGGCCGTTTGAGACTCTGGTTTGCGTGCCCCTTTTTTTATCAAAATATCTGAAACCAGGAAGGTTGGGGATTGCTCCAACCGGTGAGCATCTCTTGAAATCAGATATCTTCTTATGGGAATTTGCCGCTAAATTTCCCACTTGGTTCTGACATTCTACAAAAGGATAAGGAGAAAGAAAAATATGGAGAAAAAGAGAAAAAAAGCGATCAGCTTGGAAGCTTTTATTTTTCTTGCTGCGTTTTTATTATGTTTTGGCGCAGTGGGAACAAAGATGGGCATTTCCAACATGATGCAGACCATGATGGCTACCGCTTACGACCTTTTGGTCAATACGGTTCTTAACATTACAGCCATCGCAGTACTGGCAGGAGCCATTGCTGCTGTGCTTTCGGAATTTGGTGTTATCGCCTTGTTTAACAAGATCATCACACCGCTCATGAAGCCACTTTATGATCTTCCGGGCGCATCGGCAGTCGGTATTTTTACCACCTACATGGCAGACAATCCGGCGATTTTGTCCTTGGCGGAGGATAAAAATTTCAAGCGATATTTTAAGAAATATCAATTGCCGGCCCTTACAAACCTTGGTACTGCTTTCGGAATGGGACTCATTGTATCTACCTATATGATGACCCTGCCCCTGACAGGTGAAAACCTAGGGCTTGCGATTGCCATCGGAAATTTAGGAGCCGTCATCGGAAGTATTGTCAGCGTAAGATTAATGCTTCATTTTACCAAAAAAGAATTCGGAACTACTGAATATTGCATTCCACCGGAAGATGGAGATGACGATATTATGAATACGCGAGAGATCCGTTCCGGAAGCGTAGCAGGAAGAATCCTGGATGCCATGCTAGAAGGCGGAAAAAGCGGTGTAGAAGTCGGTGTTGCGATTGTTCCCGGTGTTCTGATCATCTGTACCATAGTTATGATGCTTACCTATGGACCAGGTGCAGATGGCTATACCGGAGCAGCCTATCAGGGAGTTGCTTTATTCCCTTGGATTGGGGAAAAGCTTTCCTTTATATTGAAACCACTTTTTGGTTTTACTTCCTCTTCAGCAATTTCTGTTCCTATTACAGCTCTTGGAGCTGCCGGAGCAGCCATTGGATTAATCCCGGAGATGGCTATAAACGGCTCCGTCCATGCTAATGATGTAGCCGTATTTACAGCCATGTGTATGTGCTGGAGCGGTTACTTAAGTACCCATGTAGGAATGATGTCAGCCCTTAAGATGCCTCATCTTACCGGCAAGGCGATTATCAGTCATACCATCGGAGGCCTTTGTGCGGGAGTAGCGGCAAACTTCCTCTTCCAAATCATAAGTATGATTTAAAAAAGAATTTAAAGAATGAGCCCAGTAGCAATTGAAACAATTGCTACCGGGCCTTTTTTTATTTCTCTTTCTTGACTTTTTTTATTTTTCCATTATAATTATCACAGATAATTACCTTTGATAACTATCTCACTTCACAAAGGAGCTTGTATGGAAACAGAATTAATTAAAAAGATGTTTGACGCCTGCTATCAGGCCAAGCGAACCAGGGACCTGCTTCCCCCCCTGCCTAAGGGCACCCTCCCATCCTTTATCCAATACCTGGATGTGATCGGGAAAATGGAAAAAGCAGATATGAATGTAAAAATCTCAGACATCAGCCAGGCCTTAGGTCTTCCAAGACCCGGTGTTACCAGAACCGTAAAGGATATGGTGGAAAAAGGATATTTAAGGAAGATTAACTGCCCCCAGGATAAAAGGATCACCTATCTTGCCATGACGGACAAGGGGCGAAATTTATCCAGAAAATATGATGGGGATTATTTTAAGGACCTATCGGTCTATTTAGATGAGATTTCTACCGAAGATGCAGAATGCATGATCAGAACCATCGAAAAATTTTACGATATCATGAAGGCCCAGTCCTCAAAAAATGACACGTAAATTCAAAAATCATAACGTAAGGAGGAAGATATGAACGATAAATCAGATTTTACCCAAGGAAATATTCTAAAGAAACTTGTATTATTTATGATGCCAATTTTAGGTGCATTGGTGTTGCAGGCGGCCTACGGTGCGGTGGATGTTCTTGTGGTCGGCCGTTTTGGCACTACCCAGGGCCTGTCCGGTGTCTCTACCGGAAGTCAGGTACTAAACCTGGTCACCTTTGTAGTTACCCAGTTTGCAATGGGAATCACTGTCTTGATTGCCCGTTATATAGGAGAAAAAAATCACCATAAGATCGGCGCCGTTATTGGTGGCTCTGTGGTTGTATTTGCCATTATGGCCCTAGTCTTATTTCTTGTCATGGTGGCCTTTCCAAGGCAGATTGCCCTGATCATGCAGGCCCCCAGTGAGGCCCTTGTTTCCACCACCAACTACATCCGGATCTGCGGAAGCGGTATTTTCTTTATTGTAGCCTACAATGTGCTCTCCGCCATCTTCCGCGGGCTGGGGGACAGCAAGTCTCCCCTCCTATTTGTATTGGTAGCCTGTATTGTAAATGTTTTTGGGGACTTACTTCTTGTAGCCGGTCTCCACATGGATGCCTCCGGTGCTGCCTTAGCCACTGTATGCGCCCAGGCCCTCAGTGTGGTTTTTGCCATTGTCTTATTGCTAAAGAAGGACCTGCCTTTTGAGATTAAAAAATCCGATATCCATTTTAATCCGGAATGCAAGAAATTCTTAAAAATCGGGCTTCCTTTAGCCTTACAGGAATTTTTGACCCAGGCCTCCTTCCTGGCCCTGTGTGCTTTCGTAAACCGCCTAGGCCTCTCTGCTTCCTCCGGATACGGGGTTGCCTGCAAAATCGTAAACTTTGCCATGTTGGTACCAAGTTCCCTGATGCAGTCTATGGCCTCCTTTGTCTCCCAAAATATTGGGGCCGGCAAGTTGGAACGCGCAAAGAAATCCATGCTCACGGGCATTGGCGTAGGCCTAGCCGTAGGCTGCCTTGTATTTTTATTAGTCTTTACCCAGGGAGACCACCTGTCTGCCTGCTTCACCACAGATGCTGACGTTATTATAAAATCCTTTGATTACCTAAAGGGATTTGCCCCGGAAGCCCTGGTGACCGCCGTACTTTTCAGCATGGTAGGTTATTTCAACGGAAGAAATCAAACGGTTTGGGTTATGATCCAGGGCCTCATCCAGACCCTTTTAGTAAGGCTTCCATTCGCCTACTTTATGAGTATCAAACCCAATGCAAGCCTGACATCTATTGGTCTTGCGGCACCTATATCCACCACCGTAGGTATTATCTTAAACATCGGATTTTATATCTACCTATCAAAAAAGGATCGCCAAAACTAGGCGGTCCTTTTTTCTATCTTTCTCATATGCATAATATAAATCACAAAAAGGATTCCTCCGGTAAAGATCCAGGAGGCCACATATACCCACATGAGCATCTCAAAACTAGGCCAGATCCGGTAGATAGTTACGAGCCATATCAAACGAAATACCACGGTGCCTAATATGGTTACCACGGAAGGCTCTATAGATTTACCCATACCTCGAAGAGCCGCACTCTCCACCTCGTAGGTCGCTGTAAGGCCTTCTAAGGCACAAACCTGATGGAGTCTGGTAATTCCAAATGCTGCCACAGCTGCGCTGGTCGTATAGATACCTACAAAAAAATCATCCCAGATCATAAAGATCATACTAAGGAGTTCCGAAAATACGAGGCCAAAGACCATGCATTCCCGGAAGATTTTCTTACATCTTTTAATATTTCCTGCTCCAAAATTTTGACTGGTAAAGGTCACTGCCGCCTGGGCAAAGGCCACTGCCAGAGCATAGGAAAAGTATTCAAAATTGATGGCTAAGGAAGATCCGGCAATAGCATTCTCCCCATAGGAATTAATTCCACTCTGGATAAATACATTGGATACCGAGAAAATTGCCCCCTGGATTCCCGACGGAACACCGATGGACATAATTCTCTTTATTTCCTCCGGATCTATATGCATCTTCCGAAAAGAGAATCCAAACTCGTCCTTTCTTCTATGCAAGTGAATGACTACCAAGGATGCACTTAAAATATTGGCCATCCATGTAGCCAGGGCAACTCCCGCCACCCCAAGATGGGCCCCGATGACAAAGACCAGATTTAAAATAACATTTAAAACTCCGGATATCAGGAGATAATACATGGGCCGCTTGCTGTCTCCGTAACTTCTTAGGATGGCTCCTCCGAAATTATAGATTAACATAAAGGGTACGCTCAAACAGTAAATTCGAAAATAAAGAAGGGACTGGTCGATCACGCTGTCCGGCGTTCCTGAAAGCTCCAGGATGGGTTTAGCGGTTACCATACCGACAAGCATCAATAAAATTCCAAGAATCAGACTGAAGCTGAGTATGCTATGGACCATACTGCTAATCTGCTCTCTCTTATTCTGTCCGATCAGATTAGCCAATACCGCATTGGGGCCCACCGACAAACCCGTGATCAGGTTGACATAAATACCCACCAGGGCTGCACAGCTTCCCACTGCCGCCAGAGCCGTGGATCCGGCAAATCGTCCTACCACGGCCACGTCCGCAGAGTTAAATAATTGCTGAAGAATACTGCTGAAGGCTAAGGGAACTGCAAATAGGATTAATTTCCCTGCCAGGCCTCCGTTTAACATGTCCATTTCTTTCGACTTACTCATGTCACTCATCTCTTTCCCATGAAACAACTATTTACTAGCACATCATTTGATTATAGGCGCATTATACGCTTCCAAAGCAAAGTCCGTAAAGTATTTTTTTATTTTCATGCTATAATTCTAATTTATCAAGATCATCCGGCACATAGAGATTTCCTGAAAAATAAGGTTTTCCTTCTTCTGTATAAAGTTTCTTTCTTTCCTTAATATTCTTATCTTCCGTATGATAGAGCACCAGGTTCTTTACCCCCAAACTTTCTGCCAGCTGGCAGGCATCCTTGGCTGTGGAATGGTGTTTCTCATAAGGCGAGAAAATATCTGCTTGGGAATAAAGACAGAAGGCCTCGTGAAGGAGCCAGGTGCTGTTTCTTGCGTATGTTTCCTGGCAAGGGGTATAAGGCTCGTCGCCGCAGCAGGTCAGCTTCTTGCCCTCTCCCATGTCCATACTAAATCCAAATTGCTTGTCCTTGGTGGACTGAATATCAAAGAAGGTTACCTTTCTTCCAAGTACCTCCCTTGTTTCTCCATCCTCCACGGTCACCAAATGAATGCGGCTTCCGATATGCTTAATGACCTTCTTCTGAAGAAGCATGTCTGCCATGGTGTGTAGGATCCGGATGACTTCCTCATGACCATAGATAGTGACCTCTCCATCAAAATTTCCCTTGTTGATATTCTGACCAAACAGACGGATGAGCCATACCACCCCCATGATATGGTCTACGTGTTTGTGGGTCACGAAAATCGTTTCGATCTTCTTCCAGTCTACCCCGCCATATTTTAGCTGATGCAAAATACCATTGCCGCCTCCTGCATCCACCAGAAAATATCTCTCATCCTCTCCCAAGGCGAAACAGGTATTGTAGCATTCTGTAACCAAGGCATTTCCCGTTCCTAAAATTGTAAGTTCCATCTTCTCTTCTCCTTCTACTTTAAAAGCGCCTACTTTTCTACTGAAAAACCGTCAAACAGGACCTTTCTTATCAAGGGATCTCATTTGACGGTTTCTCTCGCAAATTCTCTAATTATAAAATTGCATTTTTATTTCTATTTCTGAACAATATTGATGATCTTCTTTGGTACGTAAATTTCTTTTACGATCGTACCGGTAAGCTTATCAGCAATAGCTTCTTTTCCGGCTGCAATGGCATCTTCTTTTGAAATGTCTACAGGAATAGAGATGACTGCTCTGGTCTTTCCATTGATCTGAACAGGTACCTGGATCTCATCATCCTTCATTGCCTCCTCATCGTAGGTCGGCCATCCTGCAGTAAATACACTGCCCTCATGTCCTAACTGCTCCCAGATTTCCTCTGCAATATGAGGAGCAAATGGAGATAAGAGGACTGCTAGAGTAGATAAGGTCTCTTTGTCAACCCCTCCCTCTTTCTTAGCGATCTGCACCAGGTTGTTATTATGCTCCATAAAGCCTGAGATTGCAGTATTTAAGCTGAAGCTCTCCAAACGAGTGGTAATGTCTTTTACCATCTTGTGGCGTTCCTTGATCATTTCCTTCGTAGCCTGGATATCGGCATCCTTGCTGTCCATTACCAGGTTCCATACTCTCTTAAGGAAACGGTTTACACCATCAATTCCTCTGTCATCCCACTCTGCATCCAACTCCGGCGGTCCTACAAAGAGCTCATACATTCTAAGGGAATCACATCCGTAATCTCTTACAAGATCATCAGGAGAAACTACATTTCCCTTAGACTTACTCATCTTAATACCGTTCTTTCCGGTAATCATTCCCTGGTTAAAGAGCTTCTTAAATGGCTCATCAAAGTCGATGGCTCCGATGTCATATAAGAACTTGGTATAGAATCTTGAATAAAGCAAATGAAGGACTGCATGTTCTACACCACCGATATACATATCTACCGGAAGATACTCATCTGCCTTTTCCTTAGATACTAAGGCTTCTGTATTGTGATTATCCACATAACGCAGGAAGTACCAGGAAGATCCGGCCCACTGAGGCATGGTATTGGTCTCTCTCTTTGCCGGCTTTCCACACTGCGGGCATGAGCAGTCAACCCACTCATCAATGGCTGCAAGCGGAGACTCTCCGGTTCCTGTAGGCTCGTAGGAATCTACCTCCGGCAGGCGAAGCGGAAGCTCTTCTTCCGGTACCGGCACATTTCCGCAATCCGGGCAATGTACGATCGGAATCGGCTCTCCCCAATAACGCTGACGGGAGAATACCCAGTCACGAAGCTTATAATTTACAGTCGCACGACCGAAGCCCTTCTCCTCAATAATATGGGGAGCTTCTTTCTTAAGTACGGAAGATTCCATACCATTCCAGTCGCCGGAATTGATCATAATACCGGAAGCCTCTGTATAGGCCTCTGTCATATTCTCGATCTCTACGCCGTCCTTTGCAATTACCTGAATAATCGGGATATCGAACTTGGTGGCAAATTCAAAGTCACGGTCATCGTGGGCAGGTACACACATGATGGCACCTGTACCATAATCAGCCAGTACATAGTCAGACAACCAGATCGGGGTCTTCTTTCCGTTTAATGGATTAATGGCATAGCTTCCTGTAAATACACCGGTCTTTTCTTTATCCTGCATACGGTCTACGTTAGACTTCATAGAAGCATCGAAGATATACTTTTCAACAGCCTCTCTGGTCTCATCTGTAGCCAGTTCTTTTGCAAGTGCATGCTCAGGTGCAAGTACCATAAAGGTTGCTCCCCAAAGGGTATCCGGTCTTGTGGTATATACGGTAATCTTCTCGTCTCTTCCTTCTACAGGAAAGTCTACCTCTGCACCGTAAGATTTACCGATCCAGTCGGTCTGCATCTTCTTAACCTTCTCCGGCCAATCCAATTTATCCAGGTCATTTAAGAGTCTGTCTGCATACTTAGTGATGCGAAGCATCCACTGACGAAGGTTCTTCTTGGTAACTTCAGAACCGCAGCGCTCACATTTTCCACCGACAACCTCTTCATTTGCAAGACCGGTCTTACAAGATGGGCACCAGTTAATCGGGAATTCCTTCTCGTAGGCTAGGCCTTCCTTAAACATCTTTACAAAAATCCACTGGGTCCACTTATAGAATTCAGGATCTGTTGTATTTACCTCGCGGTCCCAATCATAGAGGGCAGAAATCTCATTGATCTGTCTCTTAATGTTGGAAACATTCTGGGCGGTAGAAACTGCCGGGTGAACTCCCATCTTGATGGCATAGTTCTCTGCCGGAAGTCCGAAGGCATCCCATCCCATGGGATGAATGATATAATAGCCCTGCTGTAATTTATATCTGCTCCATACATCAGAAATTACATAACCTCTCCAATGTCCTACATGAAGACCATTTCCTGAAGGATATGGGAACATATCTAAGCAATAATACTTGTCTCTCTTGCTTCCATCTTCCTTAACTTCCACGTTTACTGGATGTTTTTGCCAGTTCTCACGCCACTTTTTTTCAATTGCCTTATGGTTATAAGGTATCTTTGACATGTGATTGTCCTCCTTAAATATAATCTAAAAAGCCTTTATAGCTTTAAATTTCCATATAAATTCGTACCTTACCTATTATATTTACTACCTTATAATTAGTCAAGTTGTTGACCTATTTTCAGCTTGTAAAAAAGTCCTAAATTTTTGTCGATTTTTATGAAATTATTATGTATTTCGTATTGTTTGACCCAAGTCTTTCGTGTATAATGAACATTAGTTAATCGTACTGAAAGCTCTCAGTATAATATACAGGTAAAGGAGTGATTGCCATGGTAAATTTATTAACAGGTCCAAAAGGCAGCGGAAAAACACAGCAGATGATTGAGCTTGCGAATGCTCAGGTAAAGGAACGCAACGGTAATGTCGTTTTTATTAAAAAGACTCATCGTGATACCGCCAGCGTTTCTTTTGATGTTCGTACAATTTGTATGGATGATTATCCGGCCATCAGTAATATTGACGGATATGTAGGATTTTTATATGGAATGTACAGTTCCAACAGTGATATTCAATGTGTACTCATTGACGGACTTTTAAAACATGCAGATATTTCCACCGAGAATGTACCTGAATTTGTTGAGAGACTTAAAAAATTATCTGAGGACTGCGGCATTGATTTCTATGTCAGCTTAAGCGCCGAGAAGGATGCACTTGCAGGACTTGACGGAGTTACTTATTTAAATTAAGGACTCTTTTTATGCAATTTTTAAGAGCTTCAAGGATACCTCTTTTGTATCTTTGAAGCTCTTTTTTATTATTTGTGATTTGCTATCTACAATTCTCGGTTTGTATGCCCTTTGATGGCATCCCTTGATCGGTTTAATACCAATTCTTCCGGGAAATCTACTTCTGTAAGAAGCTCTCTTGCCAAGTCAAACTCCCCAATCTGCACATCCATATGGGAGTCTGTATCCATGATAATAGGGACTCCATATTTCTTGCAAAGACCAAGCATCTCTAAGTCTCTGGGTCTTGCATCCACCCTGCTTCCTCCCGGCACCAAGGAGTGATTATTAAGCTCTAAAACCTTCCCGTATTCCTTGGCTCCCTTTACCAGGGCCTCATAATCCAGGTCATACCTTCCGTCATCGGGATGACCAATAATATTGACATAGGGATTCTTCATGACATTTAAATAAGCAGCCGTATTTTTTTCCTTTGTCATAGGCTTAATACAAGGTATATGAAGGCTTGCAATCACCACATCCATTTGGGAAAGGGTCTTCCCGGAAAGATCGATATCCCCCTTTTCATTTAAGATGTTCACCTCTGACCCCAAAAGTAATTCAATTCCGTACATCTGTCTTGGAACAATCTTCAAATTATCAAAATAAAACTGATGACAGGTTCCCGGCATCATAGGAGCATGATCCGTAATTCCTAAAACTTCCAAACCCTTGTCTGCCGCTGCTCTTGCCATCTCGCGAAGGCTGCAATAAGCATGCCCACTGGCAAGGGTATGGGTATGTAAATCCATAACTGCCTGATATCTCATAATCTATCTCCTTTCCAACTAAGGCCCTCTCTAAAAAGCATTTTGGGCCTTGCTCCTTATCTTAATTCCTCAGTCAAACTTTGGCAAGAAGGCTTAAAAATATTTAACGAAAGATTGTTTTATTTTTATCTTTCACTCTTGGGTCTTCGGGGGTATAATGGTCTTCGATTCTAAAGTAATTTACACCTGAAGAGGATTTATGACATGAGTAAAACACAAGAGGATTTGACCATTGGAAATCCTATGAAAATTATTTTTCGCTTCACCCTGCCTATTTTTATCGGCAATGTATTCCAGCAGTTTTATAACATGGCCGACACCATGATCGTGGGAAAATTTGTAGGAAATAATGCCTTGGCCGCCGTGGGAAGTACCGGAACCATTATGTTTTTGATTTACGGATTTGTGGTCGGTATGACCGCCGGTTTTTCGGTTCCTATTGCCCAAAAGTTCGGAGCCGGAAATATGAAGGAGATGAAGTCTGCCGTATCGGGAGCCGGCATTCTCTCCCTTGTAGTAGGGCTCTTTTTGACGGTGGCCTTTATTGTCTTTATGAAGCCACTTCTTAATATTATGAACACTCCTGCTGATATTTATGATAATGCCTACCGCTATATCATTATAGTCAGTGCCGGCATCCTGGCACAGATGCTCTATAATTTACTGTCCAGCATTTTAAGGGCCATCGGCAACAGTAAGCTGCCCCTTGTATTTTTGATTATCAGTGCCCTCTTAAATATTGTCCTGGATCTTTTATTGATCATTGTATTCCATATGGGGGTGGCCGGAGCCGCCTACGCTACCATCATCTCCCAGGGAATCGCAGGTATCCTGTGCTTTTTCTATATCGTGGCAAAGGTTCCGATTCTCCACCTAAGTCGGGAGGATTGGAAAATTAATAAGAGCATTTACTTGTTACAATTAAAAATCGGGATTCCCATGGCCCTCCAGTATTCCATCACAGCCATCGGAACCATGATGGTACAGTCTGCCCTTAATATCCTAGGATCCACTATTGTGGCCGCCTACACGGCTGCCAGCAAGATTGAGCAGGTATTAACCCAGGCCTATGTGGCCATGGGCACTACCATGTCCACCTATGCGGCCCAGAATATGGGAGCCGGAGATGTCAAGCGGATCCGGGAGGGCTTTAAGGCCAATACTATAATCGGTATCTTTTACTCTATGTTGGCCACCGCCATCTGTATGACCGTGGGCAAGTATATGACCATTTTCTTTGTATCAGAAAATGTTTCAACGATTATGGCTTCCGTTGACACCTACTTAAAATGTGAGTCCCTATTTTTTATACCTCTAACCTATGTCAATATTTACCGCAATGGAATTCAAGGATTAGGATATGCCTTCCTGCCTATGATGGCAGGCGTTGCAGAGCTTATCGGCCGTGGTGTGGTTGCCATCCTAGCCTCCCAGCAAAGGAGCTATCTGGGGGTTTGTTTTGCCAGCCCTGCCGCATGGATCCTTGCCACTGCCCTTTTACTGGCTATGTATTTCCATATTATGAACAAGGACATGCGACGGATTTTCGGAACCAACGGAAAAAACTAAGTTTTTCTTGCAATCTTTAGGATTCTATGGTTAAATAATAAGTGGTCTGACGAATACATCAGACCACTTATATATGTTTTCGGGGTATGGCTCAGTTTGGTTAGAGCGCACGGCTGGGGGCCGTGAGGTCGCAGGTTCGAATCCTGTTACCCCGATTTTTTATTGGACAAGAAAGGGAGCTGCACGCCTGGCAGCCCCCTTTTTTTGTCTTCTTAAGTTCTTATTCAAGAGTAAGTAATTCTTCGATTAATTTCGCTCCATTTTCAAGGTCTTCTACCCTTGTATATTCCTTGGTCGAATGAACCTGGTACATGCCGCAGGATAAGACAAGACCCTTGATTCCTCGCTTTGCCAGGCTATTATTATCACTGCCTCCAAAGGTACTTCCTACCTGGCCTAAAAATCCAAGTCTTTCACATACCTTCTGAAATCTTACAAGTGCCGGGGCATCTTTTGGAGTCTCATAAGCTACCAGGTGGACCTCCACATCCATGTGGATCTCCCCTCCGGCTCGCTTGGCTTCCTCCTCAAAAATCTTCTTGCAATCATCCACACAAGCTAAGGCTTTCTTGTGATCATAGCTTCGAATCTCTCCTGTTAGCAGGCAAGACTCCGGCACAATATTGGTTCCGATTCCCCCTCCAATAGTTCCGATATTAAAAGTGGTCTCCGGGTCTACATATCCCATAGGAAGGCGGCTGATGGCCTTGGCTGCGATCTGAATGGCATGGATCCCCTGCTCAGGCGCAAAGCCTGCATGGGAAGCCTTTCCCTTCACCCCTGCCCGAATAGATATAATAGAAGGCGCTCTTCTTGCTGCACTTCCTACCGGTCCTGACAGGTCCAACACATAGGCCTCTTTTGCTTCTATTTTTGAATAATCAAAAACCTCAGCCCCCTTGGTATATAATTCCTCACCAATGGTAAAAAGGACCTCGATTTTCCCATGGGGCTTTCCACTCTTTAAGACCCCTCGGATTCCATATAGGATTTCCAAAATTCCGCAAATATCATCGGCCCCTAAGACCGTATCTCCCTTAGAGTAAATGTATCCATCCTCCTCTAAGATTGCCCTCTTACCGGTTCCGGGTTCCACCACATCCATATGGGCACAAAGAAGGATAGGGGGAATCTTACAGCCCGGGCTTTTCTCAATAAAGCCATAGATATTTCCGGCATTTCCTCCGTAGAAGGAAGCAGCCTCATCTTCTTCCGCGTGAAAGCCAAGCCCCTTAAGTTCCCTTAAGATCCAGTCTGCGGTTTGTCTCTCCTTAAAGCTTACGGAATCAAAGCCAACCAATTCTATAAAATCATCTACTATATTTGTCATATAATATACTCCGGTTCATTTAAAAGTTGCATCTTTCTTAAGAACTCTCTGGTTCTTTCATTTTTTGGATTTGTAAAGACTTCCTTGGGGCTTCCATATTCTACAATATGGCCTCCGTCTAAGAAGATCACCTTATTTGCTACATGTCTTACGAAATTCATTTCATGGGATACCAGCAACATGGTATGGCCTTCTGCTGCCACATTTTTGATGGTCTCTAGGACTTCTCCTACAAGCTCCGGGTCTAGGGCTGAGGTTGGCTCATCCAAAAGAAGTAATTCCGGCTTTAGGGCCAGGGCCCTTGCGATGGCTACTCTCTGCTGCTGTCCACCGGAAAGGTGCTTTGGATAGTGGTTGGCCCAGGCAGACATGCCTACCCGCTTTAACTCCCGCTCTGCAATCTCCCTTGCTTCCTTCTTACTCTTCTTTTGAACAGTAAGCAGGCCCTCCATCACATTTTCTAAGGCAGTCTTCTTTTCAAAGAGATAGAATCTTTGGAAAACCATTCCGGTACTTTTCCGAAATTCCTGGCTCTCTTTATTCTTTTTTGCAAGGTCTATGGTCTGGTCCTTCCAGATAACCTGGCCAGCCTCCGGGATTTCCAGCTGATTAATGCAGCGAAGGAGGGTGGATTTTCCGGTTCCGGATGGGCCGATAATGCCGATCACATCCCCTTTTTCTATTTTCAGGTCTACCTGCTCCAATACTTTATTGTCATGAAAGCTTTTTGAAAGGTTCTTTATTTCTAACATTTTATACCCCTCTCTCTTCCGATGCCAGCTCAATTTTTGCTACCTGGTCCGGAATCTCAAGTTTTTTCTCTATCAGCTTTAGTAGTCTCTCCAGGATAAAGGTAATTACCCAGTAAATAATCGCCAGGGAAATATAGACTTCAAAATATCGATAGTTTCTTCCACCGATGATTTTTCCCTGGGCGGTCATTTCCACAACGGCACAGACGAAAGCCAGTGATGTTCCCTTGATCAGTCCAATAAAGGAATTTCCGAGTCCCGGCAGGGCCACCTCGATCATTTCAGGAAAAATAATTCTAAAAAAGGTTTGCAAATAATTCATTCCTATAGCTGATGCCGCCTCAATCTGGCCCGGATTCACAGAACCCAAAGCGCCTCTGAAAATTTCTGCAATGTAGGCAGATTCATTTACAGCCAAGGCAAGGATTGCATAGAAAACGCCGGAAGTGGTGGAAGCCTGATATTCGACCCCTCTTTGCATACAAATGTATTTATTTAACATCGGAATTCCAAAATATACAATATAGAGTTGTACAATGATTGGGGTTCCTCTGACCAGGGAGATATAAATTCCTACCAACTGCTTTAATACCGGAATTTCCTTTGTTTTAACCAGAGCCAGGATCATACCCACAATGAGGGCAATGATCATAGCGCTGATGGCTAATTCCAAGGTAATGGGCAGGTATTTTAATAATTCTGGAATGGTGGTAAAGACCGCTTGAAGGTCAAATAATTTTGCCATAGTAATAATTCCTTTCCGGCTTGATTTCTAGATAAGGGGCTTTAATCCAAGTTTTTTCGGGTCATGATGCAAACAAATTCTCCGGAGCCGGTCCTGCTGGATGGGTCCGGCTTGTAACCTAATTTTTCATAGAAGCCCAGGGCCTTCTCCCTGGAATTTATGAGAACCGTTTTTACACCTCTTGCTTTTAGGAAATCTTCTGCCGCCTTGATTCCCAAGGCTCCGTAATGTTTTCCACGATATTCTAAAAGCGTTGCCACTCTCTCCACATGGCCCAGGCCTTCCTCATCAATCCGTACTCTGCAAGTAGAAACCGGAAAGCCATCCTCATGTACCAAAATATAATCGCTGTCCTGCTGATCATCATGAAATTCTCCCTCCAAGGGGATGCCAAATCCTACACACATGGCCTGGATCCGAATATAATGAACGCCTGCCTTTTGCCATTCTTCTGTCGCATGTACTGCTTCCATATGCTTTCTACTCCTAACATTTTTTATAATTGTCCGTGGGGATGTAGGGCATCCGGTGTCAATAATTTGTTGGCCGGATCCTTACTGAGCTTTTCTCTTCCCGTAGGTGTCTTCCAAATGGTGTCAAAATCCGTAGCCGGAATCACAATATCATAATAGGTGGACTCCCAATAATCCGGATCTGCTGTCTCCAGATCTACAGAAGCTGCAAAATCCTTAAAATAGGTATTGTGGGCGAAGGCCGGAATCTGATAAAGATCTCTTGCATAAGCCCAAAGATTTTTATAATCTACCAAACGTTTCTTGCAAGGTCCGATATTTCTGGAATAGCTGACATCAAATCTTGCCAATGTAACATAGAGACGAATGTCACTGTCTGTTACATAGTCTCCAAATAAGAATCTTTGATTTTCCAACCTCTCTTCCATAGCATCGAGACCTGCAAAAAAGGTTTCATAAGCATCGGAAAAAGCCTGCAAGGACTGGGCGAACTGGGCCCTGTAAACTGCATTATTTACATTTTCAAAGAGCCACCAGTTTAACTTATCAATGTCCTCTCTCAAGTCCTCCGGATAAAGGTCCGGCGCATTTTCTTTCTGAAATGGCTTAAAGTCCACTTCCAGATAATTGGTCAGCTTGTGATAATCGTTATTTACTACTTTTTTCTCCTTATAATCTACAAAGGAAGGAACGGTCGCTCTTCCTGTATATTCCGGGTCTGCATTGTAGTAAAGCTCACTGAGAAACTGTGCCCCTGTCTCCGGGTTAATATGGTTGGGAGAATTTACAAATTCCCATCCTAAGGATCTCTCATAAGCATCCTCATCCCATCCTACAATCTCTACCTTGATGGCATCCTGTAAGCCTAAAAGCTCTCTTGTGATTGATGCCCGGTTGGACCAGTGACAGCCCTTTGCCCAAAACAAAATGTAGCGGTCCTTCTCCACCGGGTTTTCTCCCGGTCCGAATCCCTTTGTAAAATGATTGGGCTGTCTGTGGAAATTTCCATATTTATCTACTTCACTGACAGTTTCTGTGGGGCGAACCCTAACCTGTCTTCCATTTACTTCTATATATTCAGCCTGAGCCATATGATCTGCCTCCTATGTTTTTCTAATCCTTTATATAAAGCCTAACGAATTACTGTAATTTCAATTTATTTCCCGGATCGCTGCTAAGTCTTGCCCGGTCATGGGGTGCTCCCCAGTATGCATCAAAATTAATTTCATCTAAAAATCTCGCATTAAAGGTTTCCATCAAGTGACCGGACTTTGTAGATGGATTTGCAAAATCCTTAAAATAGGTATTATTTCTAAAAGCCGGGATCTGATAGAGGTCTCTTGCATAGCCCCAGAGATTTTTATAATCGATCAGTCTCTGCTTGGTATGGCCCAACTGGAAGGCGTAGCGAATATCCAGTCTTGCCAGGGTTACATAGAGACGCACATCACTGTCTGTCACATAATCTCCAAAAAGGAATCTCTGATTTTCCAGGCGCTCCTCTAAGATATCCAGGGCTGCATAAAAGGCATTGTAGGCATCCCAAAAGGCTTCTTTGGATCTGGCAAATGCAGTTTTATAGACCCCATTATTTACATTATGGAAGAGCCATGCATTTAACTTGTCGATTTCCTCTCTAAGCTCTTCCGGATAAAGGTCCGGCGCATTTTCGCCCTGAAGATCCTTAAATTCCACTTCGAAATAATTGGTTAATCTGTGGTAATCGTTGTTTACCACCTTTCCGGTTTTTACATCAATGAGGGCCGGAACGGTAGTTCTTCCTGTATAGTCATCATCTGCTGCATAGTAGGCTTCACTTAAAAACTGGATGCCAAGAACCGGATCGATATTATCCTTATCGTAAACAAACTCCCATCCTAAATTCTTCTCATGGGGTGCATGTTCTACCATGTTGACGCTGATGGCATCTTCTAGTCCCAGGAGTTCTCTTACAATAGAGGCTCTGTTGGACCAGTGACATAATTTTGCCCATACCAGGTGGTAACGTCCCTTCTCTACCGGATTTTCTCCCGGTCCGAAGCCCTTAGTGAAATGATTGGGCTGTCTGTGAAAATATCCATTCTCATCTACCTCAGAGATGACCTCCTGGGGTCTGACTCTGATCTTTCTTCCATTTACTATTTCGTAATCGTACTCTGCCATTTTCTTCCTCCATATAGACTGGGATAACCCCTTAGGTTATCCCGCAATTTTTATTTATTATGCAATTATTAGTTGATCGTCTCCTCAAATTTATCTGCAGATGGAACCTGGTTGGCTCCGAAAAATTCCTCAGACAATTTTTCTAGAGTTCCATCCTCTCTCAGCTCTTTTAAGGCTTCATCGACATCATCCCTCAAAGCCTTTCCCTTTTCATCCTTAGGGAACAAGAAGTAAGCATCTAAGGCTGTGGAAATCTTGGCTGTCTCCTCCTCTGATAATTCTGTATACTCTAAGCCGTCAAATCCAAATTCTTCCTGATAACTCTGATAGATTGGAAGATCATCAATTCTAAAGTCACTGGTTCCATCCTGAATGTGTTCAAAGGTTACAGACTGGTCTTGCTCTGTGTAGACAATCTCGATCTGGGAATCCGGATTTTCCTCGTTCCACTTCTCGATGGCATTGGTTACATTGACACCGGCTCCTGCCTCAATCTTGTAGCCCCTGTCCGCAGCGTCCTGGAGGGAAGTCAAAGGCTCATCTCCCTTTCTCTGGATAAATACATACTTGATCTCATCATAAGGATAGGAAAAATAGTAACTCTCTGCCCGGTCCTCGTTGTAACTAAAGTTATTAACAGCCAGCTGATAATTTCCTGCCTGCAAGCCGGAGAAGAGGGAGGTAAAATCAGCGCTCTGAAGATTCAGTTCATACTGGGGTAATTTTTCAAAAACTGCCTTTAATACTTCAATATCGTATCCGGAATAATTATTGTCCTCATCAATGGTAATGTATGGCTTTGGAGTACCACCGGTTACTGCATTAATAACGGTCACGTCCCCGCTGCTTGCGGTGGAAGAATCGGAAGATGATGATGTAGTAGAACTGCTTCCGCAAGCGGTAAGTCCTAAAGCTAAAGTTCCAACAAGTGTTCCTGTGATAATTCTTTTTATAGTTTTCTGCTTCATAATTTAAATTCCTCTTTCTAATTCATGTTTTGTAATCTTATTTATTCCAAATGGGTCATATGTTAAATTGCTATTTTACAGCACATACAAAAGCACATGACCCTTCCTGATGTTTGTTCTGTACTTCTTTTCATATGACTCTCTCCTTTCAAAATCCCTTTTTGTTTCACATACTTATTTGGTATGTTTTGTAGGTTTTGTTTACGTTGATGATTATAGTAGCTGGGAGAAAGAATGTCAATGGATTTGGTTATCAGGGTTTTCTCTTGCCAGTTATAAATTCAATCTATTACCTCTTCATCTTTTTTCTTATGTCCTTTTTATGCTATTCTTATGCTATACTTAGAAAAAACATATGGAGGTTTCTTATATCATGTTAGTATGTGATTACAGAGTGGAACAAATTGACGGGGATTATGCCCATTTAAGACGACTGGACAAGGCGGAGGAACCGCCCAAACTAACAGCCAGAGCCCTGCTGCCGGCTGAAATCTACGAAGGATGTATTCTGCATTATGAATGGATGCAATATAGCCTGGTAAAATAAGAAAATAAACTTTACAAAATTTTTATTTTTTTAATTTTAAAATTTAAAATCTTGCTTTTTCATGGTATACTAAACAAGCTTGTAAGCTTTTTTGAAAGATTTAGAGAGGGGTCTTGCAAATATGAGCTTACATGCTGGATACAAGAGAGAGAGAAAGTGAGGTTGTCAAATGACAAAAGAAAAAAAGAAGATGTCCCTGGCGATGCAAATCTTTATCGCCCTGGTTTTAGCCATCATCGCAGGTCTCCTTTTACAGAATTATGCTGATTTTGCCGAGACCTACATCAAACCCTGGGGAACTATATTTTTAAATCTGGTTAAATTTATTGTAGTACCGATCGTATTATTCTCCATTATGTGTGGAGTGATCTCTATGAAGGATATTAAAAAAGTTGGTTCTATCGGACTAAAGACTGTTGTTTACTATTTATTAACCACAGCCTTTGCCATCACCATCGGACTCATTGGTGGAAATTTATTCGAAGGACTTTTTCCAAAGGTTGCCACATCCAACTTAAGCTATGAAGCTTCCGAGGCCACCTCTGTTATGGATACCATCGTAAATATTTTCCCTGCAAACTTTGTTCAGCCTATGGTGGAGGCCAACATGCTGCAGATCATTGTTATGGCTTTGATCCTTGGTTTTGCCATGATTCTTCTTGGGGAGAAGAATGAGGCCTTAGTAAAGGGATGTAATGATCTAAATGATTTATTTATGAAGTGTATGGAGATGATCCTTAAGCTGTCTCCTATCGGTGTATTTTGTCTTCTGTGCCCGGTAATCGCAGCCAACGGACCGGCCATTATCGGCTCCCTAGCCATGGTACTTCTTACAGCATATCTTTGCTACATTGTACACATGCTGTTTACCTACTCCCTTACAGTTAAAACTCTTGGAGGCATGAGCCCGGTAAGATTTTTTAAGGAAATGATCCCGGCTATGATGTTTGCCTTCTCCAGTGCTTCTTCCGTAGGAACCCTTCCAATCAACATGGAAGGCACAGAAAAGATGGGGGTTCCCAATGAGGTTTCTTCCTTTGTACTTCCTTTGGGAGCTACCATTAATATGGATGGAACTGCTATTTATCAGGGCGTTTGCTCCATCTTTATTGCAGCCTGCTATGGCATTCACTTAACCCTGGGACAAATGCTGACCATCATTTTAACCGCTACCCTGGCTTCCATCGGTACAGCCGGTGTTCCCGGAGCCGGTATGGTTATGCTGGCCATGGTACTTACCTCCGTTGGCCTTCCGGTGGACGGTATTGCTCTTGTAGCCGGTGTGGACCGTATCTTTGATATGGGACGTACCGTAGTAAATATCACCGGTGATGCCAGCTGCTGTGTAGTAGTTTCCAGCCTTGAGAAAAAAAGAGAAGCAAGACTTGCAAAGAAAAATGCATAGTACTTGCAAATACAAGAAAGAGGCCTACACCATAAAGGTGCAAGCCTCTTTTTTATGTTTCATCTTTTAATAAAACCCTAAGAGAAATAGGTCCAAATTGTTTCTTTAATTCTTTTACCATCACATCTCCGTTGGAATCCTCCACAAAGATATCATATCTTCCCGGAATACTTCCAAAGGTCATGGTCTTTTGAAGTCCCAAATACTCCTTTAGATTTTCTAACATATTTTCTCTTGTGGCATCCTTGTGATAGATTTTCACATTTCCATAACCCTCAACATACTGAGACTTACTAAGCACAAAACGAAAATCTCCCGCCTCGTCTGCTTCCTCCAGCGCTTGGCAAAAGGTTTCCAGCTTTTCCATGGTATCCACCCCAAAGAAATAAACAATGTTCTCACATACGGGCTGATTCGTCTTTACATAATTGCGGTATAAGGATTTTCTCCGTCTTTCATAGACCCCTTTCATAGAGATATTTTTTAAGTCCTCATAATAAATGACTAAAAGATCATCCACAACGGTATTGGCAAAATAGGCAATATCATATTTTTTCAAGAGGTCATTCATAAAAGCTGCCTGGTCTTTTGGAATGGTATATTTTTGCAAATAAGCATTTTCATTCATATCGTAGAGTACTGCCCCGTCCATGGCAATGACCGGGCACTTAATGTGAACCCCGGGAAGGGCCTCCCGAATGGAAGCAGGAGTTCGTCTGGATGAGATCGTAAATTTCATTCCATCGTCAATGAGACGGTTTAATTCCACCTTGCTGTAGGATGTCAGGGTCATTTGCTTGGTAAGAATGGTATCATCCACCCCTGAGACAAAAAGAATATCCTTTTGCTTCTTTCTGGGCATATGGACTTTATTAATAAGAATGGCCAGGACGACTCCGATCATAGTATCCACAACCCTGTTTAATACAAAGAGGAATGGATTTTCATCCGTAATGTGGTTGACGGTAATACTTAAAAAAACCACACAGGAAAAATAGGAGGAGTTGGTACAATCAAGAAGAACCGTGGAATATAGTACTATTCCGGTAAATATAGAAATCAGCAAATATTGGAGGATAGACACATGCATATCTTCCATTTTTCCTCCACTGACTGCGATTAGTATTAAAAGCATTACCAGGCCCCAGAAGGCTCCGATTAGGGTTCCTGTCGTCCTCTTCTTTCCCATATTTTTTGTACTGTCGGTGTAGGGCTGGATACATTGTAAGACCGCCAAGGCAGAATAAAACGGAATTCCCTGCTGGCCTCGTAAATAGTAGATTATAAAACAGCAGGCCACCGCAACGGAAGACCTGACAATACGCTGCCCCGGAATGGGGAGCTTTTTCTTTTCTTTTTGTTCACTCATTTTTCTTATCCCTTTCTTCTCTCTTCTCTCTTCTCTCGCTATCATACCCTTATTTTTTCTTAAAGTATAGCACCAGTTCTTAAAAAACTTTAGGACCTGTAAAGAAAAAAAGAGAAGGGGCGCATCCCCCTTCTCTTTTGCTCTTGCATATCTTACGATCAAATTCTATGAGCGCTTCTTAATATGGATCTCCGGCACTGCCACAGAATCATAGGTAATCTCTGTATTCTTTGTCTTACAAAAACTCTCTGCTTCTGCCTCTTCCTCCATAGAATTTGCCTTGTCTCTATGGATATGAACCTCCGGCACTGCTACATTGTCATACTGTACGTCATAGGCATGTTTTTCTGCCATCTTTTCTTCTTTTCTCTTCTTAAGTATCTTCCCGAACATTTTTATCCCCCAATTTTTCCTGCAACAAATGCATACTCTCTAGATTCTATCAATAACTAGATCATATTAATAAAGAATGTGATGATCAAACTGTTGATAAAATCCGCAAACAAGCTTCCTACGATAGGCACCAGCAAATAGGCCTTTACCGATGGCTCATATTTATCACAGATTGCCTGCATATTGGCCATGGCATTTGGTGTCGCTCCCATTCCGAATCCACAGGTACCGGATGCTAGGACTGCCGCATCGTAATCTCTTCCCATAATATTAAATACTACAAATCTGGCATAGATAAACATCAAAATTACCTGGCCTGCCAAAAGAAGGACCAGCGGAAGGGCCAAGGATGCTAACTGCCACAGCTTTAAGGTTATCATAGCAATTCCCAAGAATAAGGACAAGCAAATTCCGCCAATATCATTGATTTCTCCCATATGGATGGTAAATTTCCCTGTATATTCTCCTAGATTTCTAAATAAGGCTGCCGCGATCATAGCTCCTATATAAATAGGGAAGGTCATTCCGGTCTTTGTAAGGAGCCAGGAAAAAATAGTTCCAAGTCCAATGGCTAAGATAAGCTGAAAGGTAGCTGCCGGATACATGGTGGTATGACGCAAGTGTTTTTTCTCATCTTCCACCAAAAGGCTGTCATCCTCTCTCACAACCGTAGAAAGCAGGTTCTTCTTTTCAATCAAGGACCGACCGATCGGACCTCCAATCAAACTTCCGGAAATAAGTCCAAAGGTAGCTGCTGCTGTACAGAGTGTGGTAGCACCTGTAATATTAAAATCTTCCAGGACCGGACCGAAGGCTCCTGCCGTTCCGTGGCCTCCTACCATTGGAATAGAACCTGTACAAAGGCCGATCAGGGGATCTAAGCCCATCAGGGAAGATAAGCCTACAGCCGTAAAATTTTGAACAGTAATTAAGATAATTACCAGGATCAAAAATACGCCCAGGGCCTTTCCGCCACTTTTTAACACCTTTAAGTTGGCCTGAAATCCTACAGAGGTAAAGAAAAATACCATGCAAACCTCTCTTAGGGTATCGTCAAAGCTGATCTCCGCAATTCCTGTAGCATAAAGTACACAGGTAAAGATGGCAAAGAGCAAACCCCCGACTACAGGAGCCGGGATACAAAATCGCTCCAGGACATTGATCCTTTTTTTCAAAAAACTTCCCAGCATCAAAACCAAGACCGCAATGGCCAGGGTCTGATACATATCTATATTAATCGCCATATTTCTCGCCTTTCTATTTTTTTTGTCTATCTTTTATAACTATCCGTCTTCTATTCCACATCTACCGTGATTCCCTGCTCCTTATAGTAGGAAGCCGCACCGGCATGGAAAGGAAGGCTTACATTTTCTACCGCACTTTCCTCCTCCAGGGAAATATCCATAGGCAGGGCATAGCCTATATCACTCTCGTGTTTAAAGAGAGACTCCGTAAGATCTTTTACCGTGCTTTCATCCAGGTCATCGCTGGCTAACAATAAGCACTCTACGCCTACAGTATTAATATCTTCCGTCTGGTTAGTATAAGTACCGGCTGCAATTGTATAAGGCACATAAGTCTCATAAGCCTTTGTCAGTTTCTTAATGTGGTCTTCATCCAGGGAAATCAGCTTGATCTTACATTTTCCGGCCAGCTCTTCAATCACAGTCGTCTGGGTTCCGGACGTACAGAACATGGCATCAATCTCTCCATTTACCATGGCCTCTGCCGCCTCTGTATAATCATAATTTCCCAGCTCCACTAGCTTCTCATTTAATCCATAGATACTAAGGATCTCTTTGGCATTGCGCTCTGTTCCGGATTCTTTTTCTCCCACGCTGATGGTATGTCCCATTAGATCATCTACCGACTGAATGTCAGAATCTTCCCTTACAACTAACTGGCAGGCTTCGGTATAGAGGGCTCCTATGGCACTGTAGCCTTTCAAGGGTTTCTTGGCATAATCTCCGCTTCCATTGTAGGCATCCTGGGCAAGGTCTGCCTGGGCGATGGCAAGCTGAATATATCCTTCCGATAATAATCTTAAGTTGGCAGCCGTACCTGCGGTATTTTTCACTACAATCTCTAAATCCTCATGGTCTTCTTCTGCCGCCTGGGTAAATGCATTGGCAAAGTAGGCATACATGCCCCCTACTCTTGCTGCTCCGAATCGGATGCTGCTATCTTTCCCGCTGCATCCAACCGCCAAAACAGCGATCAGTCCAATGACTGCTAGTCTTAATTTCTTCATAGATTCACTCCTTCTTCTGTCTATTTACTTTATGCTGCCTCTAGGATTTTTAGGCATCCCCTTCGTCCGAGGAGATTTCAAAATCTGTCACCAGCTTTGAGTCATCATTGTCTTTATATTTCAAGCTTACAGAATCTCCCAGGTCTAATTTTACGACCTCTAAAAAGTCAGCCACCGACACATCGTAAATCTGGTCACTGCCTTCTAAAATCAGATAATAATGGGAGGTCCCGTCAATTACAGCCTGGGCAATCTTTTCTACCCTTCCGGAAATTTTTTCTTCCTTGCGGGTATCCTTTTCCTCTTCTTTCAGGCCGTTGCTAAGAAGAAGTTCCTGGTAGGAATCCTGGCAGGAGCTTACGCTGTCTCCTATGGCAACGATCTGATATTTTTGAACATTTACCATGGCATATTTTTTCACCAAACCGGCATCATCCTTTAAGGCCACGAAATAGGTAGGCTCTCCGGAAATGTTAAGAAGTAGGGGGAAGGTTGCACTATATTTTAAATTCTGCACCTGGCCCTCTGCGGAGGACATGGCCGAAGACTCGGTAGCCCCTTCCACCTCATAGTATTTGGTCTCCATGGTCCGCTGATTTGCAAGAACAAAGCCTACATTAGACTGGTCGCCATTGACAGAGGTAACACCTGTATACATCCACACATCATCGTCAATGGCCAGATAATTATAACCATCTGTGGTGCTTAGGCAGTCCTTCTGACTAAGGATGCTATTAAAAAAGCCATGTTTTAAGGTTCCATAGTAATTAAATAATTTCACCAAAAGATCTGCAGAATATACCCGATCTACCCACTGGGGCACATCCTCCACATCATAGGTAGTGGTTTCTCCGCTAATGGCATTGCAAAGTACAACCTTACCTACCGTCTCGCCTCCAAAGAGGCCGATCTTAAACTTCTTGACCGGGGCCACCCAGTAAGGCACCCCCTTCTCATCAATCTCAAAGCTTAAATCCCCATAAATATAAGTAGGATGGGCAAATCTTAAATGCCTATAGATATTTCGATTGAAATGGTCACTAGTAGTATATTTCATACCTTCCTTAAGTTTTACAAGCTCTGTATTCTGGCTGGCCATGTTAATTCGAATATAGGCCGGAATCCCGTCCTTCATATTGGTAAACCACTTAATGATACTGGCATATTTTAAGGGAGAGACCCGGACCGGATTGTCCTTATAGTTGATCTGACTGTAAATGTCATCCACCTCAAACTGGGATACCATCTCTACCATACTTCCCATTTTCCGATCTCCCAATAAGGTGGCCGTGTCTCGGTCAAGCAAGGGAATCTTATCGAAAGACAATTCCTCCACATCGTCGGTAAAGGTCCCCTCCTCCACCGTCATAAGCTTCTCATAGGCTGAAGCATTTACAATCTCCGATGACAGGACCGAACCTACCACATAGACCAGTCCAAGGCCTACAATGATACCAAGAAAAATCTTAAAAATCTTATCCTCTCTAAGTTCCACAATAGACCGAACCCCATACGTTCTCCCGCTTCTGGCTACATAGCAAAGCACCAGCAATACTAAAAATATAGCAAGCAAGTACCAGGTTTCACCGGAATGTAAATTAAAAGCCGGCAGGGTTACATAGTAATAAATTCCTGCCATTATGATCAAAACAAGGCCGATCAAGGCCTTACTCTTCTTTTTCATTGATTCTTTCCTCCTGTTTTCGACACATTGTAACATGATTTTCACAAATAGACAACTTTCTATTAATTCAGTCTATCGATCGCTTTTTTAATGATTGACAAAAAAATCCCTCAAAAGCAGACCTTCCGGATGAAGTTTGTCCACTTTCAAGGGATTCTTTATTAAAATATTAAAACTTTCGTCTCCAGGCACTGACCGTAAAGAGAATCAGCATTGGGAATAGTTCCAATCTTCCTGCCAGCATGTCAAAGCTAAGTACCAGCTTAGAAAATGCCGAGAAGGAAGAAAAGTTTCCGGCAGGACCTACCAGGGAAACACCCGGTCCTACATTACCTATACAGGTTAATACCGCACTGAAGGTAGTAGCAAAGTCTTTATTGTCAATGGCTACCAGTAAAACAGATACAATAAAGATCATGACATAGGACATAAGATAAATAGACAGGGTTCGAATACCGTCTTCATTTACCTTCTTTCCATTGACCTTGATAATGCAAACATTCTTGGGATGTACAATGGTTAAAATCTCCTTGCGGATGCATTTGCAGATCATAATCAAGCGGGATACTTTAATTCCACCACCGGTGGAGGAAGCACAGGCTCCCACTACCATAAGCATCATCAAAATGCACTGGGATAGCATAGGCCAGGCATTGTAATCTGTGGTAGCATATCCTGTCGTCGTGATAATAGAGGCAACCTGAAAAACCGCATAGCGGAAGGATTTTAAGATACTGCCAAATTGGTCATAAATATTCCAGGTGATGATTCCTGTAGATACAGCGATGATCCCTAAGTAAACTCTCAGTTCTTCATTCTTAAGGAAGGCCTTTACCTCTCCGATCAGCAGGAAATAAAACAAACTGAAATTAATACCAAAGAGGATCATAAAAATAGTAATGACCCCGTCAATATAGGCACTGTCAAAATGTCCTACGCTGGCCGCATAGTTGGAGAATCCTCCGGTTCCGGCAGTACCAAAGGCATGAATTAAACTGTCAAAAAGATCCATGCCGCCTAAAAGTAAAAATACCACCTCAATGGCTGTCAAAATCAGATACATAGCATACAAGATCCTGGCCGTGGTAGTCGCCTTAGGCATGAGCTTATCCTTGTCCGGTCCCGGAACCTCCGCCCGCATCAAATGCATGGAGTTATTCTTATCCAGGGCTGTGATGACCATTACAAAAACCAGCACTCCCATTCCGCCGATCCAATGGGTAAAGCTTCGCCAAAATAACATACATTTTGGCAGGGCCTCTACGTCTGTAAGTAGGGTGGACCCTGTAGTGGTAAATCCGGAAATTGTCTCAAAAAAAGCATCTACAAAGTTTGGAATACTTCCCGAAATAGTGAAGGGCAGAGCTCCGAAAATGGACCACAAGATCCAGGCAGAGGAGACGATGAGCATTCCTTCTTTTCCATAGATGGTTTGATCCTTGGGTGTCCTCACCCCAAAGGCAACATAGATAAAAAAGAGGATGGCTGCGGTAATCAAAAAAGCGATACCGGATCCCTCTGCATAGAGGCAGGATACCAGGGCCGGAAGTAGCAAAAGAGCCCCCTCCACGCCTAACATTCTCGCCAAAATATACAAAATCATTTTTCGATTCATAACTGCACCGCTCCCTATTTCAAAATATCTCTGAAACTATTAACAGAACGATTTCTCGTCACAATGATCACACTGTCACCGACTTCCAAATGGCTGTCACCATTGGGAATGATGATCCTTCTCTTACGACCAATGCAGGCGATCAGATTTCCTGACTTTAGCTTTAAGTCCTTCAAGGGGATTCCTACATACTCGCTGGATTTCTTTATAATAAATTCCAGGGCCTCTACCTGACCATCGATGAGTCGGTACATGGTCTCTACATTTTCACTGGAGTAGGAATTCTTTCTTGCCCGGACATAGCGCATGATAGTATTGGCAGTGGCGGTCTTGGCAGATACGATACTGTCAATACCCAGACCTGCGACCATCCTGGCCCTGTTATCCTCATTGACCTTAGCCACGATCTTCTCGATTCCAAGAGAAACACCAAAAAGTGAAATAATAATATTCTCTTCGTCCATGCCGGTCAGGCTGATGATGGCATCGGCTTCCTTGGCTCCCTCCTCAAGAAGCAGGGCCTGCTCCGAAGCATCCCCATTAATAATGGTAGCCTCCGGCAGGATCTCGCAAAGCTCCTCACAGCGCTTCTCATTGATCTCGATGATCTTCACCTGCATTTTCGCCTGCAAAAGACGCTTGGCCAAATAGTAGCATACATGCCCTCCCCCGCAGATAATAACTTTTTTCACCCGGGTAATGCGGTGGCCCATTTTCTTAAAGAACAAGCGCAGGTTTTCTCTGGAGGCTGTAATATGGATCTTATCCCCTGACTGAAGAACAAAATTTCCATCGGGAATAAAGACTTCATCTCCCCGTCTGACTGCACAGATCAGCATCTTGATCTGATAGGTCTTATAAAGCTCTGCCAGTGGCATGCCTACCAGCAAACTATTCTCTTTAATGACATACTCGATCAGTTCCACACGGCCCTTCATAAAGGTCTCTACCTTGCTGGCCTCCGGGAAGAGTAAAACCCTTGCAATCTCATCTGCCGCCGTAAGTTCCGGATTAATTGCCATACTCAAATGCAAGTCCCCCTTGAGCAAGTCTAACTGCTCAAAGTAAATAGGATTTCGCACCCGGGCGATGGTATGCTTGGCCCCCAACCGTTTCGCAAAAAGACAGGCTAAGAGGTTTAGCTCATCCATAGAGGTACATGCGATCAGCATGTCTGCATTGGGAACATCCGCCTGCTTTAAGATCTCTACATCTGCACCATTTCCATGAATGCAGATAATATCCATCTGATTGACAGCACTCATAAGCTTACTCTGGTTCTGATCAATCAGCACTACATCATAATCTTCTTCTGATAACTGAGCGGTCAATTTATGACCAACCTTACCGTCACCAATGATCACAATTTTCATTTTTTTGCTCCTATAAAATCCATAAAATCTTAGCGTATTTTTAACAAAATTCCCCATAAATACGCTATTTAGCAATGAGATTATAGCACTTTCTTCCCAATAAAAAAAGCCCCATTTCGCTGGGGCTTTTTTCTAAATCAAATACATTCTTCTTATTATTTATTCTTACTTACTCTTCTGCGGCTCTCTTAGCAATCTCTGCTTCCTGAACCTCTGATGGAGCCTGCTCATAACGGGCAAACTCATAAGAGTAGCTTCCTCTTCCTCCTGTCATGGACCGAAGGCTGGTACAATATCCAAACATTCCTGTCATCGGAACATCTGCAACAATCTCCTGATAGCCGCCGGATACCGGATTCATTCCAAGAACACGGCCCCGTCTCTTATTTAAATCTCCCATAACGTCTCCGGTATAATCGTCCGGAACTAAGACCTTTACAGAGGCAATCGGCTCTAAAAGAATTGGTCCAGCTTCCATGAAGCCCTTCTTGAAGGCCTGGATGGTCGCTGTCTTAAATGCCATCTCTGAAGAATCTACCGGATGGTAAGATCCATCATAAAGGGTAGCCTTGACACCAACGACCGGATAACCTGCCAAAGGTCCCTTGCCTACGGATTCCTGTAATCCCTTTTCAACTGCCGGGAAGTAATTTTTCGGTACCGCACCTCCCACAACGCACTCTTCAAATACATAAGGAGTCTCCAAATCTCCGGAAGGCTCAAATCTCATCTTTACATGACCATACTGTCCATGTCCGCCGGATTGTTTCTTATATTTGGTATCAACATCGGAATTCTTCTTAATGGTCTCCCTAAATGCAACCTTTGGAGTCTCTAAGGTTACCTGGCATTTGTAGCGCTCTAAGAGCTTGCTTACTACGATCTCCAAATGCTGGTCGCCCATTCCATAGATGAGGGACTGGCGGTTCTCGCTGTCATTGACAGCTCTTAAGGTAACATCCTCTGCCATCATCTTCTGCAGAGCCTGGGATACCTTGTCCTCATCTCCCTTATTCTTGGTTACATATTTCATATAAGTATAAGGCTTGGAATATTCTGTCCTTCCATACATTACCGGAGTATTCTTAGCGGATAGAGTATCCCCGGTCTTGGTATTTGCCAGCTTGGCAATGGCTCCGATATCACCTGCAAAAAGCTCCTGAACCTCTACCGGCTTATTTCCGATCATGGTATAGATCTTGCCAAGCTTTTCATCGGCATCGGATGTGGTATTTACAAGAACATCCTCTCCCTTTAAGACACCGGAACAAACCTTGACGAAGGAATATTTTCCGATAAAAGGATCCACCATAGTCTTAAAGACATAGGCCGTCTTAGCCTTGGCAAAATCGTAGTTGGCTTCATAAATCTCATTGGTCTTGCGGTTGATTCCGGCACATTCCTTCCAATCCGGACTTGGGAAGAAACGAACAATATCGGATAGGAGGTTTGCAACACCCTGGGCCTCTGTATTGGATCCCATAGCTACCGGTACAATGCTTCCACTCATAACCTCTGTACGCATGGCTGCCCGGATCTCCTCTACAGAAAATTCATCGCCCTCAAAGTAGCGCTCCATATATTCTTCACTGATCTCTGCTACAGCTTCCAAAAGCTTCTCACGATACTTCTCTAAATTCTCCATACTGTAGTCAGGAATCGGGCACTCTTCTCTTTGTCCCAGGCCTGTATATCTTCTGGCTGCATTCTTAATAATATTAACATATCCTACCAACTTCTCGTTCTCACGGATGGGCATAAAATGCGGAGCAATGACCTTTCCATACTTGTCTGTAAGGTCTTCCACAACCTGACGGAAGCTGGCATCATCCACATCCATCTCTGTAACATAGATCATACGCGGGAGATTGTACTTATCACAAAGCTCCCAGGCCTTCTCCGTACCGACTTCCACACCGGCCTTACCTGATACTACGATTACAGCCGCATCTGCTGCGCTGACCGCCTCCTCTACTTCTCCGACAAAGTCGAAATATCCGGGCGTATCCAGAATATTGATCTTAGCCTTCTCCCACTCGATCGGTACCAGGGTGGTACTTAGAGAAAACTTCCGCTTCTGCTCTTCTTTATCAAAATCACTGATGGTATTGCCATCTGCGATCTTACCCATACGGCTTGTTGCTCCTGATACATAGGACATGGCCTCTACGAGACTGGTCTTACCGCTTCCGCCATGTCCTAATAATACTACGTTTCTGATTTCATCCGTTCTGTAAACTTTCATATAATTCCAGCCTCCTTGTCCGCTAAAAATACTATGTAAATAGTGTACTAAAAAACCTTTTAGATTACAACTCTTTTATGCATTTTTTACAATTTCTTCTAGTAACTTTCTCAAATCCGGGTCTCGATAACTTTTTTGAGTTAACGCGACAAAGTGTTGACTTTATGGGTAGAAGCACGTAAAATGAAATAATATTCGTGTTCTTAAAATCACTGAAAATTCTAATCTTTGTAAAGGAGGATTTTATAGAAATGAAAAAGAAAATCGGCTTCATCGGTCTGGGATTAATCGGCGGCTCTATCGCAAGAGCCATCCGTCAATATTATCCGGATTACGAAATTGTAGCCTTTGATAAAAGCAAGGAAACCCTAGCTTATGCAACCCAGGATTCTATTATAGATGTAGCAGTCACAAGTATCGATGATAATTTTTATCACTGTGATTACATTTTCCTGTGCGCCCCGGTAGCCTTTAACACCGCCTACCTGTCGCAGGTTACAAAATATTTGGACGACAACGTGATCCTCACAGATGTGGGAAGTGTAAAAACAAGCATCCATAAGGAAGCGGAACATTTGGGAATCGGAAAATATTTTATCGGTGGTCATCCCATGGCAGGCTCCGAGAAAAGCGGCTTTATGAATTCTAAGGCTGTCTTGATCGAGAATGCCTACTATATTTTAACCCCCACCAAGGAAGTTGCCCGGGACAAGGTAGACCGCTACCAGGAATTTGTTTCCTCCTTAAAAGCCATCCCGGTGATTCTGGAATATGACAAGCACGATGAGATTACCGGAACCATCAGTCACCTGCCCCACATTATTGCATCTACCTTGGTAAATTTTGTAAAGGATACGGATACCAAGGATGAGCTGATGAAGCAATTGGCAGCCGGAGGATTCAAGGATATTACCCGTATCGCCTCCTCCTCCCCTACCATGTGGCAGCATATTTTAATAAAGAACAAAGATCACGTGTCCCAGATTTTAGGACACTATATTGAAACCTTAAAGGAGGCCAAGGACCTCATTGACACGGAGGATGCCGCCGGCATTTATCAAATGTTTGACTCCTCCAAAAATTACAGGAATTCCCTTCCGGGAACTTCCTCCGGTCCTATTAAGAAGGCCCATGCCATCTACTGCGACATTATTGATGAGGCCGGTGGAATCGCAGCCATTGCCACCATCTTAGCCTCCAATGCCATTAGTATTAAGAATATTGGCATCGTCCACAACCGAGAATTTGAAGAAGGGGTTCTGCGTATTGAATTCTATGATGGAGATTCTTCTAAGAAAGCCACAGAATTATTGCAGAAATTTAGGTATGTAGTCTATGAGCGTTAAATCAATTTTCCCTGCAAAGGGACTTCACGGCGAGGTTAGTATTCCGGGAGACAAATCCATCTCCCACCGTTCCATTATGTTTGGTTCTATAGCCAGTGGAACGACAGAGGTCACCCATTTTCTAGAGGGGGCCGACTGCCTGTCTACCATTGATTGTTTCCGCAAGATGGGGATTGAAATCGAGAAAAAAGAGAGCCGCATCCTGGTGCGGGGAAAGGGGCTTCGTGGACTTACTGCCCCTACAGAAACCTTAAATGTAGGAAATAGCGGTACCACTACAAGACTGATATCCGGAATTCTTTCCGGACAAAGCTTCACTTCTGTTTTATCAGGAGATGACTCCCTAAATTCCAGGCCCATGGCCAGGATTATGACTCCCCTAAACCGTATGGGGGCTCAAATCACCAGCATCAAGGGAAATAATTGCGCACCGCTTCGTATCGAACCGGGAAATTTAAAGAGCATCCACTATGATTCGCCGGTAGCTTCCGCCCAGGTAAAATCTTCTATCCTACTGGCAGGTCTTTATGCTACAGACGGGGAAACCTCCGTAACAGAGCCTGCCCTTTCAAGGAATCATACGGAACTTATGCTCCAGGGCTTTGGTGCCAGCATAAGCTCCACCATGCACAAGGACGGAAGGGCTACCGCAAGCATTGAGCCCTGCAGGGAGCTTTACGGGCAACAGATTGAAGTGCCGGGAGACATTTCCTCGGCAGCTTATTTTATCGCAGCCGCTCTTTTAGTTCCGGGATCCGAAGTCCTGGTTAAGAATGTAGGAACCAACTTCACCAGAGCCGGTTTCCTAAAAGTATGCGAGAGCATGGGGGCGGATATTAAGGTCGTAGAATCCTCCATCCAGGGAGGGGAACCCAGGGCAGACCTCCTGGTAAAAAGTAGCTCCTTAAAAGCTACCACCATCGAGGGAGATCTGATTCCTACCTTAATCGATGAAATACCTATGATTGCAGTAATGGCAGCCCTGGCCGATGGCACTACTATCATAAAAGATGCCGCTGAATTAAAGGTAAAAGAAACCGACCGGATCGCCACCGTCACAGAGGCTTTGACAAAGATGGGTGTGGATATCACACCAACCGATGACGGTATGATCATCCGGGGCGGCCAAATTTTAAAAGGGGCCAGCATAAATAGCTATCTAGACCACCGGATCGCCATGGCCTTTTCCATAGCTGCCCTGGTGGCAGAGGGGGAGACCAAGATTTTGGATAGCCAGTGTGTGGACGTATCCTATCCGGCATTTTTCTCTAATTTAGATGACTTGCAGCGCTAGGTCATAGACAGCTGCTTTCACATTTTCCCTGTGAGATATGCATAAAGAAAGACGATCGCAAGGCTTTTTTTCGTAAGCTTTGCGATCGTCTTTTATAGTATCCGGTCAGCTTTCACTGCCGAATTATTCTTCTGTCCGGCTAATGGGAAGCTGCATATAAATTCCCATACCATTAACACTGTGGGCATAAACACTTCCATGGTAGTGCTCTACAATGGCTTTTACCTGGGCCAGTCCCAGTCCATTTCCGCTCACTCGATTGGATCCCTGGAAATTCAGATCAAAGATCTGAGGAAGTTCCCTGGCCGGAAGTCCCTTTCCATTATCCTTACATGCAATGAAAACACTATCCTCTGCCTGGGAAACGGTGATAACAAGCGTTCCATTTTTCTGCATATACTTCATAGAATTGTCTATAATATTTTGGATGGCAAATTCCATATAACGCTTGTCTGCCGAATATATGATCCTGTCGTTGGAAGTGGAAACTTCTAATCGAATACCCAGCTTACTGCACTGGGGTCTCATTTGTTCTGTCACGCCTTGTACCAGACCAATCAGATCCAGGTCTTCCACCCGCTCTCTCGGAGGCAGGATACTGCTAAGACCGGTATGGTCCATGGCATCCACTGTTTTCTGTTTTGCCTCTTCTAAAAGGCCTGTCAGGGCTTCATTTTTATTGACCAAACCACTGACCTCTCCCTTTAACTCTGTGATCTTATGGGACAGTTCGTCATTTCCTTCCTGAAGGCTCGTATTTTCCTGGCGAAGTCTGGCCAACTGCGCCGCATCCTGCTTCTTCCTGATACGCAGATCGTCCATTTCGCTCTTTTTTTCTTTCCTGCTTCCACCAAATAATTTCTTTTTTGGCTTATCATCCAGCCAATCATCTCCCATAGAGGCATCTGCCGCATCGGCTCCCAAAAAATCCTCAGGCTTTAAATCATCCTGAAAGAGCTGGTCCATCTCATTATCTCGCTTGCTAAGCTGTACATGGAGCATGATAAGTCTTATGATCAAGAGAAGGAAAACAGCCGCCGCAAGACCGACACACAGGTAAATGTGGTCCATAATCAGCTCATAAACCTGGCCTAAAAATCCATCGGGAGCCTGTGGGCCCTCGCTGATCAGTGCAGGTTCATCCTCTCCTTCTTCCTCTAGCTCCTTTTCAATATCACATTTTTGATAGGTCTCTTCCTGAGAATCATACTCGTAAAAACTTTTTTCTCCCTGGCTGTCGATGGCATAGATCAGATAATAGCCATCCTTTTCCATATTCTGCCATACCGGGAATTCTTTCTCATCTATGGTCAGGGTGGTCTCCTGATACTTGGCCGGAAGCTCTACATTATCGTCGCTTAATACTACAATAGTAGCATTCTCAGAGATAGAAATTTCTGCATAAGGAGAAAAGCTTTGCGTTTCTTTATCATATAAAAAGAAATCTCCTGTATTCTCTTTATCCTCTTTATTTTCCTGATCCTCCGAGCTTTCCTGCGGCTTTAAATATGCAAGATATACACCGTTGGCTTCTTTATAGCCCATAGAATAGTCTTTATTCTTGTAAGTAACTGCGGCTTTTTTATAGCCCTGAGGCAATTTTTTTTCATCAAAATCACTGATGGTATAGGAAACCTTATTGACCTCTACGGTAGCTTCTGTATCCGTGTCCTGGTCTTCTGTTTTTTTAGCCTCTTCTGTCTTCTTCTCGTCATCAGACGCTTCCTGCTTCTGGTCCTTATTTTCAGTATCCGCTACGGTTTCCACCTTGGAGGCATCTCCCGCCGCAATGGTAACTGTGGCATTTCCGGTGGAAAAATTACAGTTGGTCTCTCCCTCGGTATTGATATTTTGTTTATCAACCTGGATCTGGGTACTTCCTTCTTTGAGAGCCTGGAAGTTCATAATAAATGTCTCTCCCTTGGCTCCGGCATTACCTGTGCAGGTTAAGGTTCCATCTCCGGAATCTGTCACCTTGTCTCCCGACAAGAACTTTAAGGCTGAGGTATCGTACTTTAAAACAAATTCATCATTGACTAGGGTATCGTCTGATACCGTAACCATGCATCTTACTTCAACCGTCTCTCCCACTGCCGTGTCCGGATCTGAAAATGCGATGTTACCGGAAGCTGCAAAGCTTACCACAGGAAGCTGTGTTAACAGGGCTCCTGACAAGGCCAAAGCAGCCAAAACTTTTTTATATTTCACGGGTAAAATCCTCCTTTGTTTCTTCCCTTCTAGTCTCACTTGCCCATTATTATAGGCCATAAATCAGTGCATTGCAAATACAGGCTGCAATATTACTGCCCCCTTTTCGTCCTTTTGCAACGATATAGGGGATCTCGTCCTGAGACATAATCAGCTCCTTGGCAGGCTCCACATTTACAAAGCCAACCGGCACTCCGATAATCAAGTCCGGGTGGATCCTTCCTTCCTCGATCAATTCATACAAACGGATCAAGGCGGTAGGGGCATTTCCTATGGCAATGATCAAAGGCTCCTTTAGTTGGCAGGCCTTCTCCATACTGGCCACTGCCCTGGTGGTCCCATTTTCCTTGGCCTTTCTTGCCACATCCTCATCAGACATAAAGCAATGAAGCCTGCCGCCGTAACTTTCCAAGCGTTTCTTATTAATGCCGGACTTTCCCATATTGGTATCTGTAAGGATGGAAGCCCCCTTCCTAAGAGCTTCCCTGGCCTTATCCACCGCCCCTTTAGAAAATATCAGATTCTTTGCATAATCAAAATCCGCACTGGTATGGATACAGCGCATAGTAATAGGAGCTTCCTCCTTGGGAAGAACAATCCCCATTTCCTTTAATTCCTGACCAATAATTTCGAAGCTGCGCTTCTCTATATCCGCCGGCAGTACATGTTCAAACTTTAGCTTATCTCTTAATATTTTATCTTCACTCATCCTGATCCCTCCCGAAAATAGTTACGCTTATTTTAGGATCTTATAAATTGCCTCCATATCCAGGTGTTCCCGAAGCTCCTTTGCCAAGAGGTCATATTGGCTTTCTTTAAAAGCCTGATAGTCCATCTGCTCATCTTCTAAGGAGACCACAGCCTCTAGCCCTTTTTTCTTAGTTAATATAGAAAGAAGTTTCTGATTGATCTCTCCGGAATCGAAAATCCCATGGACATAGCTTCCGTAGACATTTCCCTTGTTTCTTCCATCGAAGGAGGATTCATTTGAAATTTCATCCCTTATTTCTGTCATAGCCGCCCCGGATCCTGAGGAGGAATCCTTGCTGTCTCCCATATGAATTTCATAGCCTTCAAAGCTCTCTCCTTCTAAGGCTTTCAGGTCTCCCTCAAGAGAAAGAAACTTTCCTGTGACTCTAGTCCTTCTTTTCTCTCCCAAAAAGCTGGTAGACATGGGAAGTAGCTTCATGCCGGCGACTTTTTCACCGGCTGCCGATTCTAATTTCATAGGATCCTCCAGGGACTCTCCCAGCATTTGATAGCCGCCGCAGATTCCGAATATAATCGTTCCTGCTGCCACCTGCTTTAAAATAGCAGCTTCCAGACCATTTTGCCTCATCCACAGAAGATCTTCTATGGTATTTTTACTTCCCGGTAAGATGATCATATCCGGGTGCTTTAAATCCCTGACCCTACTAACATAGTGGACATTGATCCCCCTTGTATTTTCCAGAACCCCAAAATCCGTAAAGTTAGAAATCCTGGGGAAGCGAATGACTGCTATATCCACCCAGCCCTCTTGGGAGTTTCTTTGGAATCGTTCTGTGAGACTGTCCTCATCTTCAATTTCCACCTGAAGATAGGGCGTCACTCCCAGAACAGGAACCTGGGCGCGCTCTTCTAACATTTGGATTCCCGGATCTAGGATGGTCTTATCTCCTCTGAATTTGTTGATAATAAGGCCCCTGACCCTCTCCTTTTCTTCTTCCTCCAAAAGAAGGAGGGTTCCTAGAAGCTGGGCAAATACCCCTCCCCGGTCAATGTCTCCCACCAAAAGAACGGGAGCGTCCACCAGCTTTGCCAGCCCCATATTGACGATATCATCACTTTTTAGATTAATCTCCGCCGGGCTTCCTGCCCCCTCGATCACGATAATATCAAAGTCTTCCTCCAAAGAATGAAAAGCCTTCAAAATGTCAGGAATTAGTTGCTTTTTATAGGCAAAATAATCCTTGGCCTTCATATTCCCCAAGACTTCCCCATTTACGATCACCTGGGAACCGACATCATTGGTAGGCTTAAGCAAGATGGGATTCATGGCTACCGATGGGGCGACTCGCGCTGCCTCCGCCTGCACCACCTGGGCCCTTCCCATTTCCAGGCCTTCCTCTGTAATAAAGGAATTCAGGGCCATATTTTGAGATTTAAAAGGAGCCACCTTGTATCCGTCCTGGCGAAAAATTCTGCATAAGCCCGCACAGAGCAAGCTTTTTCCGGCATTGGACATGGTCCCCTGTATCATAATTTTTTTAGCCATCTTCTTCTCCTTTCTCTCTCAGTTCTCCCAGCCACTCTATGAAGCGCCGATTTTCCTCAGGCTTTTTAATGGCAATGCGATAATCTCCCGGTCCAAGACCCGGATAATTGCTGCAATCTCGAATCAGGATCTTACTTGCCAGGGCTCGGTTATATAAGTCCTGCCCCTTCTTCTTAGCTTCCATGGTCTTATCACAGGCTTTCTCCTGTTTGACCTTTAAATCAGAAGAAAAGAAAATATAATTAGCCTTAGATCCATAGGTCTCATAGCCTAGGGAATCCAGCTTTTGTATCATGAAATTTCTTTCCCTTTTTAGATACTCTTTCGTTTCTTTCAAGTAGTCTTCAGCATCTTTTAAGGCTGCCACCCCGCAAACTTGAGCCGGCAGGGAAACATGCCAGGCCGGAAGTAAAGCCTCCATCTTCTGCAACAATTCTTCCTGGCAGCAAATGCCATATCCCAAACGAAGTCCCGGCATTGCAAAGATTTTTGTAAAGGCCTTTAGGATAAATAGATTGGGATATTCCTGATAATAAGCTATCATTTCATAAGCGTCAGACGCTTCAAGGAAGTCTATAAAACACTCATCCAAAAGGACCAGTATATAGTATTCTTTGGCAAGATTTAAAATCTTTATTAAAAGACTTCTTTCTATGACCTCCCCAACAGGATTTCCCGGATTACAAAGAAAAATCATTCCAAGGTCCGGTGTGATCTGATCCAAAAAATCCTCCCCTAGTTTAAAGCCATCCTCTCTTCTACATAAGTAGTGTCTACAACTGGCGCCTACCGTTTTCAAGGCTCTTTCATATTCCGAAAACCCAGGTTCTATTAGAAGAACCTCTTCCGGCCTTATTGCCTGCACTAGGCAGTAAATTAATTCTGCCGCCCCATTTCCACAGATAATATGGTCCGACTTTACCTTCTCATAAGTGGAAATGGCTTCCTTTAGTTCTTCACAGACCGGATCCGGATAATGAATCATATCCGGGGCATGGTCTCTGAACGCATTCAATACGCAGTCCGGGGGGCCCAAGGGATTGGTATTTACAGAAAAATCCATTTCCACTCCGTGTCTATAAATGTCCCCACCGTGAGCTGGCAGTCCTTCTGAAAATTTCAAATCCGTCATGTCCAAAGATCCTTTCTCAATCTTATTTCGGTAAACTATAAAGTTTAAAAGGATATAAAATTTAATAAAACACAAAATTTAAGAGCCCACATAAGGACCAAGGCCAGCATGCAGGTCCCATATAATATTTTATGAGACCTTCGGATGTCTAAGGGCTCAATCTCCCGAAGAGGATCTCCGATGCTAGGCTTCTCATACAATTTTCCAAAATACCAGGCATCCCCGGCAAGTTCTACCCTCAGGGCTCCCGCCATCACAGCCTCCGTCTGGGCAGCATTGGGACTTTTATGATTCTTTCGGTCTCTTTTGTAGATCTTAATCGCATTTTTCATATCAAAGCCCAAAAGGCCGCTGGCCAGTATCATAAAAATAGCTGCCAGTCTGGCAGGAATATAATTGGCTACATCATCTAACTTTGCTGCAACTGTGCCAAAATATTTATAAGTCTCATTTTTATAGCCAATCATAGAATCCATGGTATTGATGGCCTTATAAGTCCATCCAAGAACCGGGCCCCCAATCATCATATAAAAAAGAGGGGCTACAATTCCATCGGAAGTATTCTCTGCCACAGTTTCCACGCAGGCTTTTACCACACCGGTTTCTGTAAGATTGTCTGTATCTCGTCCTACGATCATGGAAACAGCCTTTCTCCCTGCATCCAGCCCCTCCTTTAAGGCCACATAAACCTTATCACTTTCATCCTTCAAGGACTTGGTAGCCAGAATTTGATAGCACATAAAGGTCTCCACAAAAAGACCCAAGGCAAAATGAAGTTCATAGCAAAGCTTCAAGATTCCATAGGGAAGAGCCGTGCTGATAGCTAACACCAGGACCACCAAAAGGCCGCCCCCCAGCCGCTGGCCTATTTTATTGTCCGGCAAAGAGCTTCTGATAATTTTTTCCAGCCGGGAAATCAGGGTCCCGATCAGCCGAACCGGATGATACATCCACCTGGGGTCTCCCAGGATCAGATCCAATATAAAGCCTGCCACCACCGGCAGCAAAAGCCTCCACAAGCAGTTCATATCCATCTCCATTTTCTATCTGATAATCATAATAAGTTGCCTTGGGGAAGCCATATTCTTCCATAATACTCATAATGCTTCCCCCATGGACAATGGCAGCCACTTTTTCTAACTTAAGCTCTAAGCACTGCCTGATCATAGTCTCAAAAGCCGATAGACTTCTTTTTTGAAAGTCCTCTCTGCTCTCCCCTTCAGGAAAGGGCAAGGTCCCTCCACTGTCCACCCACTGCTGATACTTGGGGCAGTCTGAAAGCTCCAGATAATTCTTTCCTTCAAAAACGCCGAAATCACACTCCCTAAAATCTGTAAGGATCTGAACTTTTCTTCCCGGATAAATAAGTTCCGCTGTCTCTAGACACCGCTTCATGGGACTTGCGAAAATTTTCTCCACATCCGGATACATTTTCATTCTTTCCGAAAGTTTTTGTTTTCCTTCCAGGCAGAGAGCTTCATCCGTTCTTCCGATATATCTTTTTTTTAGGTTGCCTTCCGTCAGGCCATGGCGAATAAGAAAAATCTGTATCTTCATAACATAAATCCTTTTTCTAAACAAGCTTTATCCTATTATTTGATTCGAGTTCCCAGTCCACAGATGACCCGGTAAACTTCCTCGGACTCTTTAGCCAGGGCAGTGCAAACTCTTCCCACCCCTTCTCTGTAAGCTCTCTCCCAGGGATCCATGGGAACAATCCCATAACCGATCTCATCTGTCACGATGATAAGCTCCTGGTTTTTCTCCCGGAGATTCTTCGCAAAATTTTCTGCCCTCTGACTGTCAAGGGGAGTTTGATTTTGCCGGCCTTTGGGAATTAAAAAGCGGGCAAGATATCTATGAAAATGATAGATTCCTCTGCAATCATAAAGGTCTTCCTCCCGGCAGGTCTCTCCGTCGATCCAGCCCTCAGCCTCTTCCTTCTCATGGCACTCAAACTTGCCATTCTTTTTCCACAAATTTTCCTTGGCCCAGGAAAGTTTTCCCTGATAGGCCCCGCCAATCACCATCTTCATAAACAAATTCCCTTCTATCCCATTTGGGAAGTTATAAGCAAGTTGATACTACAGCCACCAAGGCCATAAGAAGCTCTGCAAGCTGTAAAAAATATCCCGCCAAGTCTCCTGTGATCCCTCCGAATTTTTCCAAGGCCATATGATGATAATAGGCATAGACAAGTAAACCGGTTACAAGGACTGCTACTCCACAAATTCCTCCACAGAGAATAAGAAGGAGACTAAGCAGGATCACGCAGGCAAACAAGAAGACCTGGTCTACCCTGCCCCTTGCATTTTTGGAGAAGGTAGCCACGGATCCTTCCTCAGATTTTCTGGCCTGGGGGAAGCGAAGAACCGAAAGGCCGGAAAGAGACCTAGATAGTATAAATCCCAAAGAAATCAATTTGATAGACCTCTCATTTACGGAAGAATAAATCCCAAAATCCGCCAGCAGATATAAGCCACAGGAAATAATTGCGAAGGCTCCTGTGTGGGGATCTTTTAGGATCTCAAGTCTCCGCTCCTTAGGTTGGTAGGAGCTTATGGCATCCATGGTATCTAAGAATCCATCCATGTGGATTCCACCTGTGATCAAAAAGGGAATTAGCACAAAAACAGCCGTCCAAAAGCCTTGGGAGAAACTGCCCCCCTGTAACTTAAGCAGCAGCATCAGCCGATACATAAGCAGCATAATCCCACCGATCACGCCTCCGATCAAGGGAAAAAAGCACATGGTATGGGCCATATTTTCCTTGGTCCAGTCTGCCCTGGGCATGGGAATTCTACTGTACATTGAAAATGCAATTTTAAAACTGTTCCACCATCTATTCATCATGCTTCTTTACCACTCACTTTAGTTTTATAGGAATCCCATAGACCACTTCCGTCACCCGGTCTGCCTGACCTGCTAAATGCTGATTGATCCTTCCTAAGAGCTTCTGATATATTTTCGTTTCTTTTGAATACCTAATTCCATCTGCTGTCAGCTCGTTGGTGACAATCACAAGGTGATCCGTCTGCCCCCTTAGCTTGTCCACCCCCAGCAGGATCTCCTCCATCACGCCATCTTCATCCCGCATAGACCCATCCGGTAAATAGAGTTCATTTGCCACCAGGTTGGACATACACTCCAGAAGGACGCCGCCAAACTTTGGCCTTTCCATGGGATCTTTACAACTATTTATATTCAGCTCTTTCAGATTTCGATAGCATTCTAGCGTAAAAAAACCTTTTGAGGCCCGCATCCTTCGATGTCTTTCTATCCTCTTTTTGGCTTCTTCCCCATAAGGCTCCATGGTAGCCACATAGACAAGGGGTCCTTTTCCCGCTAGCAAATTTTCTCCATATTCTGACTTTCCGCTACCGCTTCCGCCTGTCACCAGGTGCATCATTTTCATAATCCTCATAATCCCTAACATCAATCTCTGAAAAAGTACTCATTTCCTCGTAGACCTTGACTGCCATATCAAGGAGGGGAAGAAAAGCTACCGCCCCGGTCCCTTCTCCCAGGCAAAGGTCTCCATGGATGACCGGCGAAAGTCCCAGCGCATCTAAAACATACTTTGTGGCAGGCTCCTTGGAAACATGGGAGGCCAGCATATAATCTTTGCTATGTTGGCAGAGGCCAAAAGCTGCCAGGGCAGCCACCCCCGAGATAAATCCATCCAGGATTACCGGCACCCGGTAAAGGGCTCCTCCTAAAAAAATGCCTGCGAGGGCCGCCAAATCAAAACCTCCGACTTTAGACAAGACGTCGATCGGATCATTTTTATCCGGCCTGTGTAAGTTGAGGGCCTGCTTCACTACTTCCCTTTTTCTTCTTAGGCCTGCATCATTAAGTCCTGCGCCTCTTCCTGTAACATCCTCCACATCAAGCCCAAGAAGGACGGAAGCCACTGCGCTGCTTGTAGTGGTGTTTCCGATCCCCATCTCTCCGGTAGCAATTATTTTATAGCCTTCTTCCACTTTTTCCTTTACAAGATCAATCCCTGTAAGAATCATTTCCACCGTCTCAGCCCTTGTCATAGCAGCTTCTTTTAGGAAATTTTTTGTCCCATATGCCAACTTCCTCTTGGGAACCTTAGTATCCACCACCATTCCAACATCCACGGGGAAAAGGTCTACTCCGGCTAGACTGCACATAAGGGCAGCACTGGTATTTCCCTCAAGAAAATTTTCAGCTACAATAGCCGTAACCTCCTGCCCCGTTTGGGTCACTCCTTCTGCCACGATCCCATTGTCGGCACACATAACAAGAAGGGCTCTCTTGTTTATACGAAGAGAAATCGTCCTGGTCATACCCGCAATCTTCATTACTGCATCCTCCAGCTTTCCTAAGCTGTGAAGAGGTTTCGCGACTGCATTCCAGCGTTTCCCGGAAGCCTCCACATAGCGGGGATCCAAAGGCCTTATATCTTCTATTAATTTATATAATTCTTCTTCTCTGTCTATCATAATTTCATCTCACAAAACAGCTTCTTTGTAGTCTCTGCATGCTTCCAAAAAAGCTTTAGCAACTTTTATATTTCCTCTGTAGGCCAAGTGCGGATATCCGGCCAGTAAATGATCCCTACTTACCATGCAAGTCCAACTTCTTTCAGAAAGAGGCTTCTTTGCCACAAAAGCGCCCCCACAATCTTCTGAATCATAGTAATGAAATTCATGAACAGGAATTTCTCCCACTTCTTTTCCAAAGGCCAGGCCACCCGAAAGGCTGGCATAGCCAAAACGTTTTAAAGAATTTGTTTTGTAGGATTTTCCTTTTAAATATCCCACCATGGGGTAGGCCTTTCCAGCCTCATCCACAATTTCCTCCTGCAGGTACATAAATCCTCCACACTCAGCCATGCAGGGCAGGCCATGATTTAATGTCTTAAAGAGATCCCTTCGAAAAGATTCATTGGCCGCTAAGGCCTCTCCGTAAAGTTCCGGATATCCCCCATATAAAATAAGGCCATGTAAATTTTCCGGCAAGTGCCTATCATGAAGTGGGGAAAAATAGACAAGCTCTGCTCCCAGTTCCTTAAGGACCTCCAGATTATCCTTATAAATAAAGCAGAAGGCCTCATCCCTTGAAATGCCAATCCGTAATCCTTGGTAACTTTTTTCGACAAGGTCCTGCGAAGGATTTCCTTCCTTTATCGACAAATTTGCAGGATTTCCTTCTTTTTTATCCGGCCCTTCTTCTGCCATTTTAAGAAGGCCATCTAGATCCACGGTCTTTTCCACCTGGTCTCCTAAGTTTTTTATTTTCCGGCGGATCGCATCCACTTCCCCGGGAAGTTTAAGACCCAGATACCGGCTTTCGAAATTCACATCTTCCATAGGAGGGAGATAGCCGTAGACCGGTATGTGAAGCTCAGACTCCACCATATGTTTTAGCCTAGGATACATCATGGGAGAAATTCGGTTAAATACAATCCCCCGGATCCTGCTTTCCTCCTCATATTCCAGGAAGCCTTTAATCAGGGGGATGATAGAAAGGCTGGCTCCTTTTCCGTTAACAAGCAAGACTACGGGAGTCTCTGTCGTATTGGCCACATCAAAGGCACTGGCTTCCTTAGAAATTCCTCCCAGGCCGTCATAGTATCCCATGACCCCCTCAATGATTGCCAGATCCGAAGGCTTTCCCTGAAGCTCAAAAAGCTCTTTAACTCCTTCTTTTGTCCATAAAAAAGTATCTAAATTATAAGTATCCACTCCCAGCACCTGTCGGTGAAACATAGGATCAATATAATCCGGCCCACACTTGAAAGCAGTTAAAGATAAGCCACGCTTTAAAAATGCCTGAAGAAGACCACAAGTAAATAAGGTCTTTCCACTATTGCTGGCCGGGGCTGCTATTAAAAGTTTCTTCACAGGATCGCCTCCCTATATTTTTATATCCACTATTTATATATCCCCTCTGCGTATCAAGTACATTTCCGGTCTCTTTCCCCTGCTGCTCCTGTAAATTCTGATAATCTAGGAAGCCAGTAAGGTGAAAGAAATGATATAGATGGGATTATTGGCTCTCATCATATGGTAGTTTCCGATAGAAGTTGCTTTTGAGACATTCAATTCCAAAATCTCATCATCCTTAATGGAAAAGTCTTTGCAGCACTTAAGGGCCTCTGACAAGGTTTCCAAGGTGATGGCATTTATGACAATACGGGCTTGCTTGGTCTTACTCATAACAAGCTGTAGAATTTCTCTTAGATGCCCCTTACTGCCTCCTATAAAAACCACATCCGGCGCAGGTAAATCTTCCATAGCCTCCGGGGCCATGCCCTGGATCACGGAAATATTATCCAGCTGAAATTTTCTGGCATTCTCCTCAATAAGGTCTAGGGCCTTGGGATTACATTCCACGGCATAGACCCTGCCTCTTACTGCAAGGAGGGCGCTCTCTACAGAGACGGACCCTGTCCCCGCTCCTATATCATATACGATAGAATCTTTCTTTAAATGCATTTTAGAAAGACTGACACTTCGAACTTCCTCCTTGGTCATGGGAACCTCTCCCCGGAGGAAGTCCCCGTCTGGGATTCCGGCTGTCAGTCTTGTCTTCTTTGCCTGAGGATTTTGTATATACAAAAGAGAAAGACTTGTCTTCTGTTTTTCCTCTTTTATCCCATCAAAGTCTTTCTTTGTCAATTCTATAATTTCTTCCGATTCATAAGACAGGTCTAAGCCCAGAAAAATCTGCAGATCCTCAAATCCATAGTAAGAAAATTTATTTAACAATTTTCTGATGCATTCATTTCCTCCTGCCAGGACAAAGGTTTTCTCATGGTTCCTTACAATTCCTACTACATTTTCCTCTCTTCCGTGGATGCTGGCAAAGGCGGCATCTTCCCAGTAAATTCCAAGCTTTGACGCAAAGTATACCACAGAGGAAATCCCCGGAAGCATAGAAATTTCAATTCCCCTCTGGGATAAACTTTGGTCTTCCTCTAAAGTTGCCTTCAACTTCTTTGCCCCACTATAAAATCCTACATCTCCGGAGAGAAGGATTGCCACGGTTTGATATTCCGGATGACAACGAATATAGTTGACTATCTCTTGAGGGCGATATTCCTCGAAAAAATCCCAGGTCCATGTCCTAGTTTCCTCCCCTTCCGGGTCACTTTCCTCGTCCAGGACCCCCGCTCTAAGATTTTTTGCCGCCTCAAGCATCCGCTTGGCTCCGATTAAAAGCTCTGCCTCCAGGCAAGCATGGATGGCCTCCAAGCTAAAGCTATCCGCCGATCCCATTCCGATCCCTATAAGAGAAATTTTTATTTTATTCTTTTTGCTGCAAATAGGTTCTAAGTTCCTCATAGCTATAACCTTTCTCCTGGTCCGGCCGCCCTACCACGATTAAAGTAGTATCTGTTTGAGCTGCTGCCTGCAATTTTTCTTCAAAACCTCCGATGCTTCCCGATTCCTTGGTCACCATATAGGAAATCTCAAAGTCTTTAAGGGTGGCCTTGTTCATTTCTAAAGAAAAGGGTCCTTGCATGCAGATCAAATGTCGCCCCACAATTCCCAGGGTATGACATTTTTCCACTACGTTTTTCACCGATAAAACCCGGGCATAGACCCGGTCTTTGTAATCCGGAAGCTTTGTATAAAGGTCCAATTCTTTACTGCCTGTGGTGGCCAGAATATTTCCCTGGGTATGGCCCAAATATTCTACAGCCTCTAAGACACTGTCCACCCAAAGGATTTTTCCCGGACTTTGAAGTCCCGGGCTCTCCTCCCTTAAAAGTCTTAAATAGATCCTCTCATTTCCGCTTTCTAGGCAGGCTTTTTTTATATTGGCGGTTACTAGCTGGGCATACGGATGGGTGGCATCAATGATATAAGCCGGGTCATAGCTTTGAAAAAGGGCCTTCATCTCCTCCACATCCTGTCGGTCATGGGAAACAGTCAGGTTCTCATGGCTCTTAAGAAGACTTTCTCCATATTCCGTTGCCACACAGGCCCGGACTCTGGCACCTTCAAGGAGAAGATAATCAATCATCTTTCTTCCTTCCGTCGTCCCTGCATATACAATAAATCTTTTATCCTTAAGTTCCATAACTTGCTCCTTACTATGCCGGCGAATCCCTTTTCAGGTATCCTCTCGGAGTCACCATATGGCCCCGGATGACCTTTGTATCTTTATTTCCCACAAATACAGTGGTAAACATATCCACCCTAGTATCTTGAAGCTCCTTTAGGGTCAGGAGCTTCATACTCTGCCCTTCTCTTGCAATATTTCGAACAATTCCACATACCGTTTCAGGCTCTTTGTAACGCAATAAGATATTACAAGCTTTCCAAAGATAGTCAAAACGTTTCTTACTGGATGGATTGTAAATAGCAATAGCCAGGTCCGCAACTGCTGCCGCCTCCAGTCTTTTTTCAATCAGCTCCCAGGGCGTCAGAAGGTCACTGAGGCTTAAAATACAGCAGTCGTGACTTAAGGGGGCTCCTAAAAGAGCACTGCCTCCTAAGGCTGCCGTGACCCCGGGAATGACTTCTATATCCACCTCTTTATAGGCCTCTCCCAGCTCATACATTAAGCTTGCCATGCCATAGATCCCGGAATCCCCGCTACAGACCATGGCCACCTGCCGGCCCTTCATAGCTTCCTCAAAGGCCATTTTGCACCGGTCTACTTCTTTACGCATAGGGGTAGTGAGGAATTCCTTTTGGGGAAAATATGGCCTGAGAAGTTCTATATATACCGTATATCCAACGATCACCTGGCAGGCCTCCAAGGCCTTTAAAGCTTTTATGGTCATATCTTCATAGGCCCCCGGCCCCATGCCAACTACATATATTTTACTCAAATCTATTCTCCTGTTTCCTTTTTATTTATTCTAGCCACAGCTACTGTCACTCCGTCCATGGCATGTTTCTTCACCAGAAGGTCTCCCTCTTTACCTGCTCCCAAAAGAGCAGCCCGCTCACAAACATTATCCACGCCCGTAATACTTTTTACAAATGCAGATCCTGTAAAATCTCCGGCCACTTTTTTTAAGTCTCCGGCACTATAAAACTTTGCAGAAATCCCATGAGTCTTGCAAAATGCATGGAGGCCTTCCTCCTCTGCCTTTAGGTCTATACTGCACAAGCCATCCACTGCTTCTATAGAAAGTTCTTGCTCCAAAAAAACCTTGCTAACAGCTTGCTCTATCTTAACACGTTCCGTATTTTTTTTACAGCCAAGGCCTAGGACCAAGGACCTTGGCACTAGCCGCAAGGCCTTTTCATTCTTTTTAGACTTCCTAATTCCGATGTAAATATCTGCTCCCTGGCTATCAGCGGTAAGGGAGAGGTCCTTAACATTTTTAAGATCTTCGAAAATTTTTAAGTCCATTCCTTCTTCCACATATACAGAAATCTCTTTTCCATCTAATACGCCTGCGGAAATCTCCTTGGCCCTCTTAGGGTCTGTGATGAGCAGGCAGTGCTTCTTTGCAAAAACATCCACCGCCCACTTGCCCGACAAATCCGTAGCTGTAGTAATTATAGGAAGCATCTGCCCTCCATATAGGGAGGAAATTTTTAAAGCCAGGTCATTGGCCCCTCCCACGTGCCCGGACAGGATCGGAATACAATACTTACCCAATTCATCCACCACCAGCACTGCAGGATCCTTATATTTGTGGCCTAAATAGGGGGCTATACTTCGAATCGCAATCCCCACGGCTCCCACAAAAATCAGTCCATCACAGAGGGAAAACTGCTCTTTTGTGAGGCTCATCAAAGGCTCCTCCCTGTAGGAGCTATCTCCCCTCCACTTGCTAAATACATGAAGGTCCCGGTCTTGGCCCAAAAAAGATTCCAAGCATCCGGATACTTTATTTGCGACATTCTTTCCATTCTTTGTAAAGTAAATAATTGCAATCTTCATAGTCTACTCTTCATTTAAAACTTGGTCTTTAGGGTCTATCTTTGTCTGTCTTTGCCTGCCGAAATTCTGTGGAAAATCCCGGATCGTAAAGCTTGGACCGATCATATCCGGTCTGACTGACTACATCCCCCACAATAATGAGGGCTGTTTTTGTAATATGATGAATTTTAGCAGTCTCCTCTAAAGTTTCCGCTGTGCAAATATAGCTTTCCTCCTCCGGCCAAGTGGCCTTATATACAAGGGCCGCCGGGGTTTTAGGCGAATAGCCTCCTTGGATCAATTCTTCCGTAAGCTCCTTTAAAAGCCCCGTACTTAAGAAAAGAACCATGGTCGCCTTATGCCTTGCAAAGGAGGAAATCCGCTCCCTCTCCGGCACCGGTGTTCGCCCTGCCATTCTGCTAATGACCACGCTCTGGGAAATTTCCGGAAGGGTATATTCGATTCCCAGGGCTGCCGCCGCACCGCAAAATGCGCTGACTCCGGGACATACCTCATAGGCAATCCCCTTTTCATTTAAGAGGTCCATCTGCTCACGGATGGCACCGTAAATACTAGGATCCCCCGTATGAAGCCGCACCGTCATAGATCCCGCATTTTCAGACTCTTCCATGACAGCTATGACTTCTTCCAGGGTCATATGGGCGCTATTATAGATCCTGCAATCTGCTTTGGCCTCCTTTAAAAGGTCTGGGTTTACCAGGGATCCCGCATAGATAATCACATCTGCCTTTCTAAGCAGGCTTTGGCCTCTCACGGTAATAAGGTCTGTGGCTCCGGGTCCTGCCCCAACAAAATAAACCATTCTATTTTCCATCCTTTACAAAAATAATCGTATAATAACCTGCCGTCTCCGGAAGCTCTTCCAAGCCCCTATAGATGGCCTCAGCCTCCATAGAGCAATTTTCCACCATGACTACCTCGGGATTGGTGACCTTTCCCCAATCCTCCAAAGAAGCCGGAAAGCCATATTTATGCTGCAAAGCTTTTTTTAGATGCACATATGCTCTTCCCGCCTTCATAAAAATCTTAGTTCCTGAAAGATCTAAAGCCTCTTCTATATCATAGGAAGCAGGTATGATATGGATCTGCTCATTCTTGCTTCCCAAATGAAATCCTGCCTTAGCAGCCGCCGATAGAAAAGAAGAAATTCCATTGATAATCTCCACTTCGTAGCCCTTGGCCGCGATCCTTTCATGGACATACATATAAGTAGAATAAATAGTAGGATCTCCTAATGTTAAAAAAGCTATATCCTGCCCTTGATCTAAAAGATCCCTGATTGTTTTTTCAGCCAGGGCATGGCTTTCCTTCAGCTTTTTTTCTTCCTTAGTCATGGGCATAGCAAGTCCTAAAACTTTCTTCCCAGCCAGGCCGATCCCAACCTTCTTATCCAGCTTTTCAACAATCCCATAAGCCAGGGTATCCATGGGATTTTCTCCCGGGACCGCAAGGTAGTTACAGGTGGAAAGGATCCTAACCGCCTTGATCGTCATAAGCTCCGGGTCTCCCGGTCCGATTCCGATTCCATAGAGTTTCCCCGGCATGCGAAGTTCCCCCTGTCCTTGCAATTTAGTCTCCATGTAAATATCTCCGTTTCTATAACAATAATTCTTTGGCATTTTCAGTCATTCCCAAAATACCATATACATTAGAAAAGCTGATGGCTGCCACCGGGAAGGCTCCTGCCACCCGGTATTCCATATGCCGCTTAACCCCTGCCATCACATGGTCCATCAGCAAATCTCGCTGGTCCTTACTGCACTTTGCCAGGGCATCATCCGTAGTAACTGCATTTAAAATCTCCAGGACCTGGTTCATAGGAATACCAGCCCTCACTGCGGCCGCTCCTAAAAGTTCCATTCTACAGTCCGCCCACTTGGAATGGGTATTCATAATCCCCCCGGAAACTTTGACAAGCTTTCCTATATGGCCTACATATAAAAATCCCCTACAGCCAAGCTCCACAGCCATATCCAGAGTCTCCCCGATATAGTTGCTGCAGGTTAGGACCTGGCTCTCCTTCATTCCATAAGTCTCCTTAAGGAAATGAAGCCCATAATTACCCGGAGCAGCGATCAGGTAGCCACTGGTGCTTTCCGAAAGCTTGACCCGCATTTCCACTCGAATGGTATCCTTGATGGCCTGCTCGCTCATAGGCTCCACAATACCGCTGGTTCCAAGAATAGAAAGTCCCCCTTCAATTCCCAACCTGGGGTTAAAGGTTTTCGCTGCCAATTCTTCCCCCAGAGGGATCGAAATGGTCACCTGAATTCCTCCTTCATAGCCGTAGGCCTCGCAGGCTTCTTCTACTTCTTTTTTTATCATAAGCCTGGGAACCCGGTTGATTGCAGCCGCCCCTACCGGCTGGTCTAAGCCTTCCTTGGTCACTCTTCCGATGCCTGATCCCCCATCAATAGAAATACCCTGGTCCCTAACTTTACTCACCTTGCTATAGACCAAGACTCCATTGGTAATATCCGGATCATCCCCGCTATCTTTCTTCACGGCACAACAAACACTGAGAAGAGACTCCTCTCCCTGGGTCTCAGAAGAATATTCAAAGGAAATCTCCTGAATTTCCAGGGTCTTTTCCAGGCCTTTTGGGAGGCGAACCGTCACTTTATGAACTTTTTTGCCTGTAAGTAGCATAAGGATGGCCGCCTTCGTAGCAGCCTGGGCACAGGTTCCTGTGGTATATCCACTTCTTAATCGTTCCAAACTAACTTTATCTCCAGTCTTATTATTTCGCCATGAAGGTCTTATTATTTTTCGCTATCAACGATTATACACAAAAAAGGGCCTTCCAACAACCTCCTACAGGTTGCTAAAATGCCCTCTCTTTCAGCAAATTACAAAAATTTACATATTATTCCACTACATTTCATCCGTAATAAACATGGCATCTCCAAAGGAAAAGAAACGATATCCTTTCTCCACTGCTTCTTCATAGGCAGAAAGCACATGTTCTCTACCGGCTAAGGCAGACACCAGCATGATCAAGGTAGACTCCGGCAAATGGAAATTTGTAATTAAACAGTCCAAAATCTTAAATTGATAGCCCGGATAAATAAAAATCTCTGTCCATCCGGAAGACTCCTTTAAGTGGCCAGTTTCATCGGCCGCAGACTCAATGGTTCTACAGCTGGTAGTTCCAACACAGATGACCCGGTGACCCGAATCCTTGGCCCGGTTGATCTTTTCTGCCTCGGAAGCCTCAATCCGGTAGAATTCTGAATGCATATGATGTTCCAAAATATTTTCTACCTTAACCGGCCGGAAGGTGCCAAGACCTACATGCAGGGTCACGTGGGCAATCTCTACACCCATTTCCTTGATTTTTTCAAGAAGTTCCGGCGTAAAATGCAATCCGGCGGTAGGAGCCGCCGCAGATCCGGAATGCTTGGCATAGACGGTCTGATAACGGTTTTTATCCTCCAACTGGTGGGTAATATAAGGCGGCAGGGGCATCTGGCCTAATTGATCTAAAATCTCCTCAAAGATTCCTTGATATTCAAATTGGATCAGGCGATTTCCCTCATCCACCACATCTACTACCTGGCCCTTTAAAAGACCTCCTCCGAAGCTCACCCTAGCTCCCGGCTTCATTTTCTTTCCGGGCTTCACTAAAGTTTCCCAGATATCATTTTCCTTTCGTTTTAAGAGAAGGACTTCCACCTTTCCTCCGGTAGATTCCTTCTCACCAATCAATCTTGCCGGAATTACCTTGGTATCATTAATGACAAGGCAGTCCCCGGGCTTTAAAAAGTCCGGGATTTCCCTAAAGACATGGTGGGAGGTCTCTCCGGTATTTTTATTCAGCACCAGCAACCTGGAGCTGGAACGGTCCTCCAGAGGATCCTGTGCAATCTGATCCTCCGGAAGATCGAAAAAAAAGTCTTCTTTTTTTAGCATCTTATTTTCCCCGGGTATCGCCTACTTACGAAGCTCGATACCCATTCCTTCTAATTCTGTCAGGATCTTCTCCATAGCCGCAGACACATCCGCCTCCTCAAGAGTACGATCCTTTCCACGAAATACGATGGAGTAAGCCACAGACTTAAATCCTGCCTTAATCTGTGCTCCCTCGTAAATATCAAAGAGCTGATAGCTCTCAAGAAGCTTTCCGCCTCGTTTTTCAATCACTTCTTCTACCTGACCTACCATAATGGATTTTGGCATGACCATACTGATATCACGAGTTACTGCCGGGAACTTAGCAATTCCTGTATATTTTCTATCAAAAGTAGCTCTGGCTACGATTTCCGGCATATCCAAAACTGCCACATAAGCCCTGGTTCCGATATTATAGTTGTCAGCGACGTCCGGATGAACCTCTCCTAGGTATCCAATGACACTTCCGTCATAAATGATATTTGCCTGTCTTCCGGGATGTAAGAAATTCTTTCCTGCCTTTGGATCATAGGTTTCTTTCTCATGCAAACCTACTTTCTCAAGGAATTCTTCTACTACACCCTTCATGCTGAAGAAGTCTCCGTCTCCATACATTCCTAAGGTAAATTGCATACGCTCCTCAGGAAGCTCTGTAAGCGGAAGAGCCTTTGGAAGATAAACATTTCCAAGCTCATAGAGTCTTACATTTTTATTTCTACGGTTATAGTTGGTTGCAAGAGATGTCAGCATACCATTTAAGGAAGTCGTTCTCATAATAGAGTAATCTTCTCCTAATGGATTGCTGATGGAAATTGCCTGGCGAAGGACATCATCTGCATCCAGATTTAATTTATCAAATACCTTAGGGCTCTCAAAAGAGTAGCACATGCCCTGGCTAAATCCGCAGAACTCTGCGATATCTCTTGCCACTTCCTCTATACGAAGCTTAAATGGAAGCTTTCCTGTAGTAGCCTCTCCACTTGGAAGAGTCGTCGGGATTTTATCATATCCATAGAATCTAGCCACTTCCTCTGCCACATCTGCCGGACGAAGGAGGTCCTGTCTAAAGGTAGGTGCGATCACCTCATTATTCTCCGGATCATAGGCAAGTTCGATTTTCTTAAAGTAAGAAAGCATGTCAGCCTTGGAAATGTCTGTTCCCAAAAGTTTATTTACTGCCTTTTCATCAAATGGGATATGTACCGGCTCTCTCTTTACCGGATATACATCCACCATGCCTCCTACAACTTCACCGGCGCCCATCTCTTCGACTAACTGGCAGGCACGGTTAATAGCCTCCTCAGCATTGTTTGGATCCAAGCCCTTGTCAAATTTAGCAGAAGCATCGGTACGAAGACCCACCTTCTTGCTGGAACGACGAATATTGGTTCCGTCAAAGCAAGCCGCCTCAAAGAGCATGGTTTTAACATCGTCGGTAATCATGGAATTTTCTCCACCCATGATACCTGCAATACCTACTGACTTCTCGCCGTCACAGATCATAAGAACGTCCTCGGTCATCTGTCTTTCCTGGCCATCTAAGGTGGTAAATTTCTCATCTGCCTCTGCATTTCTTACAATAATCTGATGGCCTGCAATGGTATCCAGATCATAAGCATGCATAGGCTGACCGTATTCTTCCATTACATAGTTGGTAATATCAACCAAGTTGTTAATAGGGCGGATACCTACGGAAGCCAGTCTTCTTTGCATCCACTCCGGAGATGGTCCGATCTTAATATTCTTAACCACTCTTGCACAATATCTTGGGCAAAGTTTTTCATTTTTAACTGTGACCTTCACATAGTCATTGACATCTTCGTCATTTCCGGTCTTTGTAACCACCGGTGGGCAGAAAGTTTTGTCAAATGTAGCTGCTGCCTCTCTGGCAATACCGATCACGCTGTAGCAGTCCACACGGTTGGAGGTAACCTCATATTCAAAAACGGTATCGTGAAGTCCTAAAACTTCCACCGCATCAGCTCCCACTTCCACATCGTCGTGGAAAATGTAGATACCCTCCTCCGGAGCCTCCGGATACATATCTCTGGTAGATCCCAGTTCTTCTATGGAGCACATCATTCCAAAGCTTTCCACTCCACGAAGCTTTCCTTTTTTAATTTTAATTCCGCCCTCGACTTTAGAGCCAGCCTCGTGACCACCAGCCACACGACCGCCAACTAAAACAACCGGAACCTTGGCTCCCTCAAATACATTCTGAGCACCTGTAACGATCTGAATGGTCTCTGTTCCCACATTAACCTGGCAGATCACCAATTTATCCGCGTCCGGATGCTTTTCGATCTTCTCGATCTGACCTACAACAATCTTCTCTAAGTCTGCATCCTGTTTTACATATCCTTCTACCTTAGTACCGGACAAGGTCATTGCATCCATATATTCCTGAGCTGTCACATCAAGCTCCGGAACATAGGCTTTAATCCATGATAATGATGTATTCATACTTTACTCCTTTTTAATCGTTTATCGCTTCGCTCGCGCTTCCTTCTTTTTTTGTGTCCCTATTCTCCAGAATCCTGCCGCTTCGCGTCAGCCGCCTCTTTTCAAGAGGCTTTTTGATTCTGTCGAGCCGTTCGCACAAAGAAGTAAATGCTCGCTTCGCTCGCGCTTCCTTCTTTTTTGTGCTCACTAGAACTGTTTCAAAAACCGAATATCGTTTTCGTATAACAGTCTCATGTCATCGATCTCGTATTTCAAAAGTGCGATTCTCTCTAATCCTACACCAAATGCAAATCCGGTATATTCTTCTGGGTCGATTCCGCACATTTCCAGTACATGAGGATGTACCATTCCGCAGCCTAAGATCTCAATCCATCCTTCTCCCTTACAGAAACGGCAGCCTTTTCCGCCACACTTAAAGCAGGATACATCCACCTCTGCACTTGGCTCTGTAAATGGGAAATGATGTGGACGGAATTTTGTCTTGGTTTCCGGTCCGAATAATTCTTTTGCAAATTCTGCCAGGGTTCCCTTTAAGTCTGCAAAGGATACATTCTTATCAATCACTAATCCTTCGATCTGATGGAAGGATGGTGAATGTGTAGCATCTACTTCATCAGAACGGAATACTCTTCCCGGGGAAATCATTCGGATAGGGAGCTGGCCTTTCTCCATTACACGGGCCTGTACGGAGGATGTCTGGGTACGAAGCACAATATCCTTATTGATATAGAAGGTATCCTGCTCGTCCTTTGCCGGATGATCTGCCGGAATATTTAACTTCTCAAAGTTATATTCATCATATTCCACTTCCGGTCCTTCCACTACCTCATAGCCCATGCCGGTAAAGATTCTCTCTACTTCCTCTAAGGCAATGGTATTTGGATGACGGTGTCCTACCAAATTCTTCTTAGAAGGCAGGGTAACGTCAATCACTTCCTGCTTTAACTTCTCTTCTCTGACTGCCCGCTCTAATTTTTCCTTACTCTCTTCTAACAAGGACTCAATGGCCGCTCTTGTCTCATTAACCATCTGTCCCACCTTAGGTCTCTCCTCCGGTGCAACATCCTTCATACCCTTTAATACAGCGGTAAGTTCCCCCTTCTTTCCAAGAAACTTCACCCGGACATCATTTAAAGATTCCAGACGATCCGCATTCTCAATTGCTGCGATAGCTTCATCTTTGATGTTCTGCAACATGTTTTTCATATTCGTTTTTCCTTTCCTTTCGCTATCTGTATCATTTTTACAGATCTGATATTTTTGTATAAATGATATAGGAACGGTCTATCCTATAAAGCAAAAAAAGACCCGTCCCTAACTAGGGACGAGTCCTAAATACCCGTGTTACCACCCTGATTCTATATAGTCCACAAACTATAAGCACTCATTGCCTGCGTAACGTGCAGCATACGTCATTCTCTACTACTCATAAGCATCAGATTCAAGAATGCAGTTCACGTGGGAAATTCAATTATCATCTGAACCAAAGGGAACTTACAGCCGGCGATTCCCTCTCTCTGCTGGAAAATCATAATCTAAAAACACGATCATAACCTTTTTCATCATACGACAATAATTCTATCATAAGAAGAAAATATGTCAAGACATTTTCCTGCAGATGCCGGCTTTGTTATGTAGGTCGTCAAGGGACGTACTGCGGGGGTGGGAACTGTCGCAAAAACACGCTGCGCTTCCTACTCGCTGCAGCCGGCTGGTTCGCGAAGACTGCCGCAAACTCGCGCTGCGCGCTCACTCCGGGCTTACGCCCTCCGGCCCTTCGGGCACAATGCTCTCGTCTTCGCTGCCGGCTACAGCTCCTGACGGAAGCTCCGCTATCGTTTTTGCGACAGTTCCCACCCCCGCAGTACTGATACTTGATGCTACATAACAAAAAAATACCAGCGGAAATTGTTGCGGAGGCGTCGTTATCGCCTTTAATGACATGTCTGCACACCTACAGTATACCCCCTGATCTCGAATAACAAAAATCCCAAGTCCATTTAGGGACCTGGGATCATTGAACCGGGAATCATTTTTTGAAATCACCTGAGCCTAAGCTGCCAGTATTATCTTCTTCACTAGCTTCTCCTCTCAAACAAACGTCCAAACAAGAAGGACTTCCCTGCATTGCAACTTCTTTTACATACGGGTTAATACTGCAGATGCGGAATATGTCACAAAGACGATAGCGCTGCCTCCGCAACAAATTCCATCGGCCATATTTAACATGCAGCATCAAGTATACAGTACTGCAGGGGTGGGATATGTCACAAAAACAATTGCCTTGCTTCCGTAAGGAGCTGCAAGCCGGCAGCGAAGACGAGAGCATTGTGCCCGAAGGGCCGAAGGGCGTAAGCCCTGAGTGAGCGCGCAGCGCGAGTTTGCGGTAGTCTTCGCGAATCAGCCGGATTGCAGCGAGTAGGAAGCAAGGCATGTTTTTGGGACATATCCCACCCCTGCAGTACGTCCCTTGACGACCTACATGACAAAGCCAACTCTAAAGGTTGCTCTCAAACGCTGCCTTCAATGCTGCTATTGCCTCATCCTCATCAGGTCCTTCCGCTGTTACTGTTACGGTCTCTCCCTGCTTTACTCCAAGAGACATAAGCATCATAACCTGGGTCAGTTTCTTTGTATTTCCATCTTTTGTAAGGGTACACTCAGAAGTAAATTTCTTTGCTTCTTTCGCAAGTAAGCCTGCCGGTCTTGCGTGAATTCCCAACTCATCCTTAATTGTGTAGTCAAATGTCTTCATAGTATCAATCTCCTTTGTATATATATTTATTGCCAGATATCCCGAAAATCCGGAAGTATCTCAAACAATCCAAATGAATCACTCATTGGTCTCTGCTTCAATCAGCCGTTCCAAATGCATGGCAAGATATCCGATTTCTACATCCGGGATCGGTAGCTTCAAGCTTCGTTTCATCTCTCTTAAGATCCGCTCAGCCGAAAGATAGGCCCCGGGAAATTTCACAGACATATAATCATTGATATTCATCTTAAGCTTCTCACCATTTAAGGCCCTTGCCAGCATATAGCGGACATGATTCATGAGACGATTGTATCCCAGGGAAAGTACATCTATGGAGCGGCCGGTCTCCTGCTCCACCAGGGAAATACATTCCCTTACGGTTCTTGCAATCTCCATAGCCTGGGATACATTTTCATCCATAATAGCTGCATGAACATGGAGGGCGAGATATCCGATTTCATGTTCGTCGATAGCCAGGGAAAGTTTTTCATCCAAAAGCTCCTTGACACAGGAGGCCACCTTATACTCCTTGTAGAACATGACCCGTATATCCTCTGTGAGTGGATTACTAATGTGTTCTCCGTGCTGCATGCGTCGAATTGCAAAATCCAGGTGGTCTGCCATGGAAAAGAGGATGGACCGGTCCACCTTCCCAAACTCCTGCTCCCCACGGTTTAAGACCTCGTTGGCAAGCTCCAGACAAATAGGTGAAACCGTTGTTACAATATCCTTTGCATTCCCGCGATCTGTAAGCTCCCGCAAAGAATATACCTTTGAATCCTCAGGAATCTCTATGGCCTGTCCGGCCTTTTTCCCAAAAGTCACTCCTTTTCCCATAACCAGGCATTCCTGATTTTTGTCACCTGCAATTCCTATAAAAGAATTATGATTTAAAATTCTCTCAATTCTGTACAGCATACTTTCCCCCTGCCGGCAATTTTATTCCAGGATCTCCACCTCAAAGAGGGGCTCTCCCGCCTCTATATTGCCTTCTCTCAACAAATGAATTCTTTGATTATCCTCTAGCTCTGTACAAAGAACCGGTGAAGCAACCGATGGAGCATGGGTCTTTAAGTAGTCCAAGTTAAGTTTCAGCATGGGCTCTCCCTTCTTCACCTTCTGTCCGCTCTCTACCAAGGCTTCAAATCCTTCACCATTTAATTTTACAGTATCAATTCCCATATGGATCAAAAGACTGATCCCGGAATCTGTGATAAATCCAATTGCATGCTTTGTATCAAATACAAAGGCTACCTCTCCGTCTTCCGGCGCTTTTACATAAGGATCCTCTGGAGTTACCACTGCCCCGTCTCCCATCATTCTTTCTGCAAATGCCTCATCAGGAGTGGTTGATAAATCTGCAGCCAAACCTGTGATAGGACTGCTGATCACAATCCGGTCTACAACTTTTTTCTCAGCCTCCGGCGCTTCCTTTTTTTCTTCTGGCAGAGCACCCTCTTCTTCCTTAGTCTCCAGGGTATCCGGAGCGCCCTCAAGATAATCCTCTAAATTTGCCTTAATAACAGTCACATTCGGTCCATAAATCACCTGGACGCCCTGACCTCTGTGAACCACGCCGGAAGCTCCGGTAGATTTTAACAAAGCATCATTTACAAGATCTGCATTATGTACGCTGCAGCGAAGGCGGGTAGCGCAGCAGTCTACATCTGAAATATTTTTCTTTCCTCCCAAGCCCCTGGTAATGGCCTCACTCAAAGGATCCGCACTCGCAGAAACCTCCTCACTCTTTCCGGCCTCTTTTCTTGCATTGACATCTGCCTTGGTATAAAGCTTGGTTTCCACATCATCGTCCTCACGTCCAGGCGTCTTAAAGTCAAATTTAAGAATCATAAACTTGAAAATGAAATAATATAGGAAGAAGTAAATAATTCCCACAGGGATCACTCGCATCCAGCTGGTTTTTTCATTTCCCTGCAAAATACCAAAGAGGAAGAAATCAAGGAAGCCGCCGGAAAAGGTAAGTCCTACCGCGATATTTAAGATATGGGCAATCATATAAGCACTACCTGCTAATACGACCTGTACAGCAAAGAGGGCCGGTGCCACAAAAAGGAAGGAAAATTCCAAAGGCTCTGTAATACCTGTAGCCATACAAGCCAAGGCAGCAGATAAAAGCAATCCGCCCGCAGCCTTCTTTTTCTCAGGCTTAGCACACTGGTACATGGCCAGGGCTGCTCCCGGAAGTCCGAAGATCATGAAAATAAACTCACCGGAAAAATATCTGGTGGCATCTGCACTAAAGTGGGCAACATTTGCAGAGTCCGCTAACTGGGCAAAGAAAATATTCTGACCTCCCTGCACGGTCTGGCCTGCCACTTCCATGGTGCCTCCAACTGCTGTCTGCCAGAATGGCATGTAGAATACGTGATGAAGGCCAAATGGAATCAGGGCCCGTTTGATGAGTCCGAAGATCAAGGTTCCCACATATCCGGATCCTGTAACAAGACCTCCCAAGGCATAAATACCATTCTGAACCACCGGCCATACAAAGTACATGGCAACTCCCACGAACATGTAAACCACAGTGGAAATAATCGGTACAAAGCGGGTTCCTCCAAAGAAGGCAAGGGCTGCCGGGAACTGGATCTTGTAGAAGCGATTATGAAGGGCAGCAACTCCAAGTCCTACGATAATACCTCCGAATACACCCATCTGCAGGGATTGGATTCCGCATACAGAAGTAATGGTTCCCTCCAGCACATGGTCTGCGATCTCACCATTTGCCAAGATATCTCCTGTTACGCTCAACATGGCATTAATGGCTGTATTCATAACGAAGAAGGCAATGACTGAGGCCAAGGCCGCTACTTCCTTCTCCTTCTTTGCCATACCAATGGCAACACCGATTGCAAAGATCAAGGGCAGGTTATCAAAAACAGCACTTCCCACGCTGTTCATAATAACTAAGAGGGAGTGAAGAAGGGTTCCCTCTCCCAAGATGCCTGTCAGTCCATAGGTTTCAATGGTTGTAGCGTTGGTAAATGAACTTCCGATTCCAAGCAAAAGACCTGCTACCGGAAGGATTGCAATGGGAAGCATAAAGCTTCGTCCTACACGCTGCAAAACGCTAAAAATTTTGTCTTTCATGTGTCTTACTCCTTTTCTTTTTTCCTGTTATGCATGAAGACCTTCCTCCGCTAGCAGCTACCGGCTTCCTGTAACAAAAAAAGGGCATTAACATACATAAACACACATTGTTATGTATAGTTAATGCCTCCTAAAATCGAGTAACACACTATATCTGCCATGACTATAGCACGGTCAACTTATAATTGTCAAGGGCGAAAATTTCGCTTATTCTTCTTCCGCAGTGTCCTCTTCCTTGGATTCGTAGGCCAAAAACATCTGCTCCATGCGGACATTCACTTCTCCTCCCAAAAGAATACAGTACATACAAAAATACATCCACAAAAGAACCAGGATGATGGTGGTAAGACTTCCATACATAGTTGAAAAGCCTGTAAAAATATCCAAATAAACAGAGAAGATCCAGGATACTGCCATCCATCCGATGGTAGCAAAAACCGCTCCCGGGATCTGACTTAAAAATTTACACTTCCTGTTGGGAAGGAACTTGTATACGATTAAGGTAAAAAAGATCATAATCACTGAGGTGATCATAGACCGCATCCCCAGGATCTTGCGATAAACATCTGCCACAAAGGGAAGGTATTTTCCAATAAATACATCTAAGGTATTACCGAAGACTGCAAGGACCAAGAGGACAATAATTACCATCAGCATCATTACCGTATATAAGGTAGCTCGGATCCTAAGGATCACATAGTTACGAGTCTCCACACAGCTATATACATTATTAAGACCCGTTGCCAAGGCCAAGACCCCTTTTCCCGCAGCCCACAAGGTCACTAGTAAGGTCAAAGGCACCATAGCTAAGGACTGACTATAGACCTGATTCACAATGGAAGTGATCAGGGAAGTAACTGTGGAGGGAAATAGCTGTATCACCGCTGTCATTATATCTGCCTTGGTAAGGGGTGTATACTTCACCATGGTAAGAAGGAGCAAAATAATAGGAAACAGAGACAAGAGCAAAAAGTAAGAGGTCTGTGCTGCATATGCTGCCACATGATGGCTGGAGATCCCGGATGTAATATCCGTGATCTGATCATATAATTTTCTAATTTTATTCATAAACTCTCCTAAACATTCGTTGCATATTTTACACAAAAACCCTACTTTTGTCTAGTTGACCTCTTGGATTTTGCCGCATACATGTAATGGGATGTCACAGTTACCAAAAAAAGGAGTCACCATATGGTAACTCCTCATATTCTTTCTCTAGGCCCAGGATGCCGGTTTCTGTATTTTGACTCCTAGCCTCAGCTAGGTGGGTGTCCGCATTCGCTTTTTTGTCTTCCTCTGCGCAATGAAGGCTTGACATATTACGAAGATGTAAGAGTCCCGTTTAAAGTATTGTAGGTTCAAAATAACAGAGGTTATCGCACATCCCAGGTGTCTAAAAGCATTATAACTCATTTACATGAAATTTACAATTCTATAATATACCAAAATATTTTTTATTTATTTCGCGGATCTTCTTTGTATACCAAACCAGAGAAAGCAGGGCCAAGGCCAACATGATCCAGTAAAGGATCCCCAGTCCCCCAAATTGAGTATTACAAAGGTCTACGAGGGAATAAAGGGTCACGATGGCGCCCAGCACAAACAAGGGCACCTGGGCTTCCTTACAATACCCCTCTAAGTCCTTACATGTTTTAAGATCCACAACCTTCACCATAACAAGGGACTGCTTGATCTTACGCTTAAATCGCATAAGAATTGCCCCGTAGAGGCAATAGAGTCCGCAGGCCAGGGTGATGATTCCTATGACATCCGTCATTTTTTCTCTCCTTTTACGGTCTATAATCCAAGGATTGATTTTACGCTAGCTTCCATCTGGTCCACGTCACACTCCAGATTATGAAGGATATTGGCATCCATAATGTCTTTGATGGCCTGTGGAAGGTCTACGCCTGCGGTCTTCTTTAAGGTATCCATAAGAGCCAGTTCGTCTGCATCCGCATAAGAAGGATCAATAGAAGTCATTACGCTCTTAACAAACTTGAAAGGACTTGCCGTGGAAGCAACCAGGCACTTCTTATCAAGCTTTCCTTCCTTCTTTAAGCTATCGCAAACATAGGCTGCTACTGCAGTATGGGTATCCATGACATATCCGGTCTTTTCATATACATCGTGGATCATCTGAGAAGTCTGGTCTTCAGTAGCATATCCTGCCTCGAAGTCCTCAAGTTTCTCCTTCATGCTATCCGTTACCACATACTTGCCGTCCTGCTTTAATTCCTTCATAAAGGCATTTGTCTTTTCTGAATCTTCTCCTGTGATCAAATAAATCAAACGCTCTAAGTTGCTGGAGATCAAGATATCCATAGAAGGAGATGTAGTCAAAATAAAGTCACGGTTTCTGTCGTAGGTTCCGGTCTTAAAGAAGTCAAATAATACTTTATTTTCATTGGATGCGCATACCAGCTTTTCAATCGGCACACCCATGTTCTTTGCATAATATGCCGCTAAAATATTTCCGAAATTACCGGTAGGAACTACCACATCAATCTGCTCACCCTCTGCGATCTCCTCATGAGCCAAAAGTTTTGCATAGGCATATACATAGTAAACCACCTGAGGAACCAAACGGCCGATGTTAATGGAATTTGCGGATGAAAATTGATAGCCCTTCTTTCCAAGCTCTTCTGCTAAGGCCTTGTCTTCAAACATGGCCTTCACACCACTCTGGGCATTGTCAAAGTTTCCATGGATAGCCACTACATCTACATTGGCTCCCTTCTGAGTTACCATCTGGAGCTCCTGGACCTTGCTGACCCCGTTCTTTGGATAAAATACAATAATTCTGGTTCCCTCTACATCTGCGAAACCTGCCATTGCTGCCTTTCCGGTATCTCCGGAAGTAGCTGTGAGGATGACGATCTCATTCTCTACCTGATTTTTCTTAGCTGAGGTTGTAAGCAAATGAGGAAGAATAGACAGGGCCATATCCTTAAAGGCAATGGTTGCTCCGTGGAATAATTCCAAATAATAAGTGCCATCCACTTTTGCGAGAGGAGCAATCTCTTCGGTGTCAAACTTACTGTCATAGGCCTTGTTGATACAAGCTTTCAATTCCTCTTCTGTAAAATCTGTCAAAAACTGTTTCATAACCAGGTAAGCAATCTCCTGGTAGGACTTATCTTTTAATTCATCCATAGACACATCCAGGGTCGGAAGAGTCTCCGGAACAAACAATCCGCCATCCGGTGCCAATCCTGTAAGAATTGCCTGGGATGCAGTAACCTTTAACTCAGAGTTTCTGGTGCTCTTATACTGTAGATTCATGTTCTCTCTCGCCTTTCTTATTATACTTAGAAATCCTAAGGCTTTCCTAGAATTTCAGGTTTTCTATTTTCTAACCGTTTTTACTATTTATTGTTCTTGTGGTTTACGTAATTAACCAAACCACCTTCTGTAATAATATTTTGCATAAATGGCGGGAAGGGCTGGCCCTTAAATTCTGTTCCCTTGGTACGGTTGTAGATCATTCCGCTGTCAAAATCTACCTCAACCTCATCTCCTGCCTCAATGCCTCTTGCTGCCTCCACACACTCAATAATCGGAAGACCGATATTGATGGCATTTCTGTAGAAGATTCTTGCAAAGGTCTCTGCGATGACACAGCTGACACCGGCTGCCTTTAAGCATAAGGGTGCATGCTCTCTGGAAGATCCGCATCCAAAGTTTTTATTGGCTACGATCAAGTCTCCCGGCTGAACCTTCTCGGCAAAGGTCGCATCGATATCTGCCATGGCGTGGCTTGCAAGCTCCTTGGCATCAAAAGAGTTTAAGTATCTTGCTGGGATGATTACGTCTGTATCTACATTATCACCATATTTAAATACATGTCCTAAAGCTTTCATTATTTGGCACCTACTTTCTCTGGATTTGCAATATATCCGGCGATGGCACTGGCAGCTGCCACTTCCGGGGAAGCTAAGTAGATCAGGGAATCTACATGTCCCATTCTACCTACGAAGTTACGGTTGGTTGTAGATACACACTTCTCTCCTGCAGCCATAACTCCCATGTGTCCTCCCATACAAGGTCCACAGCTTGGAGTATTTACCGCACAGCCTGCGTCTACAAAGATTTCCATAAGGCCTTCTTTAATACACTGCTTGTAGATCTTCTGAGTAGCAGGAACTACCATAACTCTCACATCATGATGAACGGTCTGGCCCTTAAGAATTGCTGCCGCTCTTCTCATATCCTCCATACGTCCGTTGGTACAAGAGCCAATGACTACCTGGTCGATCTTAATCGGCTCCATAGCCTCGATCTCATCGATGGTCTTTGCATTGCCCGGAAGATGTGGGAAGGCTACGGTTGGACGAACCTCGGAAAGATCGATCTCTACCACCTGCTCATAAACTGCATCCTCATCTGCCTCGTATACGGTATATTCTTTCTTACAATGCTCTGCTAAATATTCCTTAGTCTTGTCATCTACCGGGAAGATTCCGTTCTTTGCGCCAGCCTCGATGGCCATGTTTGCAATAGTAAAACGATCTGCCATAGAAAGATTTGCAATACCATCTCCGGCAAATTCCATAGATTTATAAAGAGCACCGTCCACGCCGATCTTTCCGATGATGTGGATGATTACATCCTTACCACTTACATACTGGCTCGGCTTTCCTGTCAATACGAACTTGATAGCGCTCGGAACCTTAAACCATGCCATCCCTGTAGCCATACCTGCAGCCACATCTGTGGTTCCCATTCCTGTAGAAAATGCGCCCAAAGCTCCATAGGTACAGGTATGAGAATCTGCTCCGATGATCAGATCACCGGCAGTTACTACACCGGCCTCCGGAAGAATAGCATGCTCCACACCGGATTTTCCCTGTTCAAAGTACCAGGAAAGCCCCTGTTCCTTGGCATACTCTCTGATAGCCTTAGAGTTTTCTGCAGATTTGATATCTTTATTCGGGGTAAAGTGGTCCGGTACAAATACCACCTTATCTTTATCAAAAACCTTGTCTGACATCTGCTTAATAATAGGCAGGGCCATCGGTCCTGTAATATCATTTGCCATTACAATGTCTAATTTCGCTTCTATTAACTGACCGGCTTCCACAGAGTCAAGCCCTGCATGAGCAGCCAGAATCTTTTGGGTCATTGTCATTCCCATTTTACAAATCCTCCTACCTGAAAACTTTTTGGTAATTGTAGCACACATAAATAATAAGAAGCAATACGCAAGCGTCATTTAGATAATATGTATCAAAAAGAAAACCAACATACTAAAAACATATTACTTGCGACTTTCCATAGCTTCTCTGATCTTTTCCAAGGCCTGCTCAAAACCGGGAGCTGTCATATTGGGGAAGGCCCTCATAAGCCGGCGGCTGACCTTACCTGGCAGGCCGGCAAGCTCTGCATATTTTTTCTGCAATTCCTGGTATCTTGCCATGCCCTCCTGCATGCTTTCTTGGGCACTTCCAAGGCGCTCCTTCATGCTCTCCTGGGCACTTCCCACGCGTTCCTGGGCACTTTCAAGCCGCTCTTTCATACTCTCCTGGGCATTTTCCACGCGTTCCTGGGCACTTTCAAGCCGCTCCTTCATACTCTCCTGGGCGCTCTCCATGCGCTCCTGCATAGTCTCCTGGGCACTTCCAATCCGCTCTTTCACGCTCTCCTGGGCAGTCTCCATACGCTTTAGGCCTTCCTCTCTGGCCTCGGCACTGTTTGCAACTCCTACGTAAATATTCTCTCCCATTTTATCAGAAAGATTTCGAAGTTCCTCGGCAATCCGCTCCATAGACTGGAGCCTTTTATTAAATTTAAGGATAGCTGATGCCGTCACATAAAGGTCTGCCGAAAGGGAAATTCCAAGGATTACAATCAAGACCAGGCCTGCATAAAAAGGAATAAGATCCAGCAAGTCTAAAACAATCGGATGAAAGACCTTGACAATAAAGACACAGACGGCTCCCCAGATCAGGGAAAATCTCAGACATACATAGCCCCCCAGATTAAATCTCAGTGACGAATAATCCCACCAACGGTGATGAAAAATCTTGTCCAGAAGAAATCCTGTAAGGCCCTCGATCACAGTAACCAGAACCGTGGAGGCTACATAAAGAAGCAGTTCCTGATGTCTTAGAGGCATCAGAAACTGCACTACAACTCCTACTCCAATTCCATATACCGGGCAGATGGGCCCATTTAAAAATCCTCGGTTTACAAATTTTCCATGCTTGCATGCCGCGTAAGCCACCTCCACGCACCATCCCAGCACAGCATATACATAAAAATATAAGATCCAATTATATAGTTCCATACTCACTCCTTAGATTTTTTTAGCTTCCTCCCATAGTCGTTGCATGATTTAATTCTTCTCTGGCACCGGTTTCCTTGCGTTTCTTGCGCTTCATAAGGGCGCCCAACATGTTATAGCACCAGAAGGAATAGGTAAGGAAAAAGTCCGCTCTTCCCATCTTGTCCTTTGTGGTCTTCCCATATAAGGAGCCACCGGTCTTTATATCTGCCTTCTCTTTAATGAGTCGGATTAAATCAGATTCACAAGTAATCTTTTCCGGCAGGATGGTATAACCTAAGCCAATGCAATCTAGCTTGTGGGCATCGCTGCCGCCGATTCCCGGCTTTCTATACTTTTCTTTTAACTTGAGGGCCTGCGCATTGGATTCCTCCGGCTCACAGGCATTAAAAGATTCTATAAAATCAAAGCGTTTAATAAGCTCGGGATTTGTATAATGTTTTTTTGCATTGGTATAGCTTAAATACTTGCCTCCACAAGGATGGGCCGGCCCTAAAACTCCTCCGTGATGATGGACGAAATCAATAAGGGTAGCTACTGAAAGTCCACGGAGCTCTAAAAGCCGCATCTTGACATTCTCCGGCATAATCACCAAAATATGTCCGCCGTCTCTGGTATCATACTCGATTCCCTTAAGCACCAGGAAATCGTCATGCACCAGCCCCTTCATATTATACTTCCACTGACGATAACCATTGTAGCTATCGTGATCTGTCACCAGCATCCCATCAAAGCCCAGCTCTTTCAAACGACAAATATACTCATCCAGGGATACTTTACTGTCCAAGGAACCTTCCTTTACATGACAATGCATGTCAATCTTCATAGCACTCCCCTACCTTCTAGTCATCTAGATAATCGTCATCATCATCCAAATAATCCAAGTCATCATCCAGATCATCATCATCATCATCGTCGTCATCTTCCAAGAAGATCATCTCGTCATCGTCGTCATCATCTCCATCGTCGTCCAAGAGCTGTCTTGCACGTTCCACCTCAGACTCTCTGGAATCAGAAGACCGAAAGAGTTTTGCCTTTTGCTTGTCTTGTTTGGACTGCTTTTTAGAATACATGATAAACTGAGCAACAATACCTAGGACCGCGATCACAAGACCAACCCCGTAACCGATCAGGGAATTATCAATCTTAACAAGGCTTACCAGGGAGGTTCCTACAGAAATACCGCCCCCAAGACCTGTAAATATAATAATCAAAGGATCCACAAAGACCGCTGCCAAAATAGCAAGAATCAAGGGAAGAACCAGACAGATAATCGTCATAACCGTATTCTTTTGTCCCCCAAGAAGGAGCGTGCAAATAGATATTGCATAAATCAATACCATGACAAAAGAAGCCAGTCTTCGCAAGAAGATTAAGAGCAGGGCTCCGATAATGGCTGCCACCACTACAATAATCACCATGGGCATGGAGTCCACATCAAGAAGGGTTCCTATCAAAGCTCCTGCTGCCGCTCCGACTAAGAGTCCCAAAACCGCTGCCAGGAGTCTTAAAAGCTTTACTCCGAAGAAACATACGATCAGTCCGATCACGATTCCCGCTGCCGAAACTCCCAGCAAAGTAACTCCGGTAAGATAGGAATTAACACCGCTTCCGGTTAGTTGCTGTATAGCCTCTGATACGTTCGTAAAATTACCCATATAAATATCTCCTTCTTTCCCTTATTAAAATCCCCTGAAGTTATCTCTCGTTCCCTATAAGGCCTTCCCAAGTTTTTAGGGTGCCTTCATTCTTTCACATTATAACCCCATCAGAAGCATAATTCAATGAAAAGGCCGGCCAATATGGCAATTACAACTAAAACCCCAACGATTTTTAAATTTTCTTTGACGTTTTTGTTCATCTTAAAAAGAATCAAAAGCCCCACACCTGCACCGGTACTAAGGCCCGAAATAACCGAAGCAAAGGAAATCGCCCCGCTTAAATAGAGCTGGGTCAAGATCACAGAAGCCGCACAGTTGGGGATCAAGCCAATGATGGCAGCAACAACCGGCTGGAAAAGAGTATTTCCCAAAAGGAAAGCCGAAAGCTGATCGACGCTTATAAATTCCATGATGAGGTTTAGGACCCCATTGCAAATAAAAAGATAAATAAAGATTTTCATGGTATGGTGCCATGCCGGACCAAGGATCCCTCCGTGTCCGTGATCACAGCCACAGCTGTCATCTTCACAGATATCCCCTCCGATCTTATGCTCGGTAATCCATTTCTTTCCAAAGAGATCTACCAGATATCCGGCAACAATGGCCAAGATGACCTTGGCAAGGAGCAAGGCTCCTACTTCTTTTAAATAGCCGGGATTTCCCATAATGATCAGGATAGCCTCATCCGAGGTAGCGATAAACACAGACAAGAGGGTTCCCACAGAAATAATCCCTCCGGCATACAAGTCGGATGCCATGACTGAAAATCCACACTGGGGAATACATCCTAACAAGGCTCCCACAATGGGCCCCGCAGTTCCCACCTTAGTCAGTGCCTTCGCTGTAAAATCACTGGAATAATGTTCCAAAGCCTCAATCAAAAGAAAGGCTGCAAATAAAAAGGGCAGCATCTTTATACTATCAAGGCAGGTATCTAAAAGAATGTCCATAAACATTTCCATAGTAAGTCCTTCCTTTCGTTTTCTAAATCACACAGTTATGCTCTATTTTATGTGCTAAGAGCTATTTTTACAAGTGTCTTTTTTTTGAAAACTCTTCTCAATAAGCACTGACGAAAGCAAGAAGTTGAAGCTCCATCGTCGAAAATAAAAATCGCCGAAAGGAAAACTTTGGGGCCTTCCCTTCGACGATTTTTTATAAAAGAGTAAGTATTAGGACTACTTAGACTCTGCCTTTCTATATACTTCAAGTGCTGCCTGCACACCGTCACCAACGTTGATCTTAACCTTATTGGCGATAAATACAGCTTCAAAGGCTCCCAGAGTAAGAAGAATATTTCTCTTCTGGCTGGAGTATCCCATGTTACCGATACGGATGATCTTTCCGTCTAATGGTCCAAAGGATGTTGCAACTTCAATACCGAAATCATTTAACATCTGGCCACGAAGGGTAGGTCCGTCAATTCCTTCCGGAATATTGATGGCTGTTACTACCGGCATCTTGTTCTTGAGGTCACCGAAAATAGTAAGTCCCATGGCCTGAAGTCCTGCGCAAAGAGCCTCGTTGTTCAGGTTGTGACGTGCGAAGCGGGCATCCAGTCCCTCCTGAAGAATCACGCGAAGAGCCTCGTGAACTCCATACTGGTTGGCAGTTGCCTCTGTATGGTGATTTAAGCGGCGTGGGCTCCAGTAGTCCTCAAGCTGGGCCATATCCAGGTAGTTGCTTGGGATCCCCGGAAGGGTTCCATCGATATCAGAAGCGGTACGGATTCCCTTTTCTACTTTCTTTCTGGCCTTGGCAATGTTGCTGACTGCTTCATTATAAGTAACTAAAGCAGATCCGGATGGAGCGGAAATACACTTCTGTGTACCGGCGATACATGCATCAATTCCCCACTCGTCCACGCGGATATCCACACCACCTAAGGTTGCAACTGTATCTACAATAAGAAGTGCGTCATACTTTTTACAGATCTTTCCAATCTCTGCCATTGGCTGCATCATGGATGTAGAAGTCTCTCCATGGATACATGCAACTGCCTTGTAGCCGCCCTTCTTCAACTCTTCTTCGATCTCTTCGGGCTCAAATACAGTTCCCCACTCTCTCTCAAGAAGGGTAATATCTGCGCCGCATCTCTCCAAAATCTCAGATAAGAGATATCCGAAACGTCCGAAAGCCGGGATCAAGACCTTATCTCCGGGGCAGATTGCTCCTGTCAGGATAGTCTCAAGTCCTCCTCTGGAGGTTGTATCTACTACATAAGTCTGCTGGTTGGCTGTCTTAAATACCTGACGAGCCATCTCCATAGTTTCTGTCATTAAGCTTGTAAATTCAGGATCAAACTGTCCAAGAATCGGTGCGCTCATTGCTCTAAGTACACGAGGATCAGCATCTACAGGTCCCGGACACATAAGTGTACGAGGAGACGGATTAATTTCTCTAAAATTCATGGTATGTTCCTTCTTTCTTGTGAATCATTTTATAAATTTATTTTTGTATTTTTTACCCTTCCTATTATACAAATGTCTTTGAATAATTTCAATAATATTCTTGCATAATTTCATTAAAAAGTTGAAAACCATGGGGTTTTTCGATAAAAACGCAATATAAAAACCGGTTGATGACAAATTTTTAATTCTACCAAACTCCGGGCCACGGATGGCCCCAGGTTTTTTTGCGAGCAACCAGATTTCTGTTGTGTTTTTACATACTAAAAAAGGCTTCCGGCATTCTTTTTTGCCGGGAGCCTTTTTAATTTTCTAGGAATTTCGGTAATCATACCGCTCCACAGAATGGGTAATATGATCTTCCATGGCCTTCTTTGCCCCTTCCCCATCGTGGGCCAGGATAAATCCATAGATTCTTTGATGCTCCTCATAGACACTGCGAAGCTGGTCCTCGTTCACCATACCGGTACGGCTCACCCGCTTCATCAGATTATTGATGGTCTGCATCAAACTATAGATGACCTGGTTTCCGGAGCACTCGGCGATACACAGATGAAACTCCAGATCGTCCTCCAGAAAATCCTTATAATTTTGCTCCACATAAGCCTTGTGGGACTTGTGGGAGATCTCATAAAGCTTTGACATGCACTCATTGGAGTCACAATCTGCGGCCAACTGGGCGGCCCGTATCTGCAAGAGATTACGCACCTCCACAATATTGTCAATCTGGCTTCCATTTAAAAACAAGGACCAGGACAAGGGGATGATAAAGAAATTAGCTTCGTTGCTGCTAATATAGCTTCCCTGGCCCGGCCGGATATCGATCATTCCCAGGACATCCAAGACCTTCAAGGCCTCTCTGACCGCCGACCTTCCCACGCCAAGTTTTGAGGCAAGCACCCTGTCCGACTCAATCTTATCTCCTTTTTTCAGCCGCTTATCAAAAAGCTGGTCGGCAAAATACATGGTCAGTTCATTTAAAAGCTGATTAATATTTCCCTTTCTGGAATTGCTCTTTTGGATAATCTCTGTATCTGCTGTATTTGGCAAAAGATTATCTAAATTCTCCGCAAATTCTTCCGGCTTCATGGAAAAAACCGTAGCGTCCATGGCCAGATTTTCCGCCAGGGCAAGGACTACTTCGTTTAAGCGCTTGCCTCCTTTGGCCTCCAGATTCGAGAGGGTGGCAATGCTCATGGAAGCTTTTCCATTCTCGTCCACCAGGAACTGTCCTATAAATTCCTTCTGTGTCAAATGCAGGTATCTTCGCAGCAGACGTATATTATCTTTTTTGTATTCTGTGCTTAACTTATCTTCTCCCATTGCTTACCTCTCTATCTATTCATTTCTTTGGGGATCTTATCTTGCCAATCCTTATTTTGCTAATACTTCTTTGGCAAGGTCTGTCATAACCATAGACGCTTTAGCAAAATCACTATATTCTGTAAACTCTACCGGGCAGTGACTTCTTCCATCCTTACTCGGGACAAAGAGCATAACAGTCGGAATACTCTGTCCAATTTCCAAGGCGTCATGTCCGGCACCGCTTGGAAGAAATCTATAACTATATCCTCGTCTCTTACAGCTTTCTTCCATAATACCAAGCATCTCCTCAGAAAGGAAGACCGGTGTGATCACAAGCTTGGTATCAATCTCATAACTTCCACCCATAGCCTTCACTTCCCGATCCAAAGCCTGACGGATGCGATTTGCAATATCATCGATGTTGTCATTATTCATAGACCGGATATCTACCGTAAAGTCCACCTGCTGGGCAACAATGTTCATTCCTCCCGGCGTTACCTTGATCAGGCCTGTAGTAGCTACTGTTCCATCCGCCTTTTCTCTGGCCCAATCCGGGATCTTGGAGATAACCTTGGTAGCGGCATCAACAGCGTCCATCCGCATATCCATAGGAGTGGTTCCTGCATGGTCCGCCCTTCCATGAACACTGACCATATATCTTTGGATACCTACAATACCATTGACCAGGCCAAGCTCTGTATTTTCTGCATCAAGAACCGGCCCCTGCTCAATATGAAGCTCCAGGAAACGTCCGATGGACCCTTCCGGCCACTTTGCATCTGTAATCTTCTCGGGATCCAATCCGTAGGATTTCATCGCATCATAAATAGAAATTCCATCTACATCTTTATAATGCTTGCAATATTCCACTTCTCTGTGGCCTAACATAGCTCCGGATCCAAAATATCCGGTACCGAACCGCATTCCTTCCTCATCCATAAATCCGGCAGCTACAAAATTGCGTACCGGCCAAAAGCCTTCTTCTTTCAGCTGTCTTGCCACCTCAATGGCTGCGATCACGCCTGCGATTCCGTCAAAATCTCCGCCGTTAATGACAGAGTCAAAATGGGACCCCATCATAACGCAGGGAAGGCTTGGATCGCTTCCTTCCAAGATACCAAATACATTTCCGGCTTCATCTTCTCTCACCTTAAGTCCGGCCTCTGCCATCAGCTCCTTAAGAAAGTCTACCGCCTGTCTGGCCTCCTTGGTAAAGGGGAGTCTTGTACATCCATTTCCCGGGGTGGAGGTAAACTGCTTTAGATGCTCTAAATCGCTAGCGATTCTTGCTCTTACATTTTCAATCATTTTTGAATTTCCTTTCTTCTTGTTTTTTAACTATTTCTTATGCTTCATAGGGTCAAGGATATATACCTTCACCGGTGAATAAAGCATTGCAACTACAATGAACAGAAATCCAATCATACACAAACTATTTGAGGCACTGTTTAAGCCCACCATAATTATAACAAAAGCTATCATAATTACAATAAAAGCTATGGTAAGTCCTCCTTCTTTTGTTTTAAAAAATTTCTTTTCTTCCATTTTGGGATCTGCCTCCTATTTTTAGATAGCGGCCACAAGAAGCAGGGCCACTCCGATGACAATAGTCACCGGCACGGTAATAACAAGCAATTTCTTTAGGACCTCCCCCTCTTTGCCAAGGATATTGGCTGTGGTAGTTCCTAGGATGATCTTACTTGGGCTTACCGCAGCTCCGATGGCACCGCCTACGGTCTGGGCACCTAAGACTGCCGGCACACTTACCTTCAAAAGGCTCGCGGTGGTTCTCTGGAAATCTCCAAAAAGAATATTGGAGCTCATATTACTTCCTGTCATGAAGGTTCCAAGTAAGCCCACAAAAGGAGCCAGAATCAAATAGGCTTTTCCTAAGACCCCGGAAATTCCTTCCGCCAGCACTACCGTCTGGCCGGTTCCGCTCATGATTTTTGACATCATAACCAAACCGATGACCGCAATACCGGAAGGCATGGTCATGGAAACAGATTTTACAAAAATTCGTTTCACTCCACCCTCAGGAATCCAGCCCTTCGCCTTATAGTAGATCAGCCCCACAATGGCTGAGATAAACAAGAACATGCTGGCATGGGTAAATGGGGCAAAGGCCGAAAAGCTATCGGTTGCAGCATTTACATAACCATAGCCCGTGGAAGTTTCCGGGAAAGCAAGTCCTACAGAAAACTGCCCCAGAACCCGATTGACAGGTTTTACAAGGAGGACAATTAAGGTAAGGGCCGAAAGAAGAAAATAAGGGACAAAGGCCTGAACCAGTGACATATCCGGAATTTCTTCCTCTGGCTTATTTTCTTCTTCTTTTTTCTCCATAATAGGGCTGTCTGCAAGACTCCAGCTGTCCTTATAAATCTTCATTCTACCCATAAGGAAAACGGCAATGAGAGCCAGGCAGGAAGGCAGGAAACAGGACAGGGTTGTATTTAGCTGGCTAAGCAAAAGTTCCCCGCCTCCCTGGATCAGGGTCAGGACGATTACTGCCGGGAGACCTTTTTTAATTCCCTTTCCTTTTCCATAAAACCAGCAGATTGCAAGTCCGGTAACAAAATCCCAAAACAAAAGGAAGAGAGCCGTCCAGAGGGCTGCCGAAAAATATTCATCGCTTCCTACCGAAAGGCCTGCCGACATTGCAAGCGAATCCCAGGCTGCCGCTAAGGTTCCAAAGGTATTTCCCCAGGACTGTCCCAAAAGAGGAATAATGACCGCCCACATAGGGGACACCCCAATCCCTATTAAAAGGGGGGCTCCTACTGCCACCGGCACACCAAATCCTGTAATTCCCTGCAGGAAACTTACAAAGATCCAGCCCATGGCCATGACCAGAAGAAGCTCATTGGGAAGTAATTTTCCCATGCCATTTCGGATCACCAAAAAGGCCTTGGCCTCATCTCCCACCTGATACATTAAAATGGCCGTCCATACAATGACGAGGATTATAAGAGCGCTCCAAATTCCCTTGGCGCTCTCCGAAGCTATAAGCTTAATATCCGCCTTGTAAACTGCCATGCCGGTGATAATGGTTATGATAAGGCCCACCGCCGCAGCCTCTGTGGCACCCCAGCCAAACTTAATCATCAAGACCAGCAAGGCAATAATAGGCAAAAAAGCCATGATCCACATAAAAAAGTTAACAGGTATATTCATTTCTTTCTACTCCAGCTTATTTTTTCTACTGATGAATCACAGTTCCGGTTTTTCCTGCAATTCCGTCTGCTGCCTTTTCAAGCAAGGTAATCAAGGTAGCTCTTCCCTCCCCTGACTTTGCAAAGCGGATGGCCGCCTCCACCTTAGGAAGCATGGAACCTTTTGCGAACTGGTCTTCTTCTATATATTTTTCAGCCTCCTCAACCGTAAGATCCGACAGCCACTCTTCATTTTCTTTTCCAAAATTAATGGCCACCTTTTCAACTGCCGTTAGGATCACCAAAAAATCTGCTCCCAACTGGGAAGCCAAGAGGCTGCTGGCATTGTCCTTATCAATAACCGCATTGCAGCCTACTAATTTTCCATTTTCATTGACCACAGGGATTCCCCCGCCGCCACAGGTTATCACAATATGACCCGCTTGCACCAGGCTCTTAATGGTCTCTAATTCCCTGATGCGCCCTGGCATGGGAGAGGCTACCACAATGCGGTAACCTCTTCCGGCATCCTCCATACAATGAATTCCCTTTGCCTCCATTTTTTCTGCCTCTTCCTTGGTCAGGAATCGGCCAATGGGTTTTGTGGGATTTAAAAAAGCCGGATCTTCTTTATCCACTTCCACCTGGGACAGGATGGTGGATACCTTTCCATCAATCTGTCGCTCGTAAAGCTCGTATTTTATAGCATTTTGAAGATCAATGCCAATATAGCCCTGGCTCATGGCCACACTGGTAGGCAGCGGTATCTGTTTATAATTTTCATTGGTAACTGCCAGATTGTCCATTGCATTTTGGATCATCCCTACCTGGGGGCCATTGCCATGGGTCACAATGATATCAAGGCCCTGCTCTGCTAAGTCTACAATGACCTTGGCAGTTTTTGCCACTGCCTCTTTTTGTTCGTCAATATCATTTCCAAGGGCATTTCCTCCCAGGGCAATTACAACTTTCTTTTTCTCCATATTCTATCTCCTATGCGCAAATCTAATTTCATAAGAAAATAGTTATGCCTCATAGCCCAGCTTCTTTGCGTAGGCTACAATGGCTTTCTCAAAGCATTCAATCGGAGGATGTACCGTTCCTGCACCGATCTGTCCCTTTCCTGCAAGCTTGTTGGCAATACCTGTGTTGATGACAGGGGTGATACCTTTTTCTACTACCAGTCTTGCATCGATACCCAGGCAAATGCCCTGGAAGTTCCAGGTCGGAACGGTAAAGTTTGGATTGCGGTCAATGACAATCTCCATCATCTCATTACTGGTACGAAGGGCATCCTCATAACCACCGGCTCCTACAAATCGGGTAACTGCAGGGGCTGCAATCATAGCCATTCCACCTACACCGAAGGTTTCTGTAATGGCAGAGTCTCCCATATCCGGGCAAGCATCCTCTGCATCATAGCCTGTAAAATAGAGACCCTGAGGAGTATTTACCGGACCGGTAAACCACTCATCTCCCATACCTGCAATACGGATACCAAACTCATAACCATTCCGGCACATAGCTGTGACGATGGTTCCGTCTGTATCTTTTCTTGCATCATCCATAACAGCCTTTCCGGTTGCCATCATGATATTTAAGAAGAACTGGTCTGTATCTGCCAGGAATTTAATGACGTCATAGCGGTCCTTCTCGTCCATATCCATAGCGGTAATGGCCGGAGCCACTTCCTTTAAGAAGGCTAGGGATGCTGCGATATTTCTCTGATGGAACTCATCTCCCATGGCAATCGCCTTAGCGATCAAAGGATTTAGGGCCAGGCCATTTTCCATGCCTCTTAGAACTTTTCCAAGCGTTGGACCAAGGATATCTCTCATCCAGCGAAGTCTGTTTACAACCTCCTCATCGTAGGCACCGAAACGAAGCACCTTTCCGATTCCTTCGTTCATGGTACAGTAGGCCTTGTTTCCGCCTGTCTCATTTTCCACTACGAAGACTGCCATGTTTGGAGATGTAATACCGCCCATAGGTCCTACTGCATTACAGTGGTGGCATGGGATAAACTCAATCTCTCCCTCAGAGAGCATTCTTCTTGCTTCCTCTTCTGTGTCAGCCCACTCCTCGAACATGACAGCGCCCACGCAAGATCCCTGCATAGGGTCCGGCATATTTTCATAGGCCACCGGCGGTCCTGCATGAAGGATGACTTTTCCACCATTCCTAGCAAATTCAGGGATCACCTCTTTGGCCCGAACATTGTCCTTTAATACCGGCTGTGAAGCCACGATCTTTGCTGTCACTTCCTGGTTCCAAACATCGATCTGCTCGTAATTTCTAAGGAAATTTAAGGTCTTAATGAGTTTAATATCTCCTCCTGCCGGCGGTGCCCAGTCATACTGAACCACTTCACAGCCAAAGGCTTCTACCACTTCTGCGAAGCTCTTAAGGCCAATGTTAATGATCCTTGGCTTCTCAGAAAGGAGGGCCTTAAGGGCAGGAGACGGCCTATGTTTTTCACACGGAAGAGCTTCTTTTGCCCGAACTTCTTTTGCCGGCTCCTCAAAGTCTCTTCCGATAGCACGGATGGCAGTGCGGCAAGCCAATTTGTTATTTTCACAAACAATAACCCCTGCATCCTTTAATTTATTTACAGCCTCATCATATCCCTGATAATCACTTCTGGTTCCGCAAACCGTTGCCACAAAGAATACCTTTCTTCCCTGGGCCTTAGCCTTTGCCTCAAGGTCTTTGATGGTTGGAATTAAGGATCCGGCCATATCCTCATGGGAACCATAGCCCAACATAATATCAAGAAGGACTGCCCCTGTAGAAGGATCATCCACTGCCTCCTGCATACACTCGATACGTTTTGCAGGATCGATCATTGGATGGGGTTTGCCCTGGGTATAGGCGTCATCTCCAAGGTCCACAACTACATTTCCATCTAACTGAAGCATATAGCCTTCAATATCCTCCGGCGGAACCTTGCAGCCCATAGCATCCTTAATCAGCATCGCTGCCTCGTTGGCCAGGGTTCCTCCTGAGTAGTAGGCCTTGATGGTCTTATGATCTTCTGCCTTATAAAATTCGGAAGTATCCACATCTACCTCTGCCTCAGGGACCTTCCCACCCCGAACCAGGCTAACTGCCAGGCGGGCTGCCTCATCCAGAGTATAGGCATGGTAGAAGCCTTCCTCATGATATTCCGGTTTTTCTCCTACAAAGAGGGTGACTACCGGCTTACTAAAATTAGAAAGTCTAGCCCAGATCTGATCTCTTACTTCCTTTGCCGGTGGCTTAGACACAATCAAGAGTACCTTCACGCTATCGTCATCTTCCATGGCATCGATCATATCCATCATGGTAATTCCGCCAATCTTGGCATTCAGATCACGGCCGCCGATACCGATGGCATTGGTGACACCCTCTCCAAGTCTGTCAATAATCGTTGTAACCTCCTGGATACCGGTTCCGGAAGCACCGATGATTCCGATCGAACCCGGAGTTACTTTATTTGTAAATGCAATCGGCACACCCTGTATAATTCCGGTCCCGCAGTCCGGTCCCATAAGAGCCAGTCCCTTTTCATGAGCCTTTTCTTTCAAGGCCTTTTCATCCTCAATGCTAACATTATCACTGAACATGAAGACATTAAGACCTTGGTCCAAGGCACGGTCTGCCTCAAGAGCCGCATAGGCACCCGGAATAGAAATCACAGCCAAATTCGCCTCCGGCATTTTAGCAAGAGCCTTGTCCCAGGACTTAACGCTCTCAGCGCCTTTTTGTCCCTCAGAGGCAGTTCCCTGTTTCTTAAGAAACTCTTCTATTTTCTCCATAACAGTATCCAGCACAGATTCTTCTTCTACATCTGCGACCACCACCATATCATTGGCACTCGCTTCCATAAGTTCCTCCGTGTCAAGTCCACTGCTTTTGAAAATATCCTTGTTGGCAGGAGTTGCCATCATAACCTGAATCTTGTTTACTCCCTCTAAGGAGGAAAGCTCATTTGTCAAAAGCATCAAGACTACAGAATCCTGATAACTTCCTTTTTTCACCACTGTTGTTAGCATACTTGGTGTGCTCCTTTCTTCTTCCTATTTTTCTTAACTTAGGCACTAATCGGCAAAGCGATTCTTGTGATCATAGCGATCAAAGTGGATGGCATCGCTTTTTAGATAGTCGACGATCTCGTCGACCACTTCGATGCCCCCTTCTTCATAAGCCTTTTCTTTTCTAAGTACTGCGCGCTGCCCCGGCCAGTAAACCTGGTCAAATCCGGGTGCCGGTCTCATGGCATTTAATTCCCGGCAGGACTGGGACATATTTTTCATAAATTGGTCTGCACCGCAGAATTTCTCCGGGTCCATGACAATGATCATCTGACCAAGTTCTCTTCCCTTGGAACAATCATGGTACATGGAGCTTACATGCTTGCCAAAAGGCACTCCTAAAAGAATTCCCGAAAATATATCTACCATCATCATAAGACCATAGCCCTTTGCTCCCGCAATAGGAACCAAGGCATTTACCTTATGGGGATCTGTAACGGTGCAGCCTTCTTCATCCACCGCCCAACCCTCGGGGATTTCTACCCCCTGGGACCTCTTATCCAGGATCTTACCCCAGGCCTGCACGGTAGTCGCCATATCAAATACCACCGTCTTTCCGTCTTCTGCCGGAGCGGCAAAGGAAATCGGATTGGTTCCGTAATAAGGCTCTGTTCCGCCGTAAGGCACTGCCATGGGATCAGACTGGCAGAAGGTAATCGCCAAAAGCCCCTGCTTTGCGCACATTTCTGAATAATAACCGATGGCTCCGGTATGTGACACATTTGCCATACCTACAACTGCCACTCCGTTCTCCTTTGCCATCTCAATTGCTTTTTTTGTTGCTTTGCTAGCTACCCAGTAGCCAATTCCATTGTCCCCGTCCATAATACCGGAACAAGGTCCCGTCTGCTTCCATGTAATATTGGGTTCATGGGTAATGCCACCCTTGTAAATACGTTCGCAATAGTACTCTACCCGAACCGCTCCGTGGGAAGCGTATCCTCTCTCATGCGCCCAGGTAAGAACCTCCGCAGTCTGCTCGGCATGGTCCTCTCTAAGGCCCGCCTGGATCATCTTATTTTTCATTAAATCTTTTAATTCTTGTCTCTGTAATCTCATATGCAAGTTCCTCTCTTAACAATCTCTCAAACTTTTCTCAAGCTTGTCATCCTCTTCCTTTAAAGCTTCACATCACGGTTGCAATCCTTAGAATAAATATAAACCAGCTCTTCTTCCTTCCCCACTGCATAGCAAGCCTGAGGGCAGTAAGCATCTAAGAACATATAGTCCCCCTTCTTCACCGGTACCCAGTCATCATCCACCCGGTACATGGCCTTTCCGGAAAGGAAATACATGCCATGTTCCTGGATATGGGTCTCGATATATCCATGGGAGGCTCCCAACTTAAACTTTAAAATATGCATATTCATATCAAAGCCAAGATCCTTGGCAGACGGGAGAAGATCCTTGCTGTGGCAGTTTTTCATACCCTCATACTCCATATAGTCCATGTCATTTACATTATTTACAATGGTATAAGCCTCATAGCCTGCCAAAGCTTCATATCTGCGTCTGTAAACATAGAGCTTGGCATCCTTATCACTCTTGCTGACAAAAGTGATCGGATTGCCTGCCGGGGAGTAGATATAGCCCCCCTCAGAAAGGTCTGCCTCTGTGTCGTCATTCTTTACATGAACTTCACCTTCCACAAGATACAAGAAAGACTCGATACCTTCCCCACCGATACCTGTATTCTTTCCTCCCTCATGGACGGTTACTAAATAGTCTGCAAAAGAGGCTCCCATAGCCGGAGATCCTAAAATCGTAACATCGCATCCTTCATATCCCGGAACCACATTCTTAACCAGTCCGTCCGGCTCCAAAATCACGTAATTATCCTTTTTCACAATGCTGCGAGTGTCCAGAAGTGCCTCACGATATCCTGTTTGACCATTCAAATAACTCATGAAAAAATCCTCTCTTTCTCTGCAAAATTATTTTATCAGTTTTTGTGGTTTTCGTAAATAGGTCAACCACTTTTTTATACTTGTATGATAAAACAATTTTTCATAGATTTTCAAGTGGAATTTTAAACAAATCAACCAGATTTTTTTCAGCTGTTTTTCTCATGTTTTTCTTCTACAGCTATAGAATTATGGAATTTATAGCCATTCTGTGATACAATAGCAAGGACTTGAAAAAATATTTTGGTCAGAAGAATGCCCATTCTTTTCTTAAGTTATCAACCAGTTTTTATAAGGCTTTTCTTTAAAAAAGGAGTTGCATTTATGTTAGAGAAAAATAAAGTAGAAATCCCGGCAGAAGGCTTTCAGAAAAAAGCCACAATTTACAAGGACTCTGAAAGGGAAACAAAGGCTTCCATCCTTTATTTCCACGGAGGAGGATTGGTCTGCGGAACCAGGGAAGATTTACCCGACCTTCACCTAGAAAGATTGACCCAGGCTGGTTATAAGATCATAGCCTTCGACTACCCCCTAGCTCCCGGAGCCAAGATTGATCGGATCCTATCGGATGTAATCGATTCTATTCACTGGTATCTGGACAAAAGTTCCCTCCCCTACTTCCTTTTCGGGCGGTCCTCCGGCGCCTACCTTTGTCTTTTAGCTACCGTCAGCGGGAAATTAAAGACTCCTCCCACCGGCCTCCTCTCCTACTATGGATATGGTTTGCTCGTAGACAACTGGTACCGGGAGCCAAATACCTATTACCAGACCCTTCCAAAGGTTCCGGAGACTTGCCTAGACCTAGCTTGCGGCTCCCTTTACTGTGAGGGGGATTTTTTCAGCCACTACAGCATCTACGTCTATGCAAGACAGACCGGAAAATGGAAGGATTTATTTTATGAGGGAAGAGAGAAATTCTTCTTGCTGGACTTTTCCCTTCGGACCAAGGAGACCCTCCCCTGCCCCCTCTTTTGTGCCCACAGCACAGGAGATACCGATGTCCCCTTCCAGGAATTTTTAAGTCTTTGTAACCGCTACAATCCCAAGCGCTTTATCGCATCCGGCAAAGAACATGTTTTCGACCGGGATACCCAGGCGCCTCAGACAAAAAAGCTTATAGAAGAAAGCATTCAATTTCTAGACAGCTGTCTTTAAGTAAAGCATCCGCAAACATATACATATAAAAAAAGACGAGGCAACCTAAGCACCTCGTCTTTTTTATACTATTTTTCAAATATGGTTCCCTTGCGGAAGCTTGCACTGGCCGGCATAACCTTCATAAGAAGATAATATACAAGGCCTGTCGGGATCAGGCTCACATACCAGGACAGGTCCATAATAAGCAGAGAGCACAGGGATCCGACAACAATGGCAATAATGGCTGCCCAGTTAATTCCCTTAAAGGCACCCTCTTTGTCATACATATCATTCAGGTCCAATTTCTGTTTTCTAAGGATGTAATAATCCACCGCCATAACTGCAAAGATCGGTCCTAAGAAGGCAGAGTAGAACTGGGTAAATAGGCTAAGTCCTGCTGCCGACTCTGCTGTTACTAATTTCCAAGGCATCACACAAGCTGAGAGGACACCTACCAAAATGGTTGCATGGCTCCACTTCACATGGAAGGACTCCATCAGGATATAGGCCGGAGGCACAATGTTATTCAATACATTGGTTGTAACCTGGGCAAAGGCAATAAACAAAAGAGTTACCACAGTAAGTACCTTGCTTCCCATAAGGGTAGAAAATACGGTTACAGGATCACTGTTTCCGGTCGCAGCCGTTACCAAAAGACCGATCAGCCCCATAAACAAGGTAACCGGAAGGATGGCCACCGTATAGATTCCTCCTGTAAAGACAGGTCCTACATTCTCTTTTACATTACGAGCGTAGTCTGATGCATTGATGATCATAGTAGAATAAATTCCAAGGAAAGAAGTGGTCGCTGCCCAGAATGGCATGCCCCAGGTTCCCTCAATTCCCGAAAACACATCTCCGATCTCGCTGGAGAAATTTACATTTACAATATAAAGCATGTAAATCAAGATAGCGATAATAAATACACAGGAAATATTTTCCAACCATTTGATTCCCTCAAATCCCTTAATGGCCAGGGCAACCTGAAGGATGGTAAAAAGGGCATATACCACAACCAAATTATCAAAACCAAAAAGGATCTTAAAGCAGCCGTTGATAGCTCCTGCTCCTACCCAGCTTTGATAGCCAAACCATACAATAGCCGGAAGGCCACGGAGGATCCCCGGGATTTTAACTCCCTGGGTACCAAAGCTACTTCTCATCTGCACAGAAAATCCAATTCCGTATTTGTGGCCGCAGTTACCGATCAGCACCAAGGCAACTGCAATTACCAAACATCCGATGCACATGGCAACAATTGCCTGACTAACGGTCAGAGCCCCGATCAAGCTGGCTCCCATGGAGAAGGTTCCAATAGAAACACAACCTCCCATAAAGCTGGCCCCATAGGATACTGGGTCCATAATACGTTTTTTCGTTGGCTGAAGATCTTCATTTACCCCCTCAACCAGAGCCGGGTTTAGGTCCCGATTATCCACAATACTCATAACTTATCTCCTTTTATTTGATACGAGTCACCAAGTTTCCAAGGCCCTTGTCTGCTAGGATCTTTCCATCTTTCTGGACCACATTTCCACGGACCATGGTCATGACCGGAAGGCCCTTACCCTTTAATCCAACAAAGGCTGAAATCTTATTCACATAAAGAAGAGAGTCTTCTGTAATTTCCCACTCTTTTTCAGGATCTACAATCAAGAGGTCTGCATCAAATCCCGGTTTGATATCTCCTTTTTTTCCATAGATTCCAAAGGCCTTGGCCGGAAGGACGGACATGGAATTTGCCAATACAGTAGGGCATATGCCACGCTTTACAACGCCCTCGCTGAAGGCTGCCTGGAAACCGCTTTGGATTCCGGAACATCCGCCCCAAACGTCGAATACAGTCTTAATTTTCTGTCCTAAGATTTCATTATGTTTCTCATCATAGGAGCAAGGAGAATGATCAGAAGCAATACCACTGAAGACTCCCGCCTTTACATACTCCCACATTTCTTCCACAGCTTCCTTGGGCTGAAGAATGGGGGCACACTTGTAAAGGGGGCCCTTTTCAATCACATCCTCCCTGGTAAAGGTCAGATAATGGGTACAGGTCTCTGCTGTAATGTCATAACCTTCATCCTGGGCTGCCTTAATCTTCTTTGCCACCGCCGGGTGGGACACGTGGCAGATATGGGCCTTGCAGCCGGTAGCTTTCGCAATCTCGATAATAGCATCTGTGGCAACAATCTCTGCCACCACAGGTCTGGACTCCAAAAAGCCTTTCCAATCATTGCGTCCGGCTTCCTTCATCCGCTTCTCCTGATTTTTGATAATGGAATAGTCTTCACAGTGAAAACCAGCCCGGCCATCAAATGTTTTGATAATATCCATAGCCTCCAGAGCCTGTCCATAATTTAAGGACTCATAGTCCGGAGAGACCGGTCCGATAAAGGATTTAAAAGCCACACAGCCTTTTTGGTCCAAGTCTTTTAAGTCACCAAAATTATAGCTGGTAAGTCCTCCCCAGAAGCAATAATCTACATAAGCATTGGGAGATACCTTGTTTTCCTTAAAATCAAAGGCCTCGGCATTGGTCATACAGGGATCGTTTTGTAGGGGCATATCAATTACTGTGGTATAGCCGCCCAAAGCCGCTGCGGCCGTTCCATGCTCATAGTCTTCCCGCCATTCAAATCCGGGATCATTTAAGTGGGCATGGGTATCAATGGCTCCCGGGAAAATATAATTTCCCTTGGCATCGATCACTTCATTTGCTTCCACCTCAAGGTCCTTTGCAAGAACTGCTGCGATCTTACCATCCTTTACAGCGACACTTCCTTCTGTAATTCCATCTGCTGTAACGATTCTACCGTTTTTAATCCAAACATCATACATATGCTTTCCCTCCCTTATTTTTCCAAGATTGTACCTTTTCTGAATCCCTCACAGGATGGCATATATTTCATGCCTAAATAGAAAATCAAACCGGTAGGGATGGTTGCTGTAAAGAAAGAAATATCCACATTGAAAAGTCCGATCACGGCGCCTACCGCAATTGCGATAATGGCCGCCCAGTTTACTCCCTTATGGTCTCCGTCTTCAAGATACAAATCCTTTAACATAGCTTCAGAAACCTTTCTTCTGCGAAGAATAAAATAATCGGTAATAAGGACTGCAAAAATCGGTCCGAAGAAGGCGGTATAAATTTTACAGAATAAGGCAAGACCTGCCGCAGAGCTATCATTTGTAAGAACCCAGGGGCAGGTACAAACTGCCAGGACGCCTACCAGGATTACTGCTGTTTTGTGCTTCATTTTAAATACATCCATAAAGGCATAGGCCGGCGGGATGACATTAGAAGCTAGGTTGGTAGATAGCTGGGCCATAATAATAAAGCAAAGGGTTACGACCAATACCAGCTTACTGTCTACCATTTCATAAAAGGCATTGATAGGATTTGCCACTCCTGTCGCAGAGCAAGCCATAGCTCCGATCATACCAAGCAGGACGGTTGCAGGAACCATAGCAAGGAAGTAAGACACTCCACGAACCGGGGCGGAATATCCATCCTTCATCTCTCTGGAATAGTCACCGGCGTTTAACATAACCGTGGTACTATTCCCAAAGAAAGCAATGATGGCAGCTGCAAAAGGCATGCCCCAGTTTCCTTTGATTCCCAAAAGATTTGCTGAAACCGCATCCCACTGGGTAGTAAGGCATAGGTAAAGCAAATAGAACATGGCCAGCACAATTACAACGCCGCCTACATTTCCAACCCATTTTGCTCCCTGGAACCCCTTGGTGGACAGGTAAATCTGAACCAACTGGAAGAGAACGAAAAAGATCACATATCCATAGGGAATTTCCAGACCAAAGGCACGGAAAATATTATTGATGGCAGTACCACCAAGCCAGGTCTGATATCCGTACCAAACAATAGCCGGAAGGCCTCTTAAGAATACCGGGACAATACTTCCCTTGGTACCGAAGGCCATCTTAAGCTGTACCGCATAAGGGGCACCTGTCACATAAGAAAATTGATCGTTGGCCACAATTCCTATTACCAGGATAGTCGATCCGATTAAGACAGCCAAAAATAGTTGCAACAAATTCAAACCATTGTCCAACTGGGAAGAACCCATAGACAAGGTTCCGATCGAAATACATCCTCCCAGCCAAAGCATGGTATTGGAAGTCCAGTCCATAATTCTATCTTCTTTTTTGATAGGGGCTATGGAGCTTGCTTCCTTTTTTTCTACATTCACATCACTCATAATCTCTCTCCTTGATACACTCTTTATTTTACAGGAGTAATATAGGCTCCATATCCAACGGCTTCCTCCTTATAGGCTCCGTCTTCTGCCACGACCTTGCCTCGGATAATGGTATGGGTGGGGGCTCCCTTTCCCGTAAGGCCATCAAAGCAGCTTACATGCCCCTTGGTAAGGAGTTTTTCCTGGTCACACTTCCACTCTTTGTTAGGATCAACAATTACGATATCTCCGTCAAATCCCAGCTCAAAGGCTCCCTTTCTTCCATAAAGGCCAAAGACCTTGGCAGGATTATAATCCATAACCTTAGCAATTAATGTAGGACTTAAGTTCTTTTTATGTACCACCATATCAAACATCATAGGCAGGAAATACTGGATGGAATTTAATCCGCCCCAGGCATGCCAGATATCCTTAGTGGCATTATCCTTCTCCTCATCCGCTGCCGGAGAGTGGTCGGAACCTACGCAGGAAAGCGTTCCGTCCAGCACATAGTCCCACAATTTCTCCATATCTTCTTTCTTTCGCATAGGCGGGGTACACTTTGCAGGCGCTCCCTTTTCAAATACAAAATCTTCCGTAAAACCAAGATAATGCGGACAAGTCTCTGCCGTAACAGGAAGGCCCTCATAGATAGCTTCCTTTACCACCTGGGCTACCATTGGGTGGCTGACATGGCAAATGTGAACTCTGCCTCCCGTGGCCCTTGCCATATCAATGACATTCTTTGTAGCCACATACTCGGTCCAAACATCGTGGGAATCCAAAAAGTCACGGATCTTCTCCTCATTACTTCTTCCCTCTTTTGCCTTAGCCTCCCGCTCCATCTCCAAAACCTGGCCAAACTCCTCACAGTGGAAACCACACAGGGCCTTGTAAGGCTTTAAGATTTCCAGGGCCTTACGAACATGGCCCAAATTCACCGTCGGGAAAAGATCTCCGTTGGGGCAGGTAAAACCTTTAAAAGCAGCCACTCCACACTCGTGTAGGTCCACCAGGTCCTTCATATTGTTCTTAACAGAATCCGGCTTGTCATTATAGTCTCCTACAATGCCGCCCCAGAGGGCAAAGTCAACCACTGAGTGCTTACTGATCTTTCCCATCTTAAGATCAAAAATCTCCTTGTTCATTAAGGACGGATCATTGTTCAGCGGCATATCAATGAGTGTAGTGCATCCTGCAACTGCAGCTGCGCGAGATCCTGTCTCAAAATCCTCCCTATACTCAAAACCGGGCTCATTCAGATGAGCGTGGCAGTCAATGATACCGGGGAATACATAGTTGCCCTTAGCATCAATAACCTCCTTCGCCCAAGCCTCATTGCCCGGTGTAAGAAATGCCGCGTATTTACCGTCTGTGATCGCTATATCAGCTTCATAAATGCGATCCGGAGTTACAAGTTTGCCATTACGAATTAGCAAGTCATACATAACCTTCTGCCTCCTATCCAACGCTATACGCGCTTTATGAAATTTTTATACTCATATATTAATATAGGACTATTAAAATTGCAATACCCTTTCTGGCTACATTTTCTTCCTCTTTTTTGTGTAATTTGTATGGTTTTTTCCATTTTTCATGCACTTATATGTTATTTATTTGTAATATATTTAAAATATTAAAATCCAGTTTCAATATTTTCAACCGCTTTTTACTCGCAGGAAGCTTTTATCTTTCAAAACCATTCCTCTGGTGCCGGCAAAAATAGCTATTGCTAAACTTTTTACTCTTCTTGTAAACAAGCCCCAAAAGTTTTACAATACGCCTTAAGAAACTTACACTACAAAGCCCCGGGAGTATTTATGTCTATTTATAAAATCAATCAATTATCACAATATGCCTTTGAGACTTTAGAGGCCGCAAAGACCACCAAGATCCACTCCATCTATCGAAAAACCATCAATCTGGATGTAAATGGTCAGATACTGGCCCTACAAACAAAAGGGTCACCTCTCTCTCCCATCAGCCTGATTACAGACTTGGGCCAGGAGGACATGGATGCATCAAACTTACAGGTCCATCAGCAAGTATCCATCAAAAATCTTTCTTACAAGGAAGCACAGGTCCTAGATCTGGCACTTAACCCCTACAAGGCCTGCAGCCGCAAGGAAGACCTGCAGATTCTAAAAACATCCCTCCGGGCAGTCATCGCCTCTTCCAACACCAAGGGCTTTGACCTAATCTTCAATCATTCCAAAGAGGTCGATGACAATCTGATTTTAAGAGCAGCAGGAAACCACCTCCTTAGCCTTCAAGAACTTTTAGAAGAGCCGGACCTTTCAGCCACCAAGGCAGCAAGACAGGCCACCAAGCTTTTAGGCCTTGGCATCGGTCTCACTCCCAGCGGAGACGACTTTCTAAGCGGGCTCCTAGCCGGCCTCATCCTCTGTGATCAAAACGAATCCGCCTTTGCCCGGGCCCTAAAAGAAGAAATCACCGGCCACCTTAAGGATACCAACGATATCAGCAGGGCCTTTCTATCCTGCGCCCTAAAAGGACAATTTAGCCAAAGCATCAAGATGCTTCAGGAAAATCCCGGTGCCGACCCCGGCACCATTCAGGAAAATTTTCAAAACATCGGACACTCCTCCGGTATTGATAGCCTGTGCGGGATCTTTTTTTGTCTTGAGCATTTCGGAACACAGTAGCGGGGGCTTCCCGCTATGTTGGGGAAAACATGCTGCGTTTCCTACTCGCTACAGGCGGCCTATTCGCGAAGACTTACGCAAACTCGTGCTTCGCGCTCACTCAGGGCATACGCCCCTCGGCCCTTCGGGCACAATGCGTAAGTCTTCGCTGCCAGCCTGTAGCTCCCTACGGAAGCCTCGCAATGTTTTCCCCGACATAGCGGGAAGCCCCTGGTATCAATATCCGCCCCCACTCGTATACAAGAGACAAAAAACACGAAAAGGGACTATCGCTTAATGCGACAGTCCCTTTGTATGTTGCCATACCGACAGACTTTCTCGGATCATCCCGGTTTAAAATTTTCGTATCTCATCCTGGCTATCGTCCGTGGAATTATCAATCTTTCGAATCTCCACAAAGTAGCCTCCGGCTCCGGCCTCTACCTTTACCTTATCTCCTACTTTGTGCCCTAAGATCGCTTTTCCAAGGGGAGACTCTATACTGATGAGTCCCTGCATGGAATTTCCACGAATGCTGGTTACCAGGCGGTAGGTTTCCACCTCATCGTCGTCCTCGAAGTAGAGGTCCACGGTATTGTTGATTCCTACCTCATCCTCCTTGGAGGCATCAGAGATCACCGTGGCATGTTTTAGCATCTTTTCCAGATAGCGAATGCGGCTTTCGTTGCGGTTTTTATCCTGCTTGGCTGCCTTGTACTCAAAGTTCTCGCTCAAGTCCCCCTGGGCTCTGGCTTCCTTGACTGCCTCTAGTTCCCGCTTTCTGACGACGATTTTCCGATATTCGATCTCTTCTTTGATCTTTTCTACATCACTTTTGGTGAGCTGTTCACCCATAGTTACATCCCCTTTTTCATCTTCATCTCATGAGAATGATTCATCCCCATATCAGGGGAATTATTCTACTGCAAGTCCCTGTTCTTTAATAACATCCACGACCTGCATAACATATTTTTCGCATAGGTCATCGCTGGCAGCCTCCACCATCACGCGGATCAAAGGCTCGGTACCGCTCTCTCTTACCAGGATACGTCCATCATCTCCCAGAGCTTCAGCTACAGACTCCACTGCCTTTGTAACAGCCTCGTTATCTGCCACTGCCTTCTTGTCTGCCACACGGACATTCTTAAGAAGCTGCGGATAAATTTTTACTTCCTCCACCAACTTAGAAAGGGCCATTTTCTTCTCCAGGATCACTTCCATGATCATGAGAGAAGTCAAAATGCCATCTCCGGTCGTTGCATATTTGCTGAAAATAATATGACCGGACTGCTCTCCTCCAAGGACAAAACCGTTCTTTACCATATTTTCATTTACATACTTATCACCAACAGCGGTCTTCTCATACTTCATGCCGATCTTGTCGCAGGCCTTGTAAAGTCCAAGATTTGACATAACTGTAGTGACAATGGTATCTTCCTTGAGGTGGCCGGTCTCCATAAGATATTTACCGCAAACATAAAGGATAAGGTCTCCGTCCACTACATTTCCCTGGTCATCAACAGCGATACAGCGATCTGCATCTCCGTCATAGGCAAATCCTACATCCAGGTGATTTTCCTTTACATAATTTTGCAAAATCTCGATATGGGTGGATCCGCAATTGTTATTAATATTGGTTCCGTTAGGCTCGCAATTAATGGCGTAAGTCTTGGCTCCCAAGGTATCATAGATGCTCTTTGCCATATTAAAAGAACTTCCGTTGGAGCAATCAAGTCCCACCTTGACTCCTTCAAAAGACCGGGTAGCCAGGGAAATCAGATATCCGATATAGCGATTTCTTCCTGCCACATAGTCGATGGTACGGCCGATATGGTCCCTGGTTGCCAGAGGAATCTCACCGATCTCACCGTCAATATAGGCCTCGATCTTTGCCTCAACCTCTGCCTCCAACTTGTGACCCTTGCCATTTATAATCTTAATTCCGTTATCATAGTAAGGATTATGGCTGGCTGAGATCATAATACCACAGTCAAATCCTTCGGTTCTGGTGACATAGGCTACGCTTGGGGTTGTGGTTACATGGAGCAGGTGGGCATTGGCTCCGGAAGCAGTAAGACCTGCTGCCAGGGCATACTCAAACATATAACTGCTGCGTCTGGTATCCTTACCGATCACTATCTTTGCCTGGTGGTCCTGTCCATAATACCAGCCCAGGAAACGTCCAACCTTAAATGCATGCTCAACTGTCAGAACCACATTGGCTTCCCCACGAAAGCCATCCGTTCCGAAATACTTACCCATAAAACAAAACTTCCTCTCTCAATTTATTTTCTTAGTGATGGAACAGACGAAGGCCTGTAAAGCTCATAACCATTCCATATTTGTTACATACGGAAATAACATTGTCATCTCTTACAGATCCACCCGGCTGGGCCACATATTTCACACCGCTCTTCTTTGCTCTCTCGATATTATCTCCAAATGGGAAGAAGGCATCAGATCCTAAGGCCACATCTGTCAGCTTATCAAGCCAGGCTCTCTTTTCTTCTCTTGTAAATACAGCCGGCTTTTCTGTAAATACTCTTGGCCATGCCTCATCATTTAAGATATCCTCATATTCATCTCCGATATAAAGGTCGATGGCATTGTCTCTGTCCGCCCTCTTAATCCCCTCTACAAAGGGAAGGTTCATAACCTGCGGAGACTGGCGAAGCCACCAATTGTCCGCCTTCTGGCCTGCCAGACGGGTGCAGTGGATACGGGACTGCTGACCAGCTCCGATACCGATGGCCTGACCGTCCTTGACATAGCATACAGAATTTGACTGAGTATACTTTAAGGTGATCATGGAAATAGCAAGATCAATTTTAGCCTGGTCTGTCATTTCTTTATTGTCTGTTACAATATTTGCGAAGAAATCATCGTCAATCTTTAATTCATTTCTTCCCTGTTCAAAGCAGATGCCATAAACTTCCTTGTGCTCTAAGGCTGCCGGCACGTAATCCGGGTCAATCTGGATTACGTTGTAGTTGCCCTTCTTCTTTGCCTTAAGGATCTCTAAGGCTTCCGGCTCAAAGCCCGGAGCGATCACTCCATCGGATACCTCTCTCTTGATGAGTCTTGCGGTGTCCACATCACATACGTCAGAAAGGGCAATGAAATCTCCAAAGGAAGACATACGGTCTGCCCCTCTGGCTCTTGCATAGGCAGATGCAAGTGGAGAAAGTTCTCCCAAATCATCTACCCAATAGATCTTTGCCAAGGTATCACTCAGAGGAAGGCCAACTGCTGCTCCTGCCGGAGATACATGCTTAAAGGAGGTTGCTGCCGGAAGACCTGTAGCCGCCTTTAATTCCTTTACCAACTGCCAGCCGTTAAAGGCGTCCAAAAAGTTAATATATCCCGGTCTTCCGCTTAAGACCTGGATAGGAAGGTCTCCCCCATCGGTCATATAGATTCTGGAAGGCTTCTGATTGGGGTTACATCCATATTTTAATTCTAATTCTTTCATGCTAATTCTCCTATCATATTATAAATACAATCAATTTTTGTATCATATCGGCACCGCCTTGTCAGAGCAAGCCGGGCCACGTCCTTGTCTTCTGGAAACTTTATTGATTCTTATTTACAATTTTTGTTTCGTAGTTACCTGTAGCAATGTCAATATATCTTACAAATAAGGATACTTTATTGTCCGGATTCAGGCTATTCCAGAGACTTTCCACAAATCCATCCATGTCATCCGGAATGCTGATAAGCTTAGGCTCTCCCTCAAAGCTTGGAAGAGGATTGCCATCGCACATATAGGTATGGATAAATCTTCCCTCACCTGCCTTTGGATTGTCATAGGTGTAGGTATAGCGGTTACACTGGGAAGGATCGCCCTGGTTGCTCTTTAAAATAGACATAGCAAAATCATAGGCCCCATCTTCCACATGCATAAGACCGGAAATACGAGGGGTGTAGTTTGGACCATCCGGCTCAAATTCTCTGCTTCTTAAGGACTGCTCGAAGGTCAGTCCCTCCTTTAATCCATCGTAGATGGTATCTGTCTGATCTCCGTTGGTTACAATGGTCTCATTTCCAAGAACTCGTACAGGAGCGTAGATAATTAAGCTTGGGTCTGTAAGCTTTGAAGGATCAAAAGCCTGGGTACGGATTCCCTCTCCTTCTTCTACGAAAACACGATTACGACTGTTCTCACTTCTTCCCATAATAAAATATGCGGTTACTGCCTTACTTCCATCGGCGCTTCTGCCAATAATGATTCCACGGCCCGGATAAGAGTTGCCCTGTAATTCTTTTTCGATAGATAACATCTGCATGAAAATAATCTCCTTTAATTTTTATAGTAAAATCTTTTACACCCTATTATATAAAACTGAAGTCGTTTTTTCCAGTGAAAAAATAGAAATAAGAATGCAATCAGAAATTTCTATGGATTTCTCTCATTGACGAGAAGTCTCTCTTCCCTATATACTTGAAGGGATTTTGATTATTTATAGATTGGGGAATATATATGAATCGAAGAAGCATTTTCGTGAAAGGCTTTAAGGATGGGATACCCATCTGCCTTGGATATCTGGCCGTATCTTTTACTTTTGGAATTATGGCAAAGAAGCTGGGTGTCTCTATTTTCAATGCCGTTCTTATGTCTCTTGCCGCCTTAAGTAGCACGGGACAATTTGCAGGCTTATCTCTTATAGTCACCGGGGGAGGCTGCTTGGAGTTAGTGGCCACGGAACTGGTGGTAAATTTACGCTACTCTCTTATGTCCTGCTCCTTATCACAAAAAATAGATCCCAAAGCTCCTTTTTCCCACCGTTTTCTCATTGCCTACGGTGTGACAGACGAGATTTTCGGGGTTACCATCAGCCAGGAAGGAAAAACCAGTCCATTTTATTCTTACGGGGCTATGACTAGCTCTGTCGGAGGCTGGGTCCTCGGAACCTTTTTAGGGGCCCTGTCCGGAAGCATCCTTCCTGCCAGCATCATAAGTGCCCTGGGAGTATCCCTCTATGGCATGTTCGTGGCCCTGATCGTTCCACCGGCCAAGGAAGACCGCAGCCTAGCAGTCCTGGTCTTTTTATCTATGCTGGCAAGTTTGATTTTTAGCTACGCACCTTACTTAAGAGAAATTTCCTCCGGATTTCGCATGATCATAATCACCTTAATCCTGGCCGGAATCGCCGCCTGGAAATTTCCTGTGAAAGATGAGGAGGAAGGAGAAGAAACTACCATATGAAACATTCCATTTACTTATATATCTTTTTAATGGCTCTGGTGACCTATTTAATCCGAGTACTGCCCTTGACACTGATCCGAAAAGAAATTAAGAGCAGCTTTATCAAATCCTTTTTATATTACGTACCCTACGTAACCCTGGCTACCATGACCTTCCCGGCCATCCTGACCGCCACAGGCAGCATATGGTCCGGGGCTGTAGGATTTTTGGTCGCTCTGATCTTAGCCTACAAAGAAAGAAGTCTCATCCAGGTCTCCATGCTAGCCTGTGTCAGCGTCTTTATCGTAGAACTTTTCTTATGCTAGTAGGGCAAATATTAAAAGAGGGAGTGTCGTTTGAAGCGGCACCCCCTCTTTTAATATTTATAATCTTTCTAATACTAGGGCTGCAAATTCTTTGCAAGTTGCCCCTCCCGGCTGGCCGGTCATTAAAGCTCCGATCTTTTCATCGGCAAATGCCAAGGCCTTCTCTAATTTGGCAGCTTCCTCCACATATCCGATATGGGACAAAAGCATAGCCGCAGACTTCATCAAGCTGGCAGGATTTGCCAGGTCCTGAATCCCTTCTTCTACCATTCTCGGTGCACTTCCGTGGATGGCTTCAAACAAGGCATAGTTACTTCCAATGTTGGCGCTTCCCGCAGTGCCAACACCTCCCTGGATCTGAGCCGCCTCATCGGTAAGAATATCTCCGTATAGATTTGGGAGAAGGAAAACCTGGAACTGGCTGCGGATATCGGTATTTACCAGGTTGGCCGCCATAATATCAATAAACCAGGTATCCGTCTCAATCTCCGGATACTCTTCTCCGATGGCCTTACAAATTCGAAGGAATTCTCCATCGGTCTTCTTTAAAATGTTCGCTTTGGTAACAATAGAAACTCTTTTCTTTCCATTCGCCTTAGCAAATTCATAAGCAGCTCGGGCAATTCGGTAGGTTCCTTCTTTTGTAGTCACCTTAAAGTCTACATTTAATTCATCGCCAATCTTGATACCACGGCTACCCAAGGCATACTCACCTTCCGTATTCTCTCTAAAGAAGGTCCAGTCAATTCCTTCCTCCGGAATGGATACCGGACGTACATTGGCATACAAATCAAAGTTTTTTCTAAGAAATACATTGGCACTTTCCAGATTCTTAGTATTCATAGAAACACTGGGAGTTGTGGTAGGTCCCTTTAGGAGGACGTCACACGCCTGCATGTCTTTTAATACATCATCCGGCACGGTCTGCCCCTTCTCCAAACGATTTTCTAAGGTAAATCCCTCAATCTTCTTAAGTTCCACGTCTCCCTTATCGATAGGATCCGCCAAAAGCTTCTTAAGGACAGCCTCAGTCTCCTTCATGATCACCGGGCCGATGCCATCTCCATCCGCAAGACCAATCACCGTCTTCTTGGACTTATTCTTATGATTCTCAGACTCCAAGGCAGCCTCATGCATCTTTTCATTTCTCAAATACTGCTCTCTTAACAAGCCCTCAAATTCTTCAACAGCCTTCTTAATATCCTTCTCAATTTCGTAATTCATGATCTACTGTCCCTCTTTCTTATGTTTCTTATTGTTTTTGAGTTCCTTCTAGATTGTATACATGTATGTTGGTATTCTAGTATCCATACAAGAATTTGTCAATACTTTCTTGAAAACTCGCCTCAGTCTCCCTGTATTTTTTCATACAAGGAGACAACTTACCCCCTGCAGGCGTGGGATATGTTCCAAAAGACGATAGCAAGGCTTCCGTAAGGAGCTGCAAGCCGGCTGCAACGAGTAGGAAACGCAGCGTGTCTTTGGGGACATATCCCACGCCTGCAGGGCGCAACGTTGTCCTATATGAGAAAACAAAAAAAGAGGGCCACCGTTTGATAGGCTAGCCCTCTTTCATAAGATTCTATTTTTTCTCTAAAAAGATTTTTCTTGTCACAAAATTGTATACCATAACAACCGCTGTAGCAAAAATCTTCCCTCCGGTGTAGATCAGATTATAGCCTACATTTTCCCGGAGGAAGCTGCTGTGACTGTAGATAGGTCCTACCAGGATCCAGATGATCAGGCTGTTAATGATCATTCCTACCACGGACAGCAAGACGAATACTGTAAATTCCGTTTTTTTGTTGAGATCTTCTTTTCTCTCAAATACAAATTTGAAGCTTAAAATGTAGTTTACCACCACGGATACTACGAAGCCTACTACCGAGGCTACCAAGGAGGCAAACTCAAAATAAGAGGTTGAGAGGGCTGCCATCAGTAGGTTCAGCACAATCAAACCCGTGAGATAATCAATGACGAAGGAGATGACTCCTACGAATCCAAACTTAATAATTTGCTGCAATAATTTTTGCATCTTTCTTTTCCCTTCTTTTTCTAACGATTACTACTAAACGATTCCTACCTAATGTGCAAACTTCTTCCCTGGTGGAGGCTGCCCCATACCAGTCGAAAGAGGACGGTGGTTACGGTCATTCCCGCTGCCATGCTGGTTGCAAAGAGGAGGGTATAGATTCCCTCTGCCGAGAATCCGCTGTAATTTCTTGCCATCAGGTTGCTCATGGTCCGATATAGGGCCGCCCCCGGGATTAAGGGTATAGTGGCGGATACCAGAAAGACCGTCACCGGAGATTTGAAAACTCTTGCCATGATCTCTCCATAAAAGGTGGTGACAATCGTAGCCAAAAATCCACAAAAATAGGGATTCTCATTAATAAGTCCGGCCCCCAAATAAACTGCCCAGGAAAGGAGTCCCCCCAGGGCTGCATATATTAATTTTTTCCCTCTGATATTAAATAAAATGGCAAAGCCCAAAGACCCTATAAAGGCTGTTGTCAATTGTATTAAATCCTGCATCTTCCTACTCCTAGCTAGCTTCCTTTTCTGCCTTCTGCCCCAATGAACTTCCTTTATAATACAAATCCTACTACCGTAAATCCCAGGGCAATGGCCAGGGCAAGTAGAATGGACTCCATAAAGCGAATGAGGCCTGTAATAATATCCCCGGAAAACATATCCCGCAGGGAATTGGTCAGAGGAATTCCCGGGATCAGAAGCATGATATTTCCGATACTGATTAGGTCCACGTGACTTCCAAGACCAAAAAGCACAAAAAACCTTGCCAGGAAGCCTCCGAAAATTGAGACAAGGAGGGCTGTGATCAGAGAATTTACCGAGCCCTTGCCCACAAGGGTCTGCATAAATTTTAGGAGGATTCCAATAATAGCCGAGGCTATGGCATCTCCTATATTTCCCCCAAAGAAGACGGAAAAAGCGCCGGATATCAAGGCATATACAAAAAGCTGCATAGCAAAGGAATACTTAGGCGCCTGATCAATCTGATCCAGTTTCTTACGGATAATGGGATAAGGCACTTTTTCCCGGCAGATCTCTCTGGATAATTGGTTGAGCCGGTCTAAGCGGTCTAGGTCGTTAACCATTCCTGTCACCCTCCTAGTCTGGGTGCATACACCAAACTCTTCCCCATACATGGTCGTAATAATGCTGGAGGTAATGGAAAATACATCCACCCGGCTGGCACCGTAGGCTAGGCAGATCCGCTTAATCGTATCCTCCACCCGTCCGGCCTCTCCGCCGCTTCGAAGAATCTGCTCTCCTACCGTCATGGCACAATATAAAATTTCTTCTGCTTCTGTTTTATTCATAATAATAAGAAATCCCGTAATTCTAAATTCAAGTCCTCTAGTATCTTACCCTAGTTTCAGGCCCCCGTAAAGTTTTATCTCAAGGCAGTCCTGTATTTTCTTTGATTTGTTATTATAAATAACTTTTATCAAGAAGATTTCTTGTTTTTTGTCTTTACATACTATTCCCCATAAAAAATCTCGTTAATCTTCTCCCTATTCCTTGCCTTTCCCTTGCAAAAATGCTATGATACACCTGTTTTTTATAAAAGAAGAAGTTTTATTTTTTGTTGTTTTAAATAACATTTTATGAGGAGGATTTTATGAAAAAGCTTTCTAGATCTCTTTTGGCAGACCTGGTAATCTCCAAAAGAAAGGAAAAAAATCTCACCCAGCGCGAGCTTTCCGAAAAGACAGGCATTAACCGGGCCCTGCTTAGCCGTATTGAAAAGCAGGATTATTTGCCCTTGATTCCACAGCTGGAGGCCCTGGGCGATGTGCTGGGCTTTGAGCTTGAGGATGTATTTACAGAAGAGGGGAAAAATTCCTTGCCCAGCCCCTCTCCTTTAAAGATTGCAGTAGCCGGCACCGGCTATGTAGGCCTTTCTATTGCCTGCTTGTTGGCCCAGCACAATCAGGTTACTGCTGTTGACATCATTCCCGAGAAAGTGGACCTAATCAACAATAAAAAGTCCCCCATCCAGGATGATTATATCGAAAAGTACTTGGCCGAAAAAGATTTAAACCTGAGAGCCACCCTAGACGGAGAAGCCGCCTACAAGGACGCGGACTATGTCATTATTGCGGCACCTACCAATTACGACAGCCAAAGAAATTATTTTGATACTTCTGCCGTGGAAGCAGTCATCGAGTTGGTCCTAAAGGTAAATCCCCAAGCCATTATGGTAATTAAGTCTACCATACCTGTTGGATATACCGAGTCTGTAAGGAAGAAATACCATACCGGAAATATTATTTTCAGCCCGGAATTTTTAAGGGAATCCAAGGCCCTCTATGACAATCTTTACCCCAGCCGCATTATTGTTTCCACTGATCAGAATGACGAGAAACTAAAAAAGGCATCCAAGAATTTCGCAGCTCTTTTGCAGGAGGGCGCCATAAAAGAGAATATCGACACCCTCTTTATGGGATTTACCGAGGCCGAGGCCGTAAAATTATTTGCCAATACCTACCTGGCTCTTCGGGTTTCTTATTTTAACGAGTTAGATACCTATGCAGAAATGAAGGGCTTAAATACCCAGGATATTATTAACGGGGTATGTTTAGACCCCAGGATCGGAAGTCATTATAACAATCCTAGCTTTGGCTACGGCGGCTACTGTCTGCCCAAGGATACCAAACAGCTTTTGGCAAATTATAATGATGTCCCTCAGAATATGATGACAGCCATTGTAGAGAGCAATCGGACAAGAAAAGATTTTATTGCTGACCGGGTCTTAAATATGGCCGGTTACTACAGCTATGACGAGGACAATACCTATGATTCCAGCAAGGAAAAACAGGTCACGGTAGGTGTCTACCGCCTGACAATGAAATCCAATTCCGACAATTTCCGCCAGTCCTCCATTCAGGGCGTTATGAAACGGATCAAGGCAAAGGGGGCCAAGGTTGTGATCTATGAGCCAACCTTAAAGGACGGGGATACCTTCTTCGGTTCCCAGATTGTCAATAATTTAAACGATTTCAAGAAGCAGTCCGATGCAATCATTGCGAACCGATACGATACATGCCTAGACGATGTGGCAGACAAGGTATATACCAGGGATATTTTCAAAAGAGACTAAAAAAAGGAGCCGGGCTTTAAAGCCCGGCTCCTTTTTAGGAGACACTTACACGCACTATTTCTCTTATTGTTGAGCATTTTGTTGAGCATTTTGTTGAGCATTTTGTTGAGCATTTTGTTGAGCAATTCTGCGAAGCTCCTCATTAATACCTCTCAAGCCCCCAGAAAGGTTCATTTGGGCCAACTCAAGAAAATCTTCTTCACCTAATGGCAAAAACTCTCTTCGATTATAATTAAATCCATAGGTTTTTGTAATCGCCTGAAGTGCATAAGACAGCTGAGTTCCAAGTTCACCGTCTATTTCGTTAATCCTGATTATGTAATCCTCTCCCTTTCTTTCATTAAACATACATTCCACATCCGGTCTGATATCTCTTATATTTGCTCTCATAGAATCTTTCAACATTCTTTCAGACAATTCCATAAAATGCGCTTCTAAATATTCCACGGTTCCTAATTCTTTAATCTTAGGTAGCATAGGTACTTCTTCAATATATTTTTCCGCCAATTCATAGAACTCTTCTTTACTTCCATTATACATGGCATCCATAAGTTCAAAGTCCTTTTCGAAGTTTCGTTGATCTGCTTCACTGGCAAATTCTCCCTGTGCATTTAAACGAACAGCATTTAGGGCTCTTGCGATACGATCTTTATCCTTACCCAATGTTTTACCATAAATAGTCTCTCCATATGCCCCTACTATATACTCTAAGCGAAGGGCTTCCATCCTGCGTATGGCCATATCATCGTAATAGTTCCGACAAAACTCTCTTCCCTCATATGTCGGTCCTACGGAATTCGACACCCCTGCAACTTGCGACATTTTTTCCCTCAAAGTACGGATTTTTTTCTGGTTTCCCTTCTCGCAGGCTTTTATATAATCAGCTAGGTTCGCAAAGATATCCATCGCCGGCCTGGAAACCTCTTCATAATAGGTGAATACATTATCTTCAAAAATCTCTCGCTCGGTTTTAACCGCTCCCGCCGGTCTCCGTCTTTGATTTTTAAGCCAATTTTCTTTAAATATCTTGGCAAGAGAAATTTGTCTTGCATATTCCTTCATTTCCTCCAGATTTTCCAGAATATATTCAGGTTCTAACATGCTCTCTGTGATCATCAGTTGAGAAGGAGCTTTTAAGCAATCAAACTGTCTTTCGCTCTCAAAGGCCTCCTGCATTTTTTGTCTGGCAGCTTCCAACTTTTCAGATCTGATCATATCATTGGCAACCGATCTCTTATTCTGGACCTGATTAGCCTCCGTCATTCTTGCTCTATCCTTATATTTCGTCTGATGTTCTATGAAAGCTAATCTAAGGGCCAAATCCTTCATTCTCCGAAGGCGGGCTCTACCCTTTGGTCTAAATTTACTCTCTGCTTTTGTTCCATCATGAGTTTTTTTTCTGATATATTCTGCTATGTGATGCTGGAGCATTTCAAAGTTTTCCGGGGTCTTGGCTCTACGATAGTTTTCAATTGCAGTTAGTACATCTTTGTACTCCGGGGAATCCGTTAAACGGTTTGCGTCCTCTACAATCTCTTCCATATCCTTATCCATGGCATCATTATTCTCTGCATAAACCTTCCAATTTCCCAGATGAACATCCTCGTCTTTAATTTGCTCTTTGGCTCTTTTTGCCTCTCTAATCAAAGCATTCAGCTGCCTCAGTTCCCCTTCTCCTAAGGGTAGATTTTCTCCACCTAAATCTGTTTGAGCAATGCGAACCTTGGCAACACGGACCGCCTGCGCCATCTTCTTTACCAACATATTACGCGCATTATATCTTGTTATAAAGTTTTTATTTTCCTCACTTTCATCCTTATACTGCTTAATCTTAGTCTTTTCTTTAGATCCAAGAATAGAAAAAATATTATCTAATTCTGCCAATACATCTTTTATTTGAGCTGCGTTAAGCGCTTCCTCTTGAACCTCCAATCGTACTGGTTGCACCCGCACCGGCACCTCCTGGGGATTTATAATATTATCTCTTCGCTCTTCTCTCTCTTGCATCTCCCGGTTTTGCATCGAAACATTGTTCATTCTCTCATCCACATGTTCCTGATGCAGTTCCATTGGATTAGTATTTTCATCTCCCATATTTTTTCTCCTTATGGCTATTTTTTCACTTTCTGTTATATTATACGTGATACCAAGACACAGGGCTATAAAAAAGACAACTTTACACACTATTTCTCTATTTGTTCTTTTTTGATTTCACGAAGTATATCTCTTGCACGCTCTAACTCCTCTTCAAGCATCCTTTGATCCTCTTCTACATTTTCCTCATCGATCATCCTCTTAAAATCTTTTCTATTAAAATTAAATCCAAGTGTAGTTGCTATGCCGTCCATTATCGTAGCTATGGCAGAGCCAAAGCCCTTGTCAGCTGCATTAATCTTTTTTATGTAATCCTTTCCTTTTCTTTTATTGATCATATCATTCACATCCGGTCTGAGAGTGCTCATGTTTTGTCTCATGCCATCCATAAGTGTTACGTCGGCCAATTCGATAAAATGTTCCATCAGATATTCCTTCGTTACCTGAGATTCCTCCAACTGTATCATAGGCATTTCTTCAATATATCTTACCGCTATATTATAGACCTCTTCTGCACTTCCATTATACAGGGCATCCATTATTTCAAAATCTTTTTCAAAGGCTTCTCGATCTTTTTCACTGGCAAATCTTCCCTGTGCATTGAATCGAACTGCATGCAAAACTCTTGGCATACGGTTCTTATCACTACTCAAACTATTACCATACCTAGTTTGTCCATGTGCCCCTACTACATACTGTAAGCGATAGGCTTCCAGGTTGCGCAAGTACATATCCTCGTAAAATTTCCGACAAATCTCTTTTCCCTCTTCCAATGGACCTCCGGTACTCATCATACCTGCAATATTATCCATTTCTGCCTTCAATGTTCTGATTTGTTTCTCGTCTTTTTGTTCACAGGCTCTTATATAATCTTCCAGTCTTGCAAACATATCGAGCACAGTTTTAGAATCAATCCGATAAGTAATATATACTCTGTCTTGATACTTCTCCAGCTCGGTTTTAACTGCATCCGCCGGTCTCTCTCTCTGTTTCTGCTCCCAGGCCGCTTTACATTCCCTAGCTTCCGCAAATTGTCTTGCATAGCCCCTCATTTCATCCAAATGTGACAAAACATATTCAGGCTCTAACATACGATCTGTGATCATAATTTCACAGGCAACTTTTAAGGGATCAAATTCTCTTTCACTCGCCATGGCTTCCTGCATCCTTTGGCTTGCGATTTTCAACTTCTCGGTTCTTTGATCGATCACATCATCTGCAGCGGTTCCCTGATACCGAATCTTACTAGCCGCCTCCATTTGTGCCCGGTTCTTATAGGCTGCCTCATCCAGTGATAGGCCTAATCGAGCAGCCAAATCCTTCATTCTTCGAATACGGATCCTACCCTTTTCTTTAAATTCCGCCTCCGTTTTTGTTCCCTGATGGGTTTTTGTTTTAATATATGTTGCTACTTTTTTCTGGAGTTTTGCAAAGTTTTCCCGGCTCTTATGTCTACGATACTTTCTGATGGCTCTTACTACTGCATAGTAGGTCGAGGAATCTGTAAAAAAGTTTGCATCATCTACAATCTCTTTCATAACCTGCTCCATGCCCTCTTTATTCTCTTCATAAACTTCCCAATTTTTCAGGCTAACATCCTCGTTTTTAATTTGTTCTTTGGCTATTTTAGCCTCTTGAACCAGAGCATTGAGTTGGGCGAGGTCCTCTTGTCCTAAAGGCTGATCTGCTCCGTTTAATTTTGTTTTGGCAACACTGACCGCCCGTTTCATCTTCTCAGTCAAGATGTTTCGAGACTTATATCTTGCCATAAAGTTTTTATTTTCCTGGCTTTCCCTTTTAAACTGCTTAATCTCTGTCTTTTCCTTAAGTCCCAACCTAGAAAATTCATCATCTAATTGCTCTAATTCTTCTTTTAATTGCGTAGCATTAAGCATGATTTCCTGGTCAACTGCCAACTGTACCGGCCGCTCCTGCATCTGCTGCTCCTGGGGAGCCACAATACCCTCTCTGTGTTCTTCTCCCTCTTCCATCTCCCGGTTCAGCATCATAACATTATTCATTCTCTGGTCTTCTTGATCCTGCTGGATCTCCATTGGATTTCCAAATGGTGAATTGGAAGCATTCAAGGGAGCACTCATTCTTCTTTCTGATGTTTTTGTAACTTCTGGCATAATTTTTTCTCCTTATTTCTATCGTGTTTTATTCTCTTTCCGATGTGTAATTTTTACTTTCTGTTATATTATACGTGATATCATGGCATAGGGCTATGAAAGCAGCTATATTTATTTATTTTCTTGATTTCTTTTTTTGTGTTCGCGAATGATATTCTTCATCTCATTTAGATTATCCTGCAGCATTTCCTCGTCCAAATCTAAAGCAAATGCGTTTTTAAACGCTTGCGTGTGAAAACTAAATCCATACTGACGTGCAAAGAGAGGCAATGTATTACCCATGGGTTTCCCAAGTCCTCCTCTCTTGACGTCAATCTTCTTCATGTAGTCTCTTCCCTTTCTTTTGTCAAATAGATCGGATACATCCGGTCTGATACCTTTCATATTTTCTGTCACAACATCCCTATCAACTATGTTAGCTAATTTCACAAAATGTTCTTTTATATATTTTTCCCTTGTTATAGATTCATTCATAGGTAGCATAGGTGTTTTTTCAATAAATGCTTCCACCACTTCAAAGAGTTCTTCTACACTTCCATTATACACAGCATCCATAAGCGCAAAGTCCTTTTCAAAGTTTTCTCGGTCTTTTTCGCTGGCAAATCTTCCCTGTTCATTTAACCGAATTCCATTTAGGGCTGACATCATACGGCTCTTATGAGTACTTAAGCTAGCACCATACCTAGTTTGTCCATATGCCCCTACGATATACTCTAACCGAAACTGTTCCATCTGGCGTCTATCCAGGTCATCGTAGTATTCCCGACATAGCTCTTTTCCCTCTTCCGTCGGTCCTCCAACGCCCTTGCTATTCATCTCACCTCTCAAAGCACGGATTTGCTGCTGATCTTTCAGCTCGCAGGCCCGTATGTAATCATCCAGCTTTTCATATACAGCCAAGGTCTCCTCGGTTTTTCCCTCATAAGCACTATATACCCTGTCTTCATAAATCTCCAATTGAGTTTTAACCGCGTTGTTCGGCCTCTGTCTTTGTTTCTGAATCCAGTTCTCTTTACATGCCTTAGCAAGGGAAAATAGTCTTGCATATTCCTTCATTTCATCCAGGTGTGCCACAACATATTCAGGTTCCAACATGCTATCTGTGATCATAATTTGAGAAGCAACTTTTAAGTTATGAAATTGTTTTTCGACCGCAAGAGCTTCCTGCATTCTTTGGTTGGCAATTTTCAACTTCTCGGTTCTTTGATCGATGGTATCATCTGCAGCGGTTCCCCGGTAGCGAATCTTGCTGGCCTCTGTCATCTGCGCGCGGTTTCTATAAGCTGCCCCATTTTGCCATATACCTAATCTAGCAGCCAAGTCCTTCATTCTCCGAATACGAACTCTACCCTTGGGCTTAAATTTTTCTTCCCCTTTTGTTCCATTCTTGGTTCTGATTCTGATATATTCTGCTACTTTTTTCTGGAGTTTTGCAAAGTTTTGCGGAGTCTTATTTTCGCGATACTTTCCAATAGCCTTGACTACTGCGTGGTAGGTCGGGGAATCCGTAAGACGGTTGGATTCTTCTACAATCTCATCCATCAGCTGATCCATGACCTCTTTATTCTCCTCATAAACCTTCCAATTTCTCAGGCTGACATCCTCGCTTTTAATTTGTTCTTTGGCAGTTTTTGCCTCTTTAACCAGAGTATTAAGCTGCCTTAGGTCCTCTTCTCCTAAAGGCTGGCCACCCCCGGCCATATCTGTTTTAGCGATGCGAACTCTTGCAATACCAACCGCCTGTGTCATCTTCTTGATCAGGGCATTCCGAGACTTATACCTTGCTACAAAGTTTTCATTTTCTGCGCTCTCACTCTTAAACCTCTTAATCTTCGTCTTTTCCTTCACTCCCAGGCTGGAAAATGCATTGTCTAATTTTTCCAATTCCTCTTTTAACTGAGCAGCGTTAAGCACTTCTTCCTGCTCAAGCTCCAATTGCGCCGGTCCTGCCTCCACCTGCTGAGCCTGTGGATTTAGAATCGTATTTCTTTGTTCTTGCTCTTCCACAACCTCTTGCATACCCAGGTTTATGGATTTCCTAGCTTCTGTTTCTAATCTTTTTTCTCCATCTGGCATATCTTTTCTCCTTGTTTCTATCGTTTTTATATTTTTCCCATTTGCATTTTTTCTTTCTCTTATATTATACGTTATAGGGTGCCAAAGGGCTATATAAAAAAGTCCCCATCATCCAAAGACGATAGGGGCTTTTTCCACTTAACTATTCTGTTTTCTTCTACCTTTAAGAGCTGTCTTTACATTGCTCAAATAGGTATTATATCCCTCTTCCAAATCAGCTTTCAAGTCCTCTTCCAATATAGTAATTATTTTTCCATCATTAATTTTATATCCATGCATTCCAACTACCGAGTTCAAAAGAGCTGACATATTAATTGACACGTTATTATCTGCCGCTTCAAGCTTCGCCAGATAATCAGCCCCATATCTTCCGTTGAACAATGCGGCTGCATCTTGTCTCAGTCTTATTATATTTTCTTTCATGGCATTCTTGTTTTCATAAAAAAACATCTCTATACAATGATCCTCTAGATACTGCTTGGTCAACTGAGATTTATCCCAATCTCTATTCTTTACTCTAGCCATATAGTCTTCGATCTGTTCAACCATCTCTTCTGCTGTTCCATTGTATATCACATCAATCATAGTCAGTTCTCGTTCAAAATTCTTTCGATCTTCTTCACTTGCAAATGCACCTGCCTCATCCAACTCAAATCCATCTATCATGCTAGTAAGACGATCTATATCAGCACCGTTCAAATTTGCTGTTGTTCCATATGCACCAACTATATATCTCATACGAGCAACGGAAAGTTCTCGTTTTAAACTTTCCCTTTTACCCTTCTTAAAATATTCTTTACCCTTTTCATCAAGCGCTGCGTATCTTCCTTTATCCAGCTTCTCATAGGCACTATTAATTGCTTCTTGATCTCCGGAATCAAAGACTTGTATGTACTCTATTAAATTTTTGTAATGCTTAATTGCTGCTTCCGCGGTATCTCGGTAAATACTCAAAAGTTTATCCTTATGAATCTCTTCCGCTGTTTTAACTACTCCCTCTTGTTCGTTGGCATGATCCAGATCCCATGTGACCAGGAAGCTTTGGGCATCAGATATAATTCTCACGTAATTCTTCATCTCATCCAAATGTCCACGAACATAGTCTGGTTCCAACATGTCTTCTGTGATTGCTACCGTATATATAGCTTTTAAAGGAGCAAACTCCCTTTCAGAAGCTACAGCTTCATCCAACTTATCTTTCACTGTTTGATTCATTTCATCCGCCATAGTAGTTGCAACGGTTCCCCAAAATTGAATCTTACTATAATCATTTAATTGAACCTTAAATTCCTCTTTCCCTGCTATAAAATTTAACTTGCTGGCCAAATCCTTCATTCTTCGAATACGTCTTCTGCCTTTTTCCCGGAAATCCTTCTCCGCTTTTGTTCCTTTCTTAGTTCTTTTTTTTATGTATGCGTTCACTTCATTCTGAAGTATTTTAAAATTCTCCGGAGTCTTATCCGCACGATAAGCATTAATCGCATCTACTACATGTGTATAAAATTTCGAATCAGTAATATGCGTATCTGCTAAAATCTCATCCATAACCCCGTCAATACCATCTACACTTTCTGTATATCCTTTCCAGTTTGTGAGGTCAACATCCTCCTGCTTAATTTGGTCTTTAGCAATCTTTACTTCTTCAACCATCTCCTGAATTCTTCTTCGTTCCGCCTCCTGGAGTGCTCCGCCTCTTATTATTTTTGATTTTGACATACTAACCGTCTGAGCCATTTTTTTCACCAGATTATTGCGATACTGATACTTCTCTTTAAAGTTCACATTTTCTATACTGACTTCTCTTGGATTTTTAAACTCACTCTTAGCTTTTAGTACAGCAAACTCCTGCTCTAACGCTTCTAATTCTTCCTTCAATTCAGCGACTGAACGAACCACCTGCGGTACATTTAATCGCATCGGCCGCGTTACATTCTGCTGGTTGATGATATCATTTTCTCCCAGCTGTCCTCCCGGGTTGATCTGCTGGTCTGGATTCCTCTCAACATTTAAGGGATGATTTGAGTGTCTTTCCCGATTTACATTTACAGTTCCATTTTCATTTCCGTCTCCATGTGGCATAATTTTTTCTCCTTGTCTCTATTTCTTTCGTTTTTTGTAATTTTACTTTCTGTTTTATTTTACGATATCTCTTCTTTTAAGGCTAATAAAAAAGATCTTCAAACAACATTCAACATCGTCTGAAGATCTTCTCTTTTTTCCTATATTTTATTTTACTCTATTACCAAATATGCATGACATGCTGCATCAAAAGACTTACGATCGTAATTCCCAGCCAGCATAAGGCTCCTACTGCTATAGGCTTTCCTCCGGTTTTTACAAGCTTGATCACGTTGCTGTTTAGGCCGATGGCCGCCATAGCCATAATGATCATAAATTTAGACAATTCCTTGATGGGCTGAAATATTTCCCCGCTCACTCCTAATTGCAGGCAAATCGTTGTAATGATTGCCGCAATGACAAAGTACAGAATAAACATGGGGAAGGCCCGCTTTAAACTAAAGTTAGACGACTTACCCGTCTCTTTATCAGCACCCTTGGCTCTGATCATGGATAAGACCAAGGTAATAGGAATGATTGCCAAGGTTCTTGTAAGCTTCACCGTCACTGCCTTATTCAAGGTCTGGCTTCCCAAATTCCACATGCTGTCCCAGGTGGAGGCTGCTGCCGTGACTGAAGATGTGTCATTGATGGCAGTTCCCGCAAAAATTCCAAAAGCATCTCCGTGTAGCGTATCAAAGCCTATGGCCTTTCCAAGGATTGGGAAGAAAATGGCTGCCAGCACATTAAAGAAGAAAATGACTGCAATAGACTGGGCAATCTCGTCATCGTCCGCCTCAATGACCGGGGCTGTAGCTGCTATGGCTGATCCTCCGCAGATGGAAGATCCCACTCCCACCAAAACAGCTGTATTCGAGGGCACCTTCAATATCTTTCTCGCAAGCCAGGCAATGACTAAAGATGTGCTAATGGTACAAATAATAATCGGCAGGGATTGCTTTCCTGTCTGAAAGATCACCCCAAGATTCATACCAAAACCAAGAAAAACTACCGCCGCCTGAAGGACGATCTTAGAAGTCCACTTAATACCGGGCTCCATAGCTCCCTTCTGCTCCCAAAACATGGTAATAATCATACCTGCCAGGATCGCGATCACCGCCCCTCCAATGATGGGAAACAACTTTCCCAAGATCCAAGAGGGAATTGCAATCCCCAGGCAGAGTAAAATTCCACTGCCCTTTTTCTTTATAAATTCCATAAGTAACTACCTCTCTTTCCGTATTCCACAAGGAATTGTAGCACCAGGAAGGGATAAGGTAAAGCTAATTATCTTAAGCAATTTCTTGTTTTTCAAACTGGCTATTGTAAAGGTCCGCATAGAAGCCTTTCTTAGCAAGCAGGTCTTCATGATTTCCTTGTTCAATAATGTCTCCATCCTTCATAACCAGGATCAGGTCTGCATCCTTAATAGTAGAAAGTCTGTGGGCAATGACAAAGCTGGTCCTGCCCTTCATCAGGTTATCCATAGCTTTTTGGATCTGGATCTCGGTTCTGGTATCTACCGAGGAGGTCGCCTCATCCAAGATAAGGATCTTGTTGTCTGCAAGAATGGCTCTGGCAATGGTCAAGAGCTGTTTTTGTCCCTGGGAAATATTGCTGGTTTCTTCATCCAAAATCATATTGTAGCCACCGGGCTGCTGCATGATAAAGTTGTGGACATGGGCAGCCTTGGCAGCTGCAATCACCTCTTCGTCGCTGGCATCCAGTCGGCCGTAGCGGATATTTTCCATAATCGTTCCTGAAAACAACCAGGTATCCTGGAGGACCATTCCAAACATTTCCCTCAGATTGCTTCGATTGAAATCTTTAATGTCATAGCCGTCCACCTTGATATTTCCGGCATTCAGATCATAGAATCTCATAAGAAGCTTCACCATGGTGGTCTTTCCTGCCCCGGTCGGACCTACAATTGCAATCTTTTGACCGTCTTTTACATTTGCGGAGAAGTCATTGATAATAATCTTGTCCGGATTGTAGCCAAATTTTACATGGTCAAATTCTACGTCTCCTGTAAGGCTTTCGATTGCAACCGGATTGCTATCTTTTTCTGTCTCTTCCGGCTCCTCCAAAAATTCAAAGACTCGCTCGGAAGCTGCCGCTGAAGACTGCAACAAATTGGTAACCTGGGCAATCTGCTGGATGGGCTGGGTAAAGTTACGGATATATTGGAAGAAAGACTGAATATCTCCCACCTCTATACTCTTTTTGATTACAAAAATACCACCAAGAAGGGCCACCATTACATAGCCCAGGTTTCCAACGAATTGCATAATGGGCATCATCATTCCTGAGAAGAATTGTGATTTCCATGCAGACTCATAAAGCTTCAGATTGTCTTTTTCAAACTCCTCGACCACATCGTCTTCTTTATTGAAAACCTTTACGATATTGTGGCCACCGAAGTTCTCCTCGATCTGACCATTTACCTTTCCAAGATATCTTTGCTGGTCCTGGAAATATTTCTGAGAATGCTTCATAACCGTCTGGATGATCAGCATAGAAATCGGCAGGATCAAAACTGCTGCCAGGGTCATCCACACATTGATGGAAAGCATCATAATAAATACACCCACCAGGGTCGTTACCGAGGTGATAAGCTGGGTAAGGCTCTGGTTGAGACTCATCTGCAGGGTATCCACGTCATTGGTGATACGCGAAAGGATCTCCCCGTTGGTCCTGCTCTCATAATAATTTAAGGGTAACTTATTAATTTTCTTTGAAATGTCTTTTCTAAGATTGTAAGTCACATCGTTGGAAATCCCTGTCATTACAAATCCCTGGATAAAGGAAAAGCAGGCACTTGCAAGGTAAAGGCCAAAGGTGCAAAGAAGGATCATTCCGATCTTTTCAAAATCAATTCCTCCGGTGCCGTTGATTTTGGCTACCAGGCCGGAATAAAGCTCTGTGGTGGCTTTTCCAAGAATCTTTGGTCCTACGATGTTAAATACAGTTCCGGCAATTGCAAAGATAAACATCAGGACAAACCGGAATTTGTAACGTTCCATGTAGCGAAATAATTTTGCCATGGAACCTTTAAAGTCTTTTGCTTTTTCCCCCGGGGCCATACCACGGCCGGCTCCCATGGGACCTCTTCCTCTCATAGAAGTTCTTCTTTGTTCACTCATGCTAGCTCCTCCTCTGACAATTGAGATCTTGCAATCTGTCCATATACTTCACAGTTTGCCAGTAGTTCCTTATGGGTTCCGATTCCAGCCATATGGCCATCCTCCAATACGATGATCTGGTCTGCATTTAGGATGGTGCTGATTCTCTGAGCAACAATAATGGTTGTGGCATCCTTGGTATGTTCTTTTAAAGCTTTTCTAAGCTGGCTGTCGGTCTTAAAGTCCAGAGCCGAAAAGCTGTCATCGAAGATAAAGATCTCCGGATCTTTTGCAATGGCTCTTGCAATGGAAAGACGCTGCTTTTGACCACCGGAAACGTTAGTTCCCCCCTGGGATACCGGAGAATCATAAGTTTCCGCTTTCGAAAGAATGAATTCGGTTGCTTGGGCCACTTCCGCTGCCTTCTTAACCTGGCTTTCATCGATTTCTGGTTTTCCGTAGCGAATGTTAGAGTCAATGGTTCCGGAAAAGAGCACTCCCTTTTGGGGAACATAGCCTAATTTATCGCGCAGGTCCTTCTGGGTCATGTCACGGACATCCACCCCGTCCACCTTTACAGATCCTTCTGTCACATCATAAAATCTCGGGATCAGATTTACCAAGCTACTCTTTCCACTACCGGTACTTCCGATGACTGCCACGGTCTGGCCCCTCTTCGCCTTAAAGGAAATATCTGTAAGGACATTTTCCCCTGCATCCGGATAGGCAAAGGATACGTGGTCAAACTCTACCTGTCCCCTTAGCTCTTCCGCTGGCTTAACCGGAGCTTTTGGATCTTCAATAGAAACTTCTGTTTTTAGGACCTCATCGATACGGCCGGCAGCTACATTTGCTCTGGGAAGCATAATAGACATGGCCGTAATCATTAAGAAGGCCATGATAATCTGCATAGCATACTGGATGAATGCCATAACATTTCCCACCTGCATGGTTCCATTGTCTACGGCATAGGAACCATTATAAATAATCAGTACCGAGGTTCCGTTCATGATCAGCATCATAATAGGCATCATAAAGGTCATACATCTATTGACAAAGAGGTTGGTTTTTGTAAGGTCTATATTGGCCTTTTCAAAACGGTCCTCCTCATGCTTCTCCCGGCTAAAGGCCCGGATTACGGGAATTCCTGTAAGGATCTCCCTGGATACCAGGTTCAGTCTGTCGATCAGGGTCTGAAGCTTGGTAAATTTAGGCATAGCCACCTGGAAGAGAACTATAATTACCATAAGGATAAGTCCCACGGCCACTGCCAAGATCCAGGTCATGGAAGAATCCGTCTGCAGGACCTTAATCACTCCACCGATTCCAAGGATCGGGGCATAGAGCACAATACGGAACATCATGGCCATAACCTGCTGGACCTGCTGGACATCATTGGTACTTCGGGTAATTAGGGATGCGGTTGAAAATTTATTATATTCCTTGCTGGAAAAGCTCATAACCTTTCGATAAATACTATTTCTAAGGTCATGGCCCAACCTACCGGCAACCCTGGATGAGATAAAGGTAATGCTTACAGCTGCGGCCATAATCACCAGGGCCATAGCCAGCATCTTTAGGCCTGCCATCAAAAGGTAGTGCATTTGCATGGCATCTACATCCATGTCTAGGGCCTCGTACTCAGAAGCCACAAAAGAAACTCCGGCCTGGGTCACTATGGACTCCGGCATATCCTCTAGTTTTTCATCTACCTGGTCTATGATTTGCTGCAGGGCTTCTTCAGGCAACTGGGACAGTACCGTCAGCGGGTCTGTATCTTCCGGCAATCCCATCTGGGCAAGCATCTGCTTGGCCTGGTCGCTGTCTCCCGAAAAGGCTGACAGGATCATCATAGCCTTGGAAAAATCTTCATTTAAATCTTCCCTGGTATCATCGGAAATATCATCCTTCAATACCCATACATCATCTTTCTTGTTATAGTTTGCTTCTACTTCTTCCTTCTGGTCATCATCCATAAACAAGCGGAGATTTTCCATAGTAGAATCTCTCAGTTTTTCCGGCACACTGTCCTCAATACCCTTCTGCTGGATACCTACGTTAATAATCTTGGAGGTATAATCCGGCAGGGAAAGATCACAGTAGGCTTGCACAAACAAGAGTGCTATGATCAGGACAATGTAGCCTGCTGATTTCTTCAGATATTTCATCAGTTTAATCATTTCTTTTCTCCTCTTTTTTTATTATCATCGGCCTTCTCTACAGGAATGCGTTCGATATTATCTAAAATTTGCTCGAAAAAGCGTCTCATAAGACACAATTCTGTTTCGTTAAAATTACTAAACATGACTTTCTCCACAGCCTTGGCTTCTTCCTTAATCTCTTTCACGATTCTTTGTCCATTTTCTGTAAGATAGACACGCATAATTCTCTGATCGGCCTCGTCTCGTTTTCTGCTCACGATGTCAGCTTTTTCCAGTCGCTGAATGCTGACATTGACGGTCGGCGGGGTAACCCCCATCTTCTCAGCGATTTCCTTCTGGCTGCATCCATCGTTCTCGTAAACGATCATAATAATGGGCATCTGGCCATGTTGAATTCCCATCTCTCTGATATGGTTCATGCATTTCATGCCATAGCGCCTGTTGATTTCCATAAAAAGAGCCGGCATACTTTTCTCTTTTAAATCTTTTTTCTTATCCTCTTCCAGGAACACCATCTCATCTCCTTTCCTTTTATTTAGCCTAGCTAATTATATAGGATATGAGTTTATACAAAAAAAGCAAGTGTTTTTTGTATAATTTACTTTATTTTTAGATTTATTTTTTGATATCATCCAATCAATCCGGCTTGTTTTAGTTTGCCCGGCTATCTTTTTAATATCTTTTTAATGATAAACTGGAAATCCCCTGAGTCTGAGCATAAAAAAAGAACTGCCGCATCTTGCGACAGTTCCTTTCTTGCGTCTAAAGTTTCATTACCGTATAGCTTACATTATTCGACAATCCTGTGATCGGGCTAATCTGGTTTCCACCGTAAGGGGAAGAATGCCAGAAGCAATCCTCATCGGAAGAATCGCCCCAGAAAAAGCCTACATGATGGGTTCCGCTATATCCATGTTTTCCGCCTTCATTTTCATTCCATATCCAGATAATATCTCCTTTTTCCAAAACGCCTGAGTTTAGCATCTCTGATTTTGAACTGAAATCATAGGTTGGAATCCGGCTTCCATGGCTTCTCTGCCAGCTCAGCCATCCACCCGCACATAAGGGGGCGTCCTGTAAATTAGGTACGGAAGAAGGATCGGCTCCCACACTCTTTAGGACATACCAGACAAAGCCTGTACAATTCATTCCCGGATATCCATTAAAAGAAGGGTCTCCATTTGGAGAGCGTCCATCGTCTATATCGTCCGCATAGCGGGTTCCCAGGTAAAAAGAATCATTTACATGGGACTGAAGATGCATCACAACTGAGGCAGCCGAAATTCCAAGGACATTGGAGATCCCTCGGTTTGCCCGATTTACAAAGGCATTTGCTGTGGAACCGGGAGCAGAACTACCCCTTGGAACCAATACCACCTGCAAGGACTCTAAGCGCTTACCCAGTCCCTCAGTGCCTGCCTCTTGTCCGTTCTTGGCCCATCCAAGCCAGCCGAAGGTCTGGGCATGGACCCTGTAGTAGACATCATAATATTTTGTAATGTCACCTTCCAATGAAATTTGAATGGCTTCCAGGCGTTTGGCCTCTCCTGTGGTTCCGGCTAATTCTCCGTCCCATACCCAGTCCTGCCAGCCGTAGGTCTGCACATGGGCCCTGTATTTAATCGATCCGGGAAGTATTCCCTGGTCCAGACTAAGAGACAGAGCTTCCAAGCGCTTAGACTCTCCGGTCACTCCCAGGTAGTCTCCTGCATAGGCCGGACCAATATCTCCATAGGTCTGCTGGTGACCACTATAGTGGAGGCTTCCAAGAGAATCTGCTGTTAAATAGGAGTAGTCTACCATGGCACCGTGGAGGTCTTCCGGGACAGTTCCTCCCTCCTTTGCTACCAGGCGAACCTTAACTGCTTCCACCCTCTTAGCCAGGCCCGCCGTTCCGCACCAGCCGCTATCATCTGCAGATCCTTTTACCCACTTGGTCCAGCCAAAGGTCTGGACATGGAGGCAATAATAAATGTCAAAATACTGGGCCAGCTCATCTGTAAGATACATTTGAATTGCTTCTAATCGTTTTCCCTGACCTCTGGTACCCATCTCTTCTCCGTAGGTCTTCCAGTCCAGGGTTCCATAGGTTTGCACATGGGCCCTATATACGATCTCACCGCTAAAGTCCTGGATGGCACTGCCCTTCCAAACACTAAAGGCCTCCAAGCGTTTCCCCTCTCCGGTTGTACCAAAGGATGCCCCATCCGTAACTGCCGGCAGGTCCCCATAGGTTTGAACATGGCCCAAATACTCAAGATAGGGGCCATCTTTTAATTTACTTTTCCAATCAGTATTGGTAGCTTGAGCCTGGGCAAGATCCGCTTCCGACGCCTCTGTCCGGGCCTCTGTGTTAGCTCCACTTGCCGGGTCTGTATTAGCCCCACTTGCCGGGTCTGTGGTCTCTTCACTTGCCCCCTCGGCAGTATTTTTTCCTTCTTCATCTGCAGGTATAAGAGCAGCTTGATTGTCCTCAGATTGAAGCTGCGTGGTCTCTTCCGCTATACCCCCCCCGATTTTTTCATCTGCATAAGCTGTAGTAGCTGCGGCCCCCATTAGCATGGAGGCTGCCATTATACATGCAAGCAGTGAACTTTTCCATTTCTTTCTCATAAACTTCAAAAAACTCCTTCCTAAAAA
>CAVHCX010000003.1:0-138552 GCA_963634745.1 Clostridium sp. CAG:343
AGGATTTTCAAGTCCATTTCTATATTCCAATTCTCGATATATTCTCTATCTAATCTAACCACTTCCTCAAAGTCCGTGATATCACTTCTTCCGCTTACCTGCCACATGCCGGTTACTCCGGGCTTGATGGCCAGTCTTGCCCTGTGGTGGAGCTCATAGAGGGAGGTCTCTGATGGGAGGGGTGGTCTGGTTCCTACTACAGACATGTCTCCCTTTAGGACATTGTAAAACTGGGGGAATTCATCCAGGCTGGTCCTTCTGATGAAGTCGCCGATCCCGGTTTTCTTTGTACCATCGGGCAGGATCTTATTTCCGATCACCCTAGGGTCGAAGTCTAGTTTAAACATCTTTCCATCCCCAAGCTTGTTGTCCTTCATAAGTTCGGCTTTTCTCTCCTCGGCATCCATATACATGCTTCTAAATTTATACATCTTAAAGGTTTTTCCATTCTTTCCTACCCGCTCCTGGCCGAAGAAAATGGGGCCCGGGGAGGAGATGTAGATCACAGGTCCTAAGAAGATGCAAAGGATCAGGGTAATGAGGCAGCCTACCAGGCCACCTGCGATATCCATGCAGCGCTTAAAGAGGAGCTGCTTTGCGGATGCATAATTTAAGCTGGTGGTGAGTACTGTATAATTTCCCACCTTTCCTACAAAACGTTTCTTGCCCGGCATATCGGAAATATTTGCCAAGTTCAAATGCACCGTAACTCCGGTACTGGTCAACTGTTCCATCAAGCCTGCCGGATAGGGAAGACTGTCAGATACATAGACGAAGACCTCGTCGATCCACTGTCTGCAGACATATTCCGGGGCCCCCTCCTCGGTAGCTACTACTTCCACACCCCGGATGGTCTTTCCTACCCAGTCGGCGTCGATCACAACAACTCCTGCCAGGCTGTATCTTGCATAATTATTCTTAAGCAAATTTGCAATGACCGTATCTGCCAGGTCCTTTGATGTTACTACTAAAAGATTCCTCTTACCTCCGTCCTTCATTTGCTTTAGGATGGAGCGTTTTCTAAATTCTCTCATCCCATAGGTGAGAACAATGTAAAAGGCAATGGTTAAAAGGAGGGTGGCTCTTGAGAAGGCTGCCCCTTCCTGTAAGAGGAACAAGTACAAAAGGGCCAGGGCTCCTACCATGATTCCGTGGTTGACGGTCACAACAAAGTTGCGGTAGGCACCTCTTTTTAAGACGCTTTTCATGGTTCCGTATATAATGATCACCACAAAGTCGGCCAGCTCTAAGAAGACCGCCATGTTGCGGTAAATGATCTGGTCGTAGACATGAAAGCCATATCCGCTTACCCCATATGCTAAAATATATGCCAGCTGTAGGCAGATCATATCTAGCAATATGAAATCTGCATGTTTTAACCAGCCCTCAGAATCTACTTTGTACATAATTTCCTCTTTATCTGTCTCTCAAACTCTCTAACTATAACTATCTTTCTCTATATCTCTATATCTCTATATCTCTATATCTATATATCTATATTTCTATATTTCTATATTTCTATATTTCTATGTCTTTCTTAACTATATCTTTATCTTTCTATCCATTCTATTTATATTCATTTTATCTATCTTCATCCAGTTCTCTCCCAAAGAGTCTCTCGGGATTTTCCTGGAGTATCTTTCGAAGTCCATGGTCTCCTCTTTTTTTCCAAATGAGTCTTGCCGCCTCTTCTATATGCACGCTGCGCTTGTCTATATTATGTGCATCCGTGCCTAGGAGATCTACATAATTCTCTGTCAAGGCCTTGGTGCAATAAATTTTCTTTGCCAAGCCTTCTTTTCCAATGAGACTTTTGCAATTAACTTGCAGTTTGGCTCCCTCTCTTTTTAAGAAGCCCAGTCTTTTGATATTTTTTCTGAGGCACTCATATCTCTCAAAGTGGGCTAGCACCGGGATAAATCCTGCCTCTGTCAACTTTCTTATAGTATTTCTTATATTTTCAAAGCTTTCTGTATAAGAAAACTCCACTAAAACCGCCTGTCCCTTAGGCATACGATAACGAGGATCTTCAAGCACCCGGTGGATCATTCCGGGGTCTGCATAGTATTCGCATCCTAAGTAAAATTCCATGTCCGGATATTTTTTCGATGCCCGTCTTAGGACCTGGTCAAATATTTCCTCTTTGGCATCCAGGGAGATCTCAAAGAGGCCTTTTCTATAGTGGGGGGTAAATACGATTTTTCGGACCCCCTGCTTATATTCCATTCCAATGAGCTTCATGGTCTCTGCCACAGAAGACGACCCGTCGTCTACGCCGGGTAAAAGATGGCAGTGTACATCCCAGTATCCTATGATCCTTTTTTTAGCCCCCTCGCTCATATCTTCATCCCCTGTAAAATAATTTTTTTCTTCAACTGGAAAGTGGGACTTTTTAAAGTCCCACCCCCCCCTGTTCTATTTTTGATAGAACAAATTATGCGTCTCTTCTTCTAGCTGTTACGCACATTCCAGCTGCTGCCATAGCTGCTACAGCAAGCATCATCTCAACGATTGGTGCTGCACCAGTCTTTGGAGAAGTTGTTCCTGAAGTACTTGTTGTACTTGTAGAACCTGTTCTTGTGCTTGTGCTTCCGGAAGCTACTGTTGTAGATGCGCTATTGTTAGCCGCCTTCTCTCCACTTGTGATAGAAGTATCAGACTTCTTATCATCGGTAGAAGGTGTAGGTGTAGCGCCCTTCTCTACGTAGAAGGCAACCGGTGACAGAGTATTAAATTTAACTCTTACCAGGCCTGCTTCCAGTACAGACACTTCTTCTTTCTGCCATGCCCCGTTTACGTAGTGAAGCACGATAACCGTGTCTCCGGCGCTAACCTCAGGCAAGCTGAAAGTAACATAGATTGGCCAGTCAATCAGGTCTGCATCGCCTGCTACTACCAAGTCCAATACACTTACGCAAGTAAATGCAGATGTATTGGCCTCAGGAGCTGCTTCCTTCAAGGCTTTAGCAGGATCTGCCTTTACCTCGTCTGCTGCTGCCTGCTGCTCCGGAGTGTCAAAAGTTTCCTTTTTAACAATCGCAACTGACTCACCATTTGCATCTACTACAGATTCAATAACGGTAGTATCTGCTGTAGGACTTCCAGCGGCAAAAGCTGTTGTTGCCAATCCAAAAGTCATAACAGCTGCCAATAATACAGTGACTACTTTCTTCATTTTAGGTCTCTCCTTTCATAATATTTGCAATATTCTACAGGCATGCTGCAGATATTACATGCATTTTCTATTTCAAATTTTAGGATAATGTCATATTTTTATAAGACCTTGTCTAGTCCACTTCCGTGTAGAAGTTTTCTATCAGCATCTCCCTAAGAGAGGTCTCATCTATATGGAATTCTTCATATTTATCTCCCATAGTGGTTTCACCGGGAAGATAATGAATGTCATCCGTCTTGTATTCGTAATTTTTCAAGGCTTCCAATTCTTTCGCATCCAGGTCTGTAAGGATATATTTGTCCAGGAAAGGCGAAAGGGTATCATAGAGGGACGACCCGCTTTGATTTTTCATCTGGCCGATCATGGCTGTAATATAAGTGGTCTGCCTCCGCATCCTGTCTGTGACACTGTCAAAGACGGTGATGTCTCTGTGGCGGACATAGGTTTCAGCCAAGTCTCCCTTTAGGACCACATCGGTACCTGCCTTAAAAGAGGCATCCACGGCCTCATCTGCCTCAGTCATGCTTACTTTCACGCCCCCTAAGGCATCGTTGATCTCTGAGATCCCATCTACAGAGAGGGATACATATCCATCAATCGGGAGATCATAGAGCATGCTTCCTACAGTTTTTTCTGTAGCCCAACAGCTTCTGCTTCCCCCGATGCAGTAGGCATACTGGGTGGCCAGCTGTTTTTCGATGGTTTTATAGGCACTTCCTGACACATCATAGACATCTACCTGGGTCATGGAATTACGATTAATCTGCCAGATGTTGGCTTCCTTGGTTTCCTGGTCTAGGGACAGGATCATAATGCAGTCTGCCTGACCGGCTTCCCCCGGCATATAGGTCTTGTCAATGTCATCTGCCTTGTCTATTCCCAAAAAAAGGATATTGGTCAAATTAGAATTATACTCATAGGTTTTTCCATTGTATTCTATCCGGTCCTTGCCCGCCTGGGACTGGGACTGGGTGGAAGAATCCGCCCCGCTGGGTTTACTAGCTTGGCTTCTTCTATCCTTTACAATGAGGCCTACCGCCACCACCGTCAATATGGTTAGGATAACCATAAGGACCAGGAAGATCTTTTCTTGTTTACTGTTCATCGGTTAAGACCGCTCCTACGATAAATCGTTGATCAGAATTATTGTTACAGGTAGAAAGTACAAGGACACGGTCCGCTACATTCACTGTCAAAGGATCCTCAAGCCAGGAGGGCGAGTATTGTACCGTGGATAAGGAACTTAAAAACTCCTTATAGCCATCGGCATTCGTACAATCGTAGGTATATAAAATATGTCTGTCATCATAGGTAATGGCCGCAAAGACTTTATAGGTATAAATGTGCTTAGCTGTATAAACTTCTATGGTGGAATGGGCCTCCCTAAAGGCTTCATCCTGGTAGTCTAGAAGGTGGCTAAAGTAGCTACCGTCCTTCATATTGTGGCCATAGAGGACAGTTACCGCATCTTCCAGAGGATCCTGGTTATAGCTATACTCTGACATGATAGCTCCCGGAAGTCCCTCCGTCCCATCCACCGTATGGTCTAGATAGTAGTCATCTTCCTCTTTATTTTGAAGGACCGGATAATCGATATCTGTATCCGGGATGCTAATCCATGCATAGATGTCAGGATTCTCCTGGTGTAGTTTATCAAAATCCACAGGAATCTGAAGACTTGTATCTGTGCTGTCGTCTCCTTCATCTGAGGCATCCGAAACATCCGTATCAACTGCCACTCTCTCTTTTAAGCTTTTATCCTTCTCCTTGGTATTCTGGCTTCCAAGCAGGGTGTAGGCTCCCACCCCAAGGGCCAGGACCATTATAATCGCACAGAGCCAAAATATAATTTTTCTAGCCATGAATCTCACTCATCTCCTATTGGCCGGATTTGTTCCGGCGCTTGGCTTCCTTCTTCTCTCTTCTGGCAAGAGCCTTAAGCTCTTTATCTGCCGGAATGGATCCCAAAACACTTACCTGTAAGAAGGTCTCGACATCTTTCTCTGTCTTGATCTCATCATTTACTACAAAGCTTACGGTATAAAGGCCTCCTAAAAGTACAAGACCGGCTAGGATTCCGATTGCAACATGCTTATAGAGTCCGTTGTCGATGGGTTTTTCTGCAACCTCAGGCTCTTCTACGATGGTCGGCTTATCTGTCTGGGTAATGCTGGCCATCTGGTCTACAGCTGCATTGGTTAAGGCTTTTCCCAATTTACAAGAAAGTTCTGCATCATCACTGGTAACAGTGATCTCTAACATACGGGTATCTGTCTTATTGGATACCGTCATCATCGCTTCTACTTCTTCTCTGGTAAGTTCAATATCTTCTTTTTTCTTCAGCTTCTCAATCGCGGTATCAATGACCGGCTTACTGGTCGCGATCTCTGCATAGTCCGAGGTAAGCTCAGACCCTAATTGCAAGTCAGCTACCGAGGTAATGCTGGTGGACTTAGACAACACATAAAGGGTAGCTGTGGACTCATACTGGGGCGCCTGGATCAAGGTAAAGCCCCCTGCCGCTACTGCACCGATCACTGCTGCCAAAAAGAGAGTCTTCCATCTCTTAAGCAAATATTCAAACAATCGTACAAGATCAATTTCCACTTCCTGATCTTCTACCGGGATATTCTTCTCATTCATCTTTGATATCTTCCTTTTATCTGTAGTTTACTTGTCGGATTGTCCGTAGCCGTAGCCATAACCGTAGCCATAGCCCTTTCCTCCCCGGGTCTTCTCCACCTTGTTCATGATAACCCCCAGGAAATTCGGATTGGCATTCCTAAGCTGATTTACAATAGTCTGTGCCACCCTGTGACTTACGGTATTGGGCGAGACAACTAAAACAGAGGCATCGCAGGCCTTGGCAACGACCGCTGCATCTACCACCGGTCCAAGCGGAGGCGTATCTACTATAATATGGTCAAAATTCTGCTTCATCCCGCTAACTAGATTTTCAAAAACATCTTTGCTCAAAAGCTCTGTCGGGTTCTTGGCAAAACGTCCGGTCGGGATCATATATAACTTCTTAATATTGGTAGAATAGAGGCAATCAGATCCTCCATTAATTCCTGCCAGATAGTGGCTGAGGCCTGCTAAGTTTTCCGGAAAATCTAAGCGGGAGGCCATTACAGAATTTCTCATATCTGCATCAATAAATAACACTCGCTTTCCATTCTCTGCAAAGCTCTTGGCCAGGTTAAAGGAAACCGATGACTTTCCGTCATTCTCCCCACAGCTTGTCACGCAGATTGCCTTATTGTCCACACCTGTGAATTCTATATTAGTTCGTATTCTACGATAAACATCCTTCATTATGGGAGACAACACCGTTTTTTCATGCAAAGTTATATCTTTCATCCGGTCTGTACCTTTCTATTTACATATTATTTATTTCGCCGACAAGCAGAGCCATATAAGAGATCATCCACTCCCTTATGGCTCTGCATCGACAAAATTTATATTTATACCATGTTCACTTCCATAGTTTAGCCTAACAATCTATAGGTTGTCAAGGAAGGTACCCCTAAAAATACGCTTTTTTGACTCAAGATAGAGAAAAGAGCCACAAGATATTGTGGCTCTTTTCTGACAAGGTCTCGCCCCCCCAGAATTTTTCACGACTTTTTTCACACTTTTCAGACAATGGGGAATTTGGGATGAAATTAATTTCATATATGCCTTTATCTATGTAGAATTCGTTTAATCTGTATGATCAAGCTTGGCAGCACTGCTAAGCCTAAAATCTGGGTCATCTGGCCAAGCCCCAGAGGGGCTACTAAAAACAGTCTTTCAAGCAGGGGTATGCTTAATACAGCTAAAAGTAAGACCAGGCCTAGGCCAAAGGCCATAAGACTCCAGGGATTGCTTCTTAAGCCCAGCTTTGTAAGAGGAAGACTACTTCTACAGTTAAAGCCATGGAAGAGCCTTGCCAGGGTCAGGGTTGCAAAGGCCATGGTGCTGGCTGTGGCCGCATTAGTCCGCAGGCCTAAATAGAAGGCTGTCATGGTGGCAATGGCAATCAAGGCTCCATAAGCTAGAAGCCCCAGGGAAAATTTCTTTGTAAGGATCCCTTGCTTGGGGTCTCTTGGAGGCTGATCTAAAAGCCCCGGGTCGGCGGCTTCCATACCGATGGCTAAGGCCGGCAGGGAGTCGGTCAAAAGGTTTATAAAGAGCAAATGCACGGGCTCAAAGGGGGTCGGCAGGGCTGCCAGGGAACAATAGAGCACCGCCAGGATAGCTGCCAGGTTGCCGGATAGCAAAAAGCCTATGGCATTTTTTATATTGCGGTAGACATTTCGTCCATTTAAGACGGCCTTTATAATAGTGGCAAAGTTATCGTCAGATAAAATCATGGCCGCCGCATCCTTGGACACTTCCGTTCCGGTAATTCCCATAGCCACACCGATATCCGCTTTCTTTAGGGCCGGGGCATCGTTAACCCCATCCCCAGTCATGGCTACGATCTTGCCTTTTTTCTGCCAGCGGTCTACAATACGGATCTTATTTTCCGGACTGACCCTGGCATAAACTGAAATATGCTCTAATTTCTCATCCAATTCCTCGTCGGACATGGCGTCTAACTCCTGGCCGGTAAGGCTTAGGTCTCCCTGGGAGAAGATTCCGATCTTCTTTGCAATGGCTGTGGCCGTAATCTTGTGGTCGCCGGTAATCATAACCGGTTTGATGCCGGCCCCTATGGCTTCTTTTACCGCCTGGGCGGATTCTAGCCTCGGAGGATCCATCATGGCGATTAACCCTAGGAAGGTATAAGCGGTCTCCTGGTCAAGGCTAAGAGGGCCTGGGTCTTTATGCTCCTTATAAGCAAAAGACAGAACCCTGAGTCCCTGCTCGGAGTATTCCTGATTTTGCCTTAGGATCTCTTGCTTGTAATCTTCGGTCAAAGGCACCACCCCTTCTTCCAGGGCGATCTGGGTAGACCGGTCTAAAAGCACATCCAGGGCCCCCTTGGTAAAGAGGATCCGGCTACCCATAAGCTCATGCTTGGTGGTCATTAGCTTCCTGTCCGAATCAAAGGGGATCTCATCCATGCGGGGGATGGCTTCTCTCAAGGCGGTATCAGAGATATTTAGCCTTCTAGCCAGGCTAATAAGGGCTGTCTCAGTCGGATCACCGATTTCTGAGCCATCCTCTGCGATAGCGGAATCATTACAGAGGATTCCTGCCAGAATCAGGCGGGGAATTAGGTCTTCTTTTCTATAAGCAAGCGACTGACAGGCTTCTTTTAGGTCCAGCCGGTCCGGAAGCTTGATTTCTTCTATAGGAATATTTTTATTTCCTATATATATGTCTTCCACTGTCATCTTGTTCTGGGTCAGGGTTCCGGTCTTGTCGGAGCAGATGACAGAAACACAGCCCAGGCTTTCTACAGCCTTTAGCTCTTTGATAATGGCATTGTCCGCTGCCATCTTCTGGGTTCCCATGGCCTGCACAATGGTAACGATGGAGCTTAAGGCCTCAGGAATGGCAGCCACCGCCAAGGCAACCGCAAACATCATGGCATCTAAAAGAGCCTCCCCCTGGTAGAGCCTAAGGCCCAATACGATGACCGAAATAACCATAATGGCGATAGCTAGTTTCTTGCTAAATTCATCCAAGCTTCGCTGGAGCGGGGTGGTCTTTTCTTTGGTCGCGTTCATAAGACCGGCAATCTTACCCATCTCTGTCTGCATGCCAGTCTCCGTCACCAGAACCTCCGCCCGACCGTAGGTAACCAGGGTGCCCCCGTAGACCATATTGTTTCGGTCCGCCAAGGCAAGGTCCTCCTTGCCGGAAAGCTCCAGGGTCTCGCACTTGTCTACATTGGTAGACTCCCCGGTCAAGGAGCTTTCATTTACCTGGAGGGAATAATTTTTAAGAATCCGTCCATCGGCTACCACCATATCTCCCGCTTCTAATAACAGGAGGTCTCCGGGCACAATATCCTTAGACAGGACTTCGATCTTCTCCCCATCTCTAAGGACCTTAGCATGGGGCGAGGATAAGGCCTTTAGAGAATCCAGGGATTTTTCAGCCTTTACATACTGGACCGTGCCAAGGATTCCATTTAAAATCAGCACCACCAAGATCACGATGGTACTTTCCACACTGCCGGATGCCATGGAAATGATAGCGGCGATGATAAGAATTATAACCAAGAGATCCTTAAATTGCTCTAGGAAAATAACCAAGGGGGATTTTCTTTTTTCCTCTTCTAAGACATTCTCCCCGTAAGTTTCCTTTCGCTTTAGAGCCTCCTCTTTTTTTAGACCGGTGGATTCATAGGCAGATGCATCCAAGCCGTAGTCGGCTAAAAGGTCCGGGATGGGTTTTTGATAGTTTTGCTTCATGGCTTGCTCCTTTCTTTTTGTAGATGGGTCCTGAGGTCAGTAATTATAATAAAAAAACGAGACTTTCCGCGTACAAAAATAGTACGCAGAAAATCTCGTTGAACTTTTGTCTCTTTATAAGTTCCACAGGCCCCGGATCACTGCTTGGTGGTCGTACTGACGAAACCTGCAACACATGGGATGGTTTTTAGTTATTTAAAAATCCGATGTGCAACTACTCCTCTTCCACAAGGGTATGATACAACAAATACGGGGGAACTGTAAAGTGTTTTTCTTGGCTTTTGGGGAGATTTATCGACATACGGCAAGGTAGGGGGATAGGTCTTCAAAGACACGCTTCGTTTCCTACTCACTGCTGCCGGCTGATTCGCGAAGATTCGTGCAAACTCGCGCTTCGCGCTCACTCAGGGCTAAAGCCCTTCGGCCCTTCGGGCACAATGCACGAATCTTCGCTGCCGGCCGCAGTTCCTGACGGAAGCCTCGCTATCGTCTTTGAAGACCTATCCCCCTACCTTGTCGTATGGCATACATATTCTGCCCAATGCCAGTATGTGAAAAATGAGCAGGGCGCACGTGGGCAATTGTTCGTTGTTTTTACTTTTTGTATGCCACACAGCTATATACTGTTCTTAGATTCAGAGCCTGAGGTTTATTTCAGCCACCCGTTAGGGCTTGTCCCCCACGACTTCTTTTAAATTGTCATTCCCTGGATTGCATTTTCATATAGGAATTGTTTTAGGTCTTTGCTTTCGCCGGTATTGTAGTAATTTAATAATAAGACATTAAATCTTTCCATATATTTGTCTGTTATTGTCAGGATTCCTGCACCGGATGATACCAGAATCTTATTTGCCAACATCAAACTGGTTCGTTTGTTTCCATCCCAGAAGAACTGGCCTCTTGCTCCCCATGTAAAAGCTTCATTTCTTGCAATATATTCGTTGAGCTTGCACCAATATTCAAATGTTATTTCTTCGTCCACGCAATTTAATAGAAACTTCCATGCATCGCGCATATTGAGTATGGCCTGAATATCATCCAGCTGTACATTTGCTACATTTACGCCATTTAATATCGTCTGCGTCTGCGGAAATGTTACCGCTCTGTTTTCCATTTTCATTCCGCAATATATATTTTCATCCCATTTTTTCTTTGCCAAGAACAAGCTTTGTTCAGGGGATAAATGATATTTATCTTCAAATGTTGACATTTATATAGACCTCTCTTCAAAATCTTCATGTATCTTTACCGTATAGATGCATCTTGTGCACCATAAAATTTTCTAACAGTTGTCTGCTATCTTGTAGAGGAGTTTTTCTGTATCTTCCCAGCCTAGACAGGGGTCGGTGATGGATTTTCCGTATACTCTGTTGCAGTCGATGGTCTGGTTTCCTTCTTCTAGGTAGCTTTCGATCATTACGCCCTTGATGAGTTTCTTTAAGTCCGGGTTGTAATTTCTGCTGTGGAGGACTTCACTGACGATTCGGATCTGCTCCTTATATTTTTTGTTGGAGTTGGAGTGGTTGGCATCCACGATGGCTGCCGGATTTTTCAGGTCTTTTTCCTGATAAATTGCCTGTAGTCTCATCAAGTCTTCATAATGGTAGTTTGGTATGCAGGTGCCGTATTTGTCCACACCTCCTCTAAGGATCACGTGGGCTAGGTCATTGCCCTGGGTTGAGACGTCCATGCCCCTATATATGAAGCGGTGGGCGCTTTGGGCAGCGATCACGGAATTCATCATGACCGACAAGTCTCCGCTGGTTGGATTCTTCATTCCGATCGGAATGTCCATGCCGCTGGCTGTTAAACGGTGCTGCTGGTTTTCCACCGACCGGGCCCCGATAGCCTCGTAGGAAAGAACATCGTCCAAATAACTACGATTTTCCGGATAAAGCATCTCATCTGCCGCTGTCATGCCACTGACCTCAATGGCCTTGGTATGAAGTTTTCTGATAGCTATAATACCCGCCAAAAGGTCCGGGTCCTGGTCCGGGCTAGGCTGGTGCAGCATTCCCTTGTAGCCTTCCCCTGTGGTCCTCGGCTTGTTGGTATAGATTCTCGGAATAATCATAAGACGGTCCGATAATTTCTCATTCACCTTAGACAACCTTTCCACATACTCACAGACAGAATCCTCATTATCCGCAGAACAAGGCCCAACAATTACAATAAACTTATCCGAAGCACCCGTAAAAATATCCCGGATCTCTTTATCTCTCTTCTCTTTTAATTCAATAATATCCTTAGACAACGGATACTGCCCCTTCAAATCCGCCGGCAAAGGAAGTTCAGCATTCACAAACATTCCCATAAATAAGTCCCTTCATAATTATAATTATATTTATAATCAATATTGCTACAGCTGTAGTTTATCACAAATCCCTTTTTTTCTACATATAAAAATTGCTGATGCTTCAAGAGTTTGACCAATATTTTTCCTCTACAACCTATCACCTCTGAGCCTTATTATCATACAGGGGGATATGAACGATGTAGTACTGCAAGGAGTCGGGTATGCTGCAAAAAACAATTGCGAGGCTTCCGCAGTGGCCTGCAGGCTGGCAGCCAAGGAAAAGCCTTGTGCCCGAAGGGCCGAGGGGCTCAGAAAGCCCCTCGTGAGCGCAGCGCGCGAGTTGGCTCTTTCCTTGGCGAATCAGCCGCCTGCAGGACACGCGGAAACGCAGCATGTTTTTTGCAGCATACCCGACTCCTTGCAGTACGGCCACAGCGACCATCCACCCCCTGCATGACAAAAAGCGAAGAGCCCCCCGCAAAGTGAGAGACTCTTCATTTTTTATGACAAGATCTTTTTATACGTTATGACGATACTCATACGGAAGTATCTTTGTCTGATTAAAGCTCGGGCAATCACGTACCCACTCTAAGGATTCTTTGATGATTGCTGTCTGCATCGGAATGTTGTTTGGCTCGCCGGCATTTGATCCGATCGGTACGTGTGGAGCTGTGATTCTTGGTGCTCCCTGCTGTCTTGCGATTGGCGGAAGGGCAGCGATTACTACGCAGCTCATTCCTGCTTCTTCACAGCATCTGGTTACGATTGTTGCTGAACGGTGGCAGGTTCCGCATCCACCGGTACAAAGCACAATGTCTACGCCCTGCTCTTTTAATTTGCGGGCAATCTCCGGTCCTGTCTCGTTGGTAAATTTCTCAACGTTTCCGCCGCCGCCCATGAAGGTGTAGGTCTCATCGGCTAAGGATCCTATGAATCCTTCCTCTACTAACTCGTGAAGACGGTCGATCGGGAACATAGCATTTACGTCCTTGTTGATATCTGAGTTATCGAATCCACCATGGGTTACCATCAACTGATCGGATGGTGTATCAAATGGAATGGTACGATAAGAGAAATCTCCGGATGTATTAAATGGGGTCTGGTCTTTTTTATGAATTCCACCGGCTGTAATGAATGCAACCTTGCACTCGCTAAGAGGTTTCTTTAACTCTGTAAAGACCGGTTTTGGTGTGATGGGTACGAATATTTCTGAACGCATACCTTCCTTGGTTGTTAATTTCATGGTTTATCCTCCTTAAATCATCTCTGCGGGAATGTCTCGCTTGCACTTTACGGTCATGCAGCTAAAGCTAAACTCTACCTGCTGGCCTTCTTCTAAGACTACCGGAGTAAATACCCAGCGCCTTGGCACCGCGATCGTTCCAAGATTATCCATTATTGTTACTTCTACGGCTGTATCATTTACCTGAGTAAGGGTACCTCCGATCAGGCAGGGAACCACTTCATGGTAAATGGTTATCCCTGAGCTGTCGTAATTTTCCGCATGGTCTACCACCTGGATGTAGCTGAAATAAAATTCCAGGTCATGACCCGGCACAATCTCCTCATCGGATAAAATCAGGTCTCTTTTTACTGTGATGACACCCAATCTGCCATGTAGGTGTATCTTAACTTCATCGCCTTTTACAGCCTTTACAAGTCCTCCCATTTTCACGGGATTGATCATATATTCCATTAGTGTAATGTTCCGCTTTCTACTAATTTAGTCTCCGGAAGTCCAAGAAGTTTGTTGTTGTCGTTGATGACATCATTGTTCCACTTCTTCTCTGCCGGCAATACTTCAACGCCTGCCATCTTATTCTTTAACATCTGGATGGCACGGGCAGCTACTTCCTTGGTTACACAAGAGCATCCTGCGATATCATTTTCAAATCCGCCCTTATCCATATTTTCTTCAACCATTGCTGTAGCGTACTCGTTACCAACAACCAACTGTCCCTGGTATGCGCAGAAGGAAACTCCTACTACCGGAATGTTTCTCTTACCAGCCTGGCCGATGTGCTGGATAAAGTCGATATGGTTGTTACCAAATCCCTCGGTTGTGATAATACATCCGTCCAGGTCAAGGGCTTCCAGCATGGATCCTAATCTCTCAGATACCCATAATTTCTCATCGTTAACCTGTGGAGATCCGATGCAAATAACTCCGATCAGGTCTAATTCTTCGTCTGCTGCAAGTCCCTCTACCAGAGGCTCACGGATGTAGTGACGTGTCATTTCTTTTGTAGCAGGTCCGATACATGTAAGGGCGTGGATGGATCCATCTCTTACCTGGTTTGGTGTCAGAACGATCGGAACGTTACCGCAGTCTACGTTTTTCTGTCCTCCAAGGATTCCGCAAGGCTCGGTTGGGCAAATAACATTGTCATGCATAGCGCCCTGTCCCATGATCTCTTTTACTAATACAACACGAGGATTTCCTACACGGCGTACGTCTTCGCAAACTTCCTCACGTACGACTTCACCCTCATAAGTCTTTAACTCATTACGGATTGCCTGGATAATATGGTCTTGGCACTTATGAGCTGCAAACGGGCCCGGTCTTGTCATTCCTGATAATCTCTGGATGACTGCGTGGCAACGGATGATGATATCATTTTCGTCTGCACATCCCGGATGTCCGAAATACATCTTCTCGTCCAGATATCCTTCGGAAGAACCAAATTCATGTACCTGAACGCCATCTTCATCTACACCTGTCAGCATAAATACAACACCGTCAGCTACTTTTGTAACACCTTCACCCAGTTCTCCTTCTACCTTTGTAGCGATCGGGCAAACATCCATGATAGTTTCTGTATAAATGTGTCTCTTGTCCGGATAGATTACATCAAGTTCCAGGCTCTTGCAAAGTTCATCTTCTTTTACAGCCTCATTGATGATATTTTTGTCGATGGTGATGACTCCATTTTCGATAGAAGTCTTATCTCCTAATTTAACATCTGTGATCTTGATATGTTTTTTGATCAGGCTTCTGATAACAGTCTTTTCTCCGGTTTTATCTTCCTCTGCCGGCGCTACCGGGGCTACAGCTGCTGCCGGGGCTGCTGCGACTACAGGCACATCAAGCTTTAAGCCTTCAAATTTTTCTGCTTTTCCAATTTCAATATGAATCATTCCATTTCCTCCTGTACTCTGAGTGATTGTCGGTGATGGTGCCGGTGCCTCCGGCTCTTTCTTAGCTTCTTCCTTCACCTCTTCTTCCACTTCGTTCACTTTGTCAAGAACTTCTCTTGTGATTGGTGTCAAAGCTTCTACATCTGTCAACAAGGTGCTTCCGATTACCTGCTCGATGCGAAGTCCCTCCGGGCTTAAGGTCAACAGACCTGCATCCACCATGTCATCGAATAAGCTTGGGTCTTCTAGGTCAGCTGCGCTGATTACCAAACCTTTTTCTCTCCTGCAACAAAAAATTGCAGGGTCTTTTAAGTGCTTTTGAAGTGTTTCTTGTGTGATAGACATTTTTTCTCCTCCTTACTCTTCTCGACGAAAACGTCTGATCATTTTATAGTTAACGGCGCGCAAGGCCCCGTCTGTACAGTGGTATACCGGAAGTTTTAACTGGGGTGCGCAGGACATAACGGTATTGCTGCAGTCTGTGCAGTTGCTGATAAGAACTGCCTGGGCTCCGGCTTTTTTCAGGGCCATAACCTTTTGTACCTGTCCCGGACATTTCCCCGGATTCTCGCATTTTCTGGAAGCTTTTACAGGTCTTGCCTGCTTGCAAAATTCTACTCCCACTACCTCTGAACCCATGCTTTCTGCCTGCTGTCTAAGTCTTGCCTCATCGGCACCGCAGGCACAGACTAAGAGGCCGATTTTTTCCGGTCCGGGGAAGAATTCTTCTGCTGCCAAAAGTCCTCCGGTCGTCTTAATCACCGGTGCCTCTAAGCTGGTTCTTTTTCCTGTAAAGGGGCCGCCCATAATAAGCTCCCCGTAATGAGGTCCCAGGCCTCCTGCCATCTCAAAGACTTCCTGTACCGGACTTCCCAGAGGCACATCCAAAAATACATGGATGGATGCATTTTCTTTTAATTTACCTGCCACCGTCATGTCTTTGTCGATCAAAGGCTTCTTATCTTCCACGGCTTCTCGAACCTTAAATACAGTCTCTGCATTAATTACAATGGCACCTGCTGCCATAGGTAACTGCTCCGGCTCTAATAAAATTCCAAGAGTCTCCCTGACAATGGCTCTTTCTTCTCCCATCGGATAAATGTTATCCAATGGAAATACGCTAATCGCAGGATCGTCAATGACTCTTTTTAGGTCCTCCATGGCTTCTTTATGAACGCTCTTAATGGCGATGATTCCCTTCTTCGCATTCACAAGCTTCATAATAATCTTCAGACCTGCAAGAAGCTTGTCCGGCTCTTTTTCAATCCTTGCTATATTATGGGAAAGAATCGGTTCACACTCTGCTGCATTTACCAGTACATAGCCCCCTTCATCAAAATGGGCATTCAACTTGACAGCTGTGGGGAAACCTGCTCCTCCTAATCCTACGATTCCGGCCTCCTCGATCAGGTCTTTCGGATCCTGGCTCTTTAAAGGAAGATAGGTATCAAAATCGGTAGCAGCTTCTGCGATCACGATCTTCTCTTCATCCACACTCTCTACCTTTCCGCTTACGCTGGTAAAGATGTTGGCACTTAGGGCCCCCTCCGGCTTAGCAGCAATGAGCTGTCCACGACAGACCTCATCTCCTGCCGAAACCTTAGCCTGAGCCGGTGCGCCTACATGCTGTTTTAATGGAAAAATATAATTCATCCTTGCACCTCGATTCCTAAGCTTACATCCACAGAGATTTTTTAAACATTTTTGAGAAAAGATTAACAAAATCCCTATCTTGTAAAAAAATATGCACATCTACCATTGTATGTGCACCCTTGCTTAATTTTCTGAAAATTCTAACAAATCGGTTTTCCATCCGCATTTGTTATTTTTTATTTATCCTATAGACGAATTATAGTCTCATTTAAGAGCCCTAGTAAAGCGACACACTTTAATCGTTGCTATGACAAACTCTCATACCGGTATTAAAAGCCTTCTTTTTTCTTGAATTTCCGCCTTTTTTAGTCCCAAAACAGGTCCTTATTGACATTAGATTTTGTAATGGTATGATTAATATATGTAATTCAAACCGAAAATCCGGGGATGAAAGGACGGGCAAAAGACTATGGATATTGCAAAATTAAATTTACTCTTGGATATTGCAGAAACAAAAAATCTCACCCTCAGCGCCGAGCATATGGGCTATACCCAGTCCGGGGTCAGCCATGCCATTCATAAGTTAGAAGCAGAAATGGGAGTTTCTCTTTTAAATCGCACCAACAAGGGGGTGGAGCTTACCGTGGAAGGAGAACTTTTGCTCCCCCATATCCGCACCATTTCTGCCAACTACAAGCGGATGAATGACATTCTTGATTCCATCCACGGCTTGCAAAAGGGGTCCATATGTATCGGAACCTACTCTTCCATAGCCGCCCAGTGGCTGCCTGAGGTTTTAAAAGAATTCCGGGAATCCTATCCCAACATCTCTATTACCATCAGGGAGGGTGGCATCCAGGAAATCGAGCAGTGGCTCCAGGAAGGGTCGATCGACTTTGGTTTTTTAAGTCAAAGAAAAGGACAGAAGTACCACTTCTGTCCTCTAGCCAAAGATCCTCTCTATGTAGTTACCGGAAAGGATTATCCTATTCCCAAAGAATATCAGTCTAGATTTCCTGCCAGGATTTTAGGAGACTATCCCTATATTGCCTCAGAATCCGGCCTGGATCATGACGTTGCCGCTGCCTTAGAAAGCACAGGGGTCACCCCCAGCATCACCTGCCGCTGCAGTGACGACCATACAATCGTATCTATGGTCGCAAGCGGCCTGGGCATCAGTCTCCTTCCTAATATGTTCCTTAGCGACCAGGACCAGAGGCTCAATAAGATTCTTTTAGTCCCCTGCTATATGCGAACCCTTGGGATCTGTACTCTGCCGGACCGGACCCTGTCCCTGGCTTCTAAGACTTTTATAAAGGTATCTAAGGAAGTCATCGAAAGACTCACCAGCGAGACCCCCGATTCCCCTCTGTACTGATTTTCAGCCTGTATACCGAAGGGCATCAATGGGCTTCTTTCTCGCCGCCTTATTGGCAGGATAAATACCAAAGATCACTCCTATAAGGATAGAAAATCCAACCGAAACCCATATAACGCCGGTTGATAGGCCATAGCTTACGGATCCTACATGGTCAATAATCCGAATAGCCACCGCCGACAAGCCGATCCCGATCAGGCATCCTAAGAGGCTTACTACCAAGGCTTCAATTAGAAATTGTAGCATAATGGACCAATAGCCTGCCCCGATGGCCTTCCTGATTCCGATCTCCCTGGTCCTTTCTGTTACGGAAACCAGCATGATATTCATAATACCGATTCCACCTACCAAGAGGGAGATTCCTGCGATTCCTCCTAAGAGGAGGGACAGGGTGTTGGTGACACTGGCCATGGCCTCTGCAATGGAGGACTGGTTCATAATGAAATAGGCATCCTCGTCATTATTAAAGCGTTCTTTTAATTTATTTTCAAGAACCGTCTCTGCCTGGTCCATTTGATTTTCATCTGTAGCAGCGACATAAAAGTCTGTTACATCTACCCCCACACTGTCTGTAAGACGAATCAGTGAAGTGTAGGGAATGTAGGCCTCATAATAGGCTTCTTCCTCTGTGCCGGTGGATGTGCTGCTTTCAAGGACTCCTATGATCTGGTAGCTGGTTCCTCCAAGGCTTATGGTCTCTCCCACCACATCGGTCCGGCCGATGACTGCCTTTGCCAGGTCTTCATTTACCACTACCACATTGGTATGATTCTCTACATCCGGGCTTTTTATAAATCTTCCGGATGCCAGCTTTAAATTTTGAATCTCTGTATAGACAGAAGTGGTGCCTATGATGGTGCCGCTTTTTTCATCCTTGCTTCCGGAAATCTTGCTGCTTGTCGTTGCATAAGGGGCCGCTATTTTTAGCTGGTCGCTTTCTATAAATCCATCTAGTTCATCATAGCGGATGGGCTTTCCCTTATCATCGGAAATGGACACATAAAGGGTATTGCTTCCCAGCTCATCAATGGAATCTGTCACGGATTCGGTCGCCCCGCTGGCCAGGGATACCAAAACCACCAGGGACATGACTCCGATGATAATTCCAAGCATGGTCAGGAAGGACCGCATTTTATTGGAGAGGATGGATTTAAAGGCCATTTTACAAGACTGATAAATCACGCTTCCACCTCCTCTACCTTGCCATCGAAAATACGGATGCTTCTGGCCGCTTGCTTAGCCACCCCCTCATCGTGGGTGATCAAAATGATGGTATTTCCCTGGGCATGGAGTTCATGGAAAAGTTCCATAATCTCCTCCCCGGTGTGGGAGTCCAAATTTCCTGTGGGTTCATCTGCCAAAAAGAGGGAGGGCTTGGTGGCGATGGCTCTTGCTATGGCCACCCTTTGCTGCTGGCCTCCGGAAAGCTCGTTGGGCTTGTGCCTGCCTCTTTGTTCTAGGTGGACTCTTTCTAAGGCTTCTTTTACCCGCTTCTTTCGCTCTGCTTTGGGAACCTTCTGGTAAATTAAAGGAAGCTCTACATTTTCTTCTGCTGTTAAATTTCCGATCAGGTTGAAGCTTTGAAAAATAAAGCCGATCTTTTTATTGCGAATCTTGGCAAGCTCTGATTCTCTGTACTTTTCAATGGCCTGGCCGTCTAAATAGTAATGGCCCTCATCTGCGGTATCCAGGCAGCCGATGATATTCATCATGGTAGATTTTCCACTTCCGGAGGGGCCTATGATGCTTACAAATTCCCCTTCCTTTACATGGATATTTGCATGATCCAAGGCATGTACGGTGGACTCGCCCACCTGGTAGATCTTGGATACATTTTCAAGTTTGATCATGGCTTTTTCCTCCTCTAATTGGATCCGGGAGCCCCGCCGGACGGAGCATCTCCACCTCCGGGGCCGCCTCCCATATCTCCGTCAGAGCCGCCTCCCGGACCGCCTCCCATGTCGCCGCCTCCGATATCTGAGTCATCTCCCATCATAATATTCACGTCACCGCCGTCAGAGGATGTGCTTGTACTCTCATAATAAACCGTATCGCCATCACTTAAGCCGCTTGTAATTTCCACCTGGCTTTCGTTGGAAAGTCCGGTCTCTACCTTGGTTTTTCCTGACAGGTTGCCCTGACTGTCCGTGGAGGTATAGACAAAGGACTCTCCCCCTTCTTCCTGGAGGGCTGTCAGAGGAATCAGGACTGCATTGTCAGATTCGTTTACATTGATGGTGGCTGCCGCCGTCATTCCGATCAACATATTATCCTGTTTTGGGATGGTAATTTCCACAGAATACTTGGCACTGCTTCCGCTGGTACTTCCAACGGTTCCTACCTTGCTTACAGTTCCTTCAAATTCCTGGCCGGAAACCGCATTTAAAGTAATGCTGGCGGTCTGCCCCTGTTTAACCGAAAGAATATCCTGCTCATCTACACTTAGGGTCAGCTTAAAATTATCCTGGGTTGACAGGCTAAAGGCTGTGGCCTCGGAGGTTTCATAGGAGCTTACAGAAGAGCTGCTATCCGAAGAGTCCGAACTGCTAGTTCCGCTGCTGCTTGCCACTTCCGATGCCCCGGAATCATAGGAGGCTCCTTCTGGCATGGCAGCTTCCTCTGAAGCTTCCCCACTATTTTCCTGGTCTTTATTTTTTTCGTCGGAATTTTCACTGTCGGAAGTTTTATCCTCCCCACTTGCTCCTGCGGTTTTTTCGTACTTAGCCGTAATGGTCATGCGATTTTTCTCGCCACTTCCGGAAATCTTATACTCATAGGCCGAGCAATCCAGGACCGGTGTGTGCTCTTCTGTGAAGCTGTAGCCAGCCAGAGCCTTAAGTTCAATGGTAGCTGTGTAGGTGGTATCTGCCTGAAAGCTACCATTGCAATCCCAGGTAATGCTGGTAACCTCATAGCCCTGGTCCTTGGTTTCTTCCGCATCAATTCCTGTAATTCCGGTCTCTCCCGTGACAGGGGCCGGGATCACAAGCTTGCTATAATCCGTAACAAGCGTAAATTCTGCTTCTTCAGCCGAAGCGGTGGCAAGGCTTACATCCTCTGTATCGCTGCTAAGACTTCCTGTCTTTAGGACCTTATAAGTTCCTGCCCCGTAGCTTGTAGCCTGATAAGTCGCTGTGGTGACAGATGATGTGTCCGTCAACCTGGCAGATGTATCACTTTTTGTGGAAGAATTTCCGGACCCTGAGGAAGTTCCGGAATCCGAAGAACTTCCGGAACTTGAGGAAGAGCCGGAACTTTTTGTCGTAGTTGCTCCCTCTGATACATTGACGCTTCCAACCACCCCATCAGCAGTTGCTGTAATGGAAGGGGAGTCATGCAGAGCGGTCAAGGCATTTTTTCTGGCTGTCAGCTTGGTATAGACTGCATTATATTCTTCTTTTTGAAGACTGGTTAAGCTAGAGGAGCTTAACTTTTTAGATACTGCACTAAGGTTGTCATTAGTCTCTGTGAGGGCACTGGCCACAGAGGCAGTGCTTACCGTGGCCAGGACCTGGCCCTTGGTGACGGTATCCCCTTTGGAGACTTTTACCTCCTCGATCTCAATACCTGCCGGCACGGAAATATCCACCGTATCTCCGGCCTGCAAATTACCCGTTCCTGTAATGGTGGTGCTGATATTTCCTGTCTGGGCCTTGGCAGACTCTACCGATATGGAAACCGCTACATCTTTTTTTGAATAAAGCTGGGTACCTACGAGGGATCCGACCAAGACCACCGCCAGGGCTGCCCCGCCGATTTTAAAGCCTTTCTTTTTACTCAATTCCTTGAGATTTGCTGCGTTCATCTTTTTCTCCTTTTTACTCACTCATTGATGGGAAATTTTCTTAATATATCAGGATAAGTTTACTGGGTATTTGTGAATTAGTGGTGAACAGGCAGCGAATATGTTGTGAAACCTGGCCTTGGGAGTGGTAGTGCGAGGGCCGTACTGCAGGAGCAAGAACTGCCGCAAAAACATGCTGCGTTTCCTAGGTGCTGCAGCCGGCTGATTCGCGAAGGCGTCCGCAAACTCGCGCTTTGCGCTCACGAGGAGCCTAAAGGCCCCTCGGCCCTTCGGGCACAATGCTACCGTCTTCGCTGCCGGCTGACAGCACCTTACGGAAGCCTCGCAATTGTTTTTGCGGCAGTTCTTGCTCCTGCAGTACTCACTTTGCATACCAGTCCAAAGGCTTGCGCGATGCGCCCTTTCAAAAACTTAACCCGACAGCTTGCGCGATGCGCCCTTGCAAGGGCCTAGCCCGACAGCTTGCAAATATTCCCGGAGAAATTTATATAACAAAAAGCAGTAGGTTGTCGGCCTACTGCTTATAAAAAAGCATCCGATGTCATATGCATCGAATGCTTCAAAACGCGGGGCGCATGATTGCCGCTAAAAACTTTTGCGAGGCTTCCGTAGGGGCTGTCGGCCGGCAGGTAAGGCGGTAGCATTGTGCCCGAAGGGCCGAGGGGCTTTTAGCCCCTCGTGAGCGCGAAGCGCGAGTTTGCGGACGTCTTCACGAATCAGCCGGCTGCAGCGCCTAAGAAACGCAGCATATTTTTTGCGGTAATCTTGCGCCCTGCAGCAGGGACCTCCTGATCCATACCACAAAACCGGGAGCTCTTACATCAGTTTTCTGAAGAGGTCTTTTAAGTCTTCTACGCTTGCATCTTTCGGATTTCCAGGTGCGCATGCATCTGCGTGTGCGGATTCTGCCAAGAAATCTAAATCTTCTTCTTTTAATGCCTCAAGCTTTGTAGGAATTCCTACGTCTACGGAAAGTTTCTTTACTGCGTCTACGGCTGCTTTTCTGTATTCTTCTACAGACATTGCATCTACGCCTTCTACTCCCATGGCTCTTGCGATTTCTCTGTATTTTTCTCCTGTAGTCTCTGCATTATACTCCATAACGATTGGAAGCATCATTGCGCAGGCTACTCCGTGTGGTGTGTCGTATACTGCTCCTAAGGTATGAGCCATGGAATGTGCGATTCCAAGTCCTACGTTAGAGAAGCCCATTCCTGCGATATACTGGCCAAGTGCCATGCCCTCGCGGCCTTCTTTTTCATTTGCTACTGCACTTCTAAGTGACTTAGAAATTAATTCGATGGCTTTTAAGTGGAACATGTCTGTCATTTCCCATGCTGCCTTGGTGGTATATCCTTCGATGGCATGTGTCAGGGCGTCCATACCTGTGGAAGCGGTCAGGCCCTTTGGCATAGAGGACATCATTTCCGGATCTACGACTGCGATTACCGGCATGTCATGTGGGTCAACGCAAACGAATTTTCTCTTCTTCTCTACGTCTGTGATTACATAGTTGATGGTAACCTCTGCTGCGGTTCCTGCTGTTGTCGGTACTGCGATGATCGGTACACATGGATTCTTGGTCGGTGCAACTCCCTCTAAGCTTCTTACGTCCTCAAACTCTGGGTTTGCAATGATAATTCCGATAGCCTTGGAAGTATCCATTGAAGATCCGCCACCGATGGCGATGATATAGTCAGCTTCTGATTTCTTAAATGCCTCAACACCGTTCTTTACGTTCTCGATGGTCGGGTTTGGCTTAATGTCAGAGTAGAGCTCATATGCAAGTCCTGCATCCTCTAATACTTTTGTAACCTTTCCTGTTACCCCAAATTTAATCAGGTCTGGATCAGAACATACTAAAGCTTTCTTGTATCCTGCTACCTTTACCTCTGTAGCAATCTCCTTGATTGCTCCGGCTCCGTGAAATGATGTTTGGTTCAAATTAATTCTGTTTGCCATTTTTTACGTCTCCTTTTCTTTAAAAACCTCTTCAAGTTTTCTGCTATGTCTATATCTTAACAATGTAAATTTAAAAAAGAAAGTGACAAAAAAGGTAATCTGTCACTTTCTTCACAAAGTCGTTATATGGCAAACATTTTTTATAACAAGCCCGCTTGGGAAAATGCTTTGGAAAGCTTTGGGGGCATGGCATCTACGAGTCCTGCCGCTAAGCCCTCCGGAGTGGTTTTGTAGGCCCCCAAGACCCACTGCACCGTCATATAGATGGAGCCCTGGCAATACATTTCCAGGAGGAATCTCAGCTCGTCATCCAGGGGCTTTCCCGTCTTTTCCTGGATCTGTCTGGTATAAAAGTCTGTGATCAGCTCAAAATCGTGGTCCTTTAAATTGTTCTGCTCGTCGGTTTTAAAGGCCGCCCGAAAAAATAGCTTTTCTTCCTGGATATAATGGAATTTCTTCACCAGGCTTTCATAGGTGGTATGGCCCTCTCCCATGTGCTCAAAGGATTCCAATAGGATCTTGTCAAAATACCAATTGATAAGGTCGTATTTGTCCAAAAAATGCCTGTAAAAGGTCTGTCTGGTGGTTTGGCATTCTTCCACGATTTCCTTGACGGTGATCTTCTCCACCGGCATACGTTTCATGCAGGATTTCATAGCCTCCGCCAGTTTGTATTTCATTTTGTCGTGTTTTGTTTCCATAGATTTTATCCTTATATTCCGTTCTTTTTAGATACTTCTATGATACCTTAATTTATGTCTTTTCGCAAGAAATGAGAACTTTTAGGGACTAAAAAAAGAGCCCCTAAGGACTCTTTTTTATGTATCTTTTATGCGACTTTTAAGTTCATCTATAGCCGATTATTTTACCAGGTATACCTCTGCACTGCTTCTTCCAAGAGCCAGGGCTTCCTCGTGACTATGCACATAGATGTCGATGTGGTTTTGCTTAATGGCTCCTCCACAATCTTCTGCTGTAAATACATGGCCGCCGATGATGACCTGGGTGCCGTATGGGATCACATTTGGATCTACCGCAATGGTCTCTCCTTCTACAACGGGAGCGCCGGTTGCTGTAATTCCTGTCTCTACGTCACAGCAGATTTCGCAGGAACAATAGTAGGTAATATCAAATGTTCCCAAGCTGTCTCCGTACATGTCTTCTGTGGCATTGACCTCCCCGATACCGGCTCCTGCTAAGCAGTAGCTATCATCTATAATTCTGGTTGCCCACACAGCGTCTTTTGTATTTACGGTTCCGTAAATGATGCCCTGGGTTTCATTGGCTGCCTCGATGGTGGTTCCGTCTCCTGCATACATAGCTACATGGTAAACATAGCCATTCTCTGCGTAGAAGATCAAGTCTCCCGGCTGGGCATCTTCAACTGCGATTTGGGTTCCGTACTGGCTTTGGTCTGCTGCCACTCTCGGAAGGTCATAGCCGTAGGCCTTGTAGATTTGCTGTACAAAACCGGAGCAGTCGGCTCCATCTGTCAGGCTGGTTCCGCCCCAGACATAGGGATTTCCTACAAACTGGGAGGCATATTCTATAATAGACTGACGGATCTCTCCACCCGGAGTTCCCATCTGGGTAGAAGTTAAAGTATAGTAGAGGGCTCCGTTTTCTTCCGGTTCTACTAATTCCTCTGCCAGGCTATAGGAATCTTCCCCCTTACTTTCCACCTGTTTTTTCACTTCATCTCCGAAGCTTATATATTTTCTTTCTACAAAGCCTCTCACATCTCCGGATTCTACATAGAGCCAGTCTTTGTCGGAATCTTCCAAAATGTAGCAAAGATTTCCCTGGTTCATGGTGCCGATGACTTTGGCAGAAGTATTTTTATCTTCCAAAATATTTACCGGCTTTACGGTCACTAGGTCTGTGCCCGCCGCTTTTGCCTCTTCCTGGGCTTCCTTGGCCTTGGTATCATTGACCAGACCATAATTCTTGCTTACATAGGTCTCTCCCACGGTAGCTCGAAGGTAGGTATAGGCTTGGTTGTCTTCTTTAGAAACCAGGGCCTGGGCCGTTTTTGCAAGGCTCTCGATTCCGGTATAGTCCTTCTTTTCTTGCTTGGCCTGCTTCTTTGCCTGGGTCTGATAAAGACTTAGAAGCTCCTGGGCTGCATCTGATGTATAAACTTCTGATGCCTTTACAAAGCCACGGACATCTCCGGATTCTACATAAAGCCAACCATTATCCTCTTCTTTAAGGATATATAAAAGGCCGTCTTTTGAAAGCTTTCCTACGGCTCTTACCTGCTCAGTATTCTCTAGAGTTGTTAAATCAAGGGCTGTATTCTCCTCCACTGCCTTATTTAAAAGGTCTGAGGTTTCGAGGTTCTCTTTTGTTTTATTCGCTTTGCCGGTCTTCTTACTTTTCTTTGCAGCTTTCTCGTAGCTTGCCTTTAGGCTGTCTGCTTCTTTTTTTGCTGCCTCCTTGGAAAGCTCTGCAGAAGTAGTGTCTGTTCCGGAGATATTCTCTGGGATTGACTCTCTGATGGCAATCTCTGATTTTGCAAAGGCATATTTTCTTGCCACTGTCCAGAAGCGGAAATCTTCCACAATCTCCGGGGCTTTCACGATCTGCTGGTTGGCGATCAGGGCCTCGTTGCTGTCTACGCTATCCTGATTTTCAGTTTCTTCTGTTTCTGCAGATTCTTCTTTCTGCTCTTCTGTTTCTTCACTGCTGTCCTCAGAAGCTTCTTCTTTGGCCTCTTCCTGCTTGTCTTCCCCGGCATTCTGATCGGAGGTATCTTTCTTCTCTTCCGGTACTGTATCCACGGCTTCTCCCGTAACCGGGTCTACCTTCTGTCCGGTTGAGACATTCTCCAAAAATAAGCTCTCCTCATTAAGGACAAGGCTTCCCTCCCGGATCTGATTCCATACTTGGTCAGAGACATCTACCAAGCTTCCGGAACCATCCACCAGCTTGGCCTGGGGGCGGGTCTCCTCCGCTGCTTCCTCCGGCACTTCTTCGGTCACTTCCTCAGCAGCTTCCCCTGCCACTTCCTCCGGTACTTCTCCGGTCGTCTCTTCTGTTACTTCCTCAGACCAGCCTTCTTCTGCAAGAGCAGAAACCGGACTTGCAAGAGTAAGCCCTAAGGCCAATACCCCGGCTAAGGTCTTCGTTCCGACGATACGTAATACTTTATTATTTCTTACTTTCAAATGTCTCCCCCTTTCTATATCCACGGCATCACAGTCGAAAGTTATTCTTCTGATTTCTTATTTGTTTGTGCTGGCACATAGTGCATCTTTATTATAGCACAGTTAAACACGACTTACCATCTTTTTTCTACATATTTCATCTTAAGGATTGATACTAAAAGAAAAAAGGTAGCAGACCTTTTTTGATCTGCTGCCTTTTCTTATGTCTTTTATAAATGAAATTTTTAAGCTAATTGCTCCAATACCCACTCGAGGTCGGAAGTGTTTTTCATTTTTTCCAATACCTCTTCGTCCTCTAAAACCTCGCAAATTTTTGCCAAAAGCTCTAAGTGCTCATCCCCGATTCCGGCGATTCCAAATACCAACTGGGCTTTTTCATCCCCAAAATCAACACCTTCCGGATATTGCAGGCATACAATACCTGTTTTCTTTACCTCACCCTTGGCCTGGCTGGTTCCATGGGGAATGGCAACTCCCATTCCCATGTAGGTGGTGATCAGTTTTTCTCGTTCCTGCATGGCATCTATATAGGATGCCTCTACATAGCCAAGCTGCTGCAATAATTCACCGGCTGCCTGAATGGCTTCTTCTTTGGATACCGGGGCCTGGTTTAAACGAATTCCTTCTCTGACCAGGATCTGGGATTTTTCTTTCTTAATTTTGGCAGAATCCCCTACCTCTGCCTCTGGCTTTGAAGACTCTGCACTCCCTGTTTTTTTGCTTAACTTTTCAAAGAGTTCATCCAAGGCAGGGTCTGCAAGGAAGTTTTCTATGGTCACAAGCTGGGCCTGGGGTGCGGATTTTCTTGCACGGTCTGCCAGTGTGGTCTGAACCACCGCAATATCGCAGTCCGCCGGGATATTGTCCACAGACGTATTACTTACATGGATCTGAGGGCATACCTTTTTTAGGCGGTTACGGAATTTTGTTGCTCCCATAGCAGAGGAACCCATACCTGCATCACAGGCAAAAATGATCTTCTTGATTTCCGATGCATCTTTAATGGCAACCTGAATCTTCTCACCTTTTGCCTCTGCTTTCATAGCTTTCATCTCTGACTGGGCATCTTCTAAGCTGGTCTTTCCACCTGCCATTTTTACGATCGGTGTCGCGATAGCAAAGGAAATACCTGTTGCGATAAGAACACCAACGATTACCTTCCAAAGGTCTGACCCAGGAGTCATCATAAGATAGGCAATGATGGATCCCGGTGAAGCCGGTCCTACCAGGCCGCAGCCTGTCAGATTAAACCAGAAAATCGCTGCCATATTTCCGGCAATCGGGGCAAGGATCACAAGGGGATTCATTAAAATATAAGGGAAATAAATCTCATGAATACCACCTAATAAATGAATGATCACAGCACCCGGTGCGGACTGTTTTGTCTTTTGATCTTTGCAAAAGAACATATATGCAAGCAGGACACCAAGTCCCGGGCCCGGGTTTGGCTCAAGCATATACATAATTGATTTTCCTGCCTCTGCTGCCTGTGCAGTAGCCAGGGGTGTAAATATACCATGATTGATTGCATTGTTTAAGAATAGTACCTTGGCCGGCTCAATAAAGATTGCAACCAGCGGAAGCAGGCTATGGCTTACCAAGACATTTACACCTGCTGCCAGTACGGACAGGATGGCTCCCATCACCGGGCCGACAACTGCATAGCCCAAAATCGCTAAGAGCATACCCATGATACCTGCCGAAAAGTTATTGATCAGCATCTCAAATCCTGCCGGCATATGGCCGTCCATGACCTGGTCAAATTTTTTGATACAAAAGCCTGCCAGAGGTCCCATGACCATAGCGGCCATCAGCATGGTGATGGATGTATCACTCATAATGGCACCGATAACTGCGATGGCTCCCACAACGCGTCCTCTCTCCCCGCCTACCATACTTCCGCCGGTAGATGCGATCAGGATAGGGATCAAATAAGTCAGCATCGGTGATACCATACTGTTTAATTTTTCATTTGGCATCCAACCCGTATCGATGAATAATGCTGCAAGAAAACCAAATGCAATCAATGCTCCGATGTTCGGCATAACCATTCCGGACAGGAATTTACCGAATTTCTGTACCTTGTTTTTCACTATAATACCTCCCACTTTTCCTAGTCTCTCTCCTACGAATCCAATGGGAAATGTTACAAAACCGATACCCTTAAATATTCTCTATATGTAAATAGTTTTAACAAACACGAACGTGATGTTTCTCACATTCCAACAGAAAATCTTCGGGCAAGCCTCCGTCGGATATAATGACGTCCACATCCGACAGTCCACAGATTGTATAAGTGCTCTTGATTTCTGTTTTAGAAGAATCCATCAGAACAATCACCTCTTCTGCCTGTTTGATGGCTGTGCTCTTTAGCATGGCCTCTTCACTGTTTCCGCAGGTAAAGCCCCCTTTCACCGAATAACCGGTTACCCCTAAAAAGGTCTGGTGAAAGTTTACCCTTTCCAGTTCCCGAATTGCCGAGATGCCATACATACTGATGCTGTAGCGATTCAGCTGTCCGCCGGTGAGCATAATCACAGGCTTGGTAAGATTTGCAAGCTCCGTGGCACAGGAAAGTCCTGTGGTATAGATCAGGTTGGACTGGTCCGGGAAGAGCCGGGCAAGCTCCGTGGTGGTACTTCCGGAATCCAGGAAAATCGCCGTATCCGGACGGATCATCCGGCTTGCTTTTTTTGCGATCTCCTGTTTTTCCTGTATATTTCGCACCGCACGCCTGGTGAGATAATCATCTGTACCGATCACCAGCTGCACGGATTTTGCTCCACCATGGATTCTCACGATCTCTTTTGCCGCATCCAGGGCCTTAAGGTCTGTGCGGAGGGTCATTTCCGACACATTGGGAAATTCTTCCTTAATCTGCGAAAAACTTACCGTTCCGTGTTTGTTTACCAGTTTTGCAATCGCATTTCTGCGCATTTCCATTGCATCCATATATTCTCCTCTCTGTCAGATCCTCTCATTTTCTGACAAATGGAGATTTCCGACAATTCTTATTCTGTAATAAAGTTTGCAAGTAAATATTCTTCTGCTTCCGGACACCATAAGCCCTGATGTGCGTCTACAATATCAGCCAGGGCCATGTAACGGTCATCCTGTCTTTCTGCTGCTGCTTTTCTTAGGTCCTCCAAGGCAGTTAATGGCATGCTCAAGTGTGTATAAATCAATTTTTTTCCGCCCGGAATCTTTGGAAGATTTAAGGTGGTTTCAGCTGCTGCATCCAGGCCGCCGATATGGGTAACCATAACTGCCGGATTGATACGTTTTGCAGCGGTCAGCTCCAAAGACTCGATCATGTCAGCTGTATTTCCACCGGTGGTTCCCATTACATGGGTAGAATTGTAATGAACATCGTAGAAATTCATCTCTGCGCTGAATTTTTTATCTGTCGGTCCTGCAAAGAAATTCAGGCAGCCATCTCTTCCAAGGATTGCGCTGGACTGGGTTACGACCGCAGCTACCGGTGCATAACAAAGCACGTCATCATAGCCTGTACCGCCGGAAATTTCAATCAATTCAGCAACCGGATCCTCAAGCTTACCTGTATTTACGAAGCGAAGGTCGATTCCTTCTTTTTTGTAAGTATCAACCGGGAATAATTCCTCTGCACGGTCCAGACGGTCCTGGTTAATGTCTGTAACAACTACCATAGAGGGACGTCTGTCACAGTGCAGGGCATAGGTTAAGGCGCCAAGTCCCATAGGGCCTGCTCCTGCCATGATGGCAAGCTTGCCATTCTCTTTGATTCCCATCTCATGTGTATATACACCCATCTGGGTATGGTAGGCTGCATGGAAGGCTCCGATACTGCAGCTCATAGGCTCAGCCAAGGAAGCTTCATAATAAGCACGGCCCTTGTACTCAAGGAGACATCCTAGCTCCATAACCTCTGCCGGAATAATGCAATAGGTTGTGTCTCCGCCGAAGAACTCATAAGAGTATCCCGGGCTCCACATGGTTCCCTTGTAGTTTAATGCCGGCTGAAGGGTAAATTTCATACCTGGTTTGAACTGGTCCTGATGATTTTTTCCTACCTTTACAATGTCACCTGCAAACTCATGTCCCATAATCGCCGGGTGGTCAGCCACATCCTCATGAACTCTCTTATGCTCTGTTCCCAGGATCGCACATTTGTAAGTTGACATACAAATACTGTCGGAAATTACCCTTACAAGGATCTCATCATCCGTGATCTCCGGAAGTTCAAACTCTTCCAGTCTCAAATCCTTTGCTGCGTGTAATCTTACTCCTTTTGCTTTCATAATAAAAGCTCCTTTCTACATGTTATTCCCCTTGTTACACCTTTTCAATCACAAAATACTTGTTTGTCTTTCTCTCTTTTCTTGTTTTTGTTGTTTAAAAAGTTTATCTTTTCGTTTCAACAGCTGTTGATATTATAATATGCCTAAGTAGCGGCCTTGTCAATTCTTGTTTACATGTAAAAATGCACAAATTTTCGGTCTAAATTTTTACTTCAAAAATCCAGACTTTCGAATTGACAAATCGCATACTTTATGCTTGATTGTTGAAACGAAAGCAAAAAGCAGCAGACCATTTCTGATCTGCTGCTTAATCTTAGAGGTTTCTCGCATGAAACCAAGCTATTTTTTTATTTTACTTATTGGCAATTGCTGCCTGTGCTGCAGCCAAACGTGCAATCGGTACACGGAATGGTGAGCATGATACATAATCCAAGCCAATCTTATGGCAGAATTCTACAGAAGATGGATCTCCGCCGTGCTCGCCACAGATTCCTACATGTAAGTGGTCATTGACAGGTCTTCCAAGCTTTACTGCTGTCTCCATCAGTTTACCTACGCCGTGCTGGTCTAACTTAGCAAATGGATCGTTCTCGTAAATCTTTGCATCATAGTAAGCATCCAAGAACTTGCCGGCATCGTCACGGGAGAAACCGAAGGTCATCTGGGTCAAGTCGTTGGTTCCGAAGCAGAAGAAGTCAGCTTCCTCGGCAATCTCGTCTGCTGTAAGAGCTGCTCTAGGAATCTCGATCATGGTTCCTACCTGGTATTTTAATTCTACGCCTGCCGCCTTGATCTCCTCATCTGCGGTCTCTACTACAAACTTCTTTACATACTTAAGCTCTTTGACATCTCCGATTAACGGAATCATAATCTCAGGCTCTACCTTCCAATCCGGGTGGGCTGCCTTTACATTGATAGCTGCGCGGATTACGGCTCTTGTCTGCATCTTTGCAATCTCAGGATAGGTAACTGCAAGACGGCATCCACGGTGTCCCATCATTGGGTTAAACTCATGAAGGGAATCAATAATAGTCTTAATTTCTTCTACGCTCTTGCCCTGAGCTTCTGCCAATTTCTTAATATCCTCTTCCTCTGTAGGAACAAACTCATGAAGCGGTGGGTCAAGGAAACGAATGGTAACCGGATTGCCTTCTAAGGCTTCATAGAGGGCTTCGAAATCATTCTGCTGGTATGGAAGAATCTTAGCAAGTGCTGCCTCTCTTTCCTCTACGGTATCAGAACAGATCATCTCACGGAAGGCTGCGATTCTCTCCTCATCAAAGAACATATGCTCGGTACGGCAAAGTCCGATACCTTCTGCTCCTAACTCTCTTGCCTTCTTAGCATCGGCCGGTGTATCTGCATTGGTACGTACTCCAAGAGTTCTAAACTTATCTGCCCATTCCATAATACGTCCAAACTCACCTGCGATAGTAGCATCTACGGTCGGGATCAGGCCATCGTAAATATTTCCTGTGGTTCCATCGATGGAGATAGCATCTCCCTCATGGAATTCCTTGCCTGCAAGGGTAAATTTCTTATTAGCTTCGTCCATAGCAATGTCGCCACATCCGGATACACAGCAGGTTCCCATTCCACGGGCAACTACAGCTGCATGAGAAGTCATTCCGCCACGTACGGTTAAAATACCCTGGGCAGACTTCATACCTGTAATATCCTCCGGAGAGGTCTCAAGACGAACCAATACAACCTTCTCTCCTCTTTCAGCCCATGCTACTGCATCCTCTGCTGAGAATACGATCTTACCGCAAGCTGCTCCCGGGGAAGCTCCAAGGCCCTTGCCCATTGGGCTTGCTGCCTTTAAGGCTGCTGCGTCAAACTGAGGATGAAGCAAGGTATCTAAATTACGAGGATCGATCATGGCAACTGCTTCTTCCTCTGTTCTCATACCCTCATCTACCAGGTCGCAGGCGATCTTAAGAGCTGCCTGCGCAGTTCTCTTACCATTACGGGTCTGCAGCATGTAAAGCTTGCCATGCTCTACCGTAAATTCCATATCCTGCATGTCTCTGTAGTGGTTCTCCAGAGTCTCGCATACCTTCTTAAATTCTACAAATGCCTCCGGGAACTTCTCTTCCATCTCGGAAATGTGCATTGGGGTACGAACACCTGCTACAACGTCCTCTCCCTGGGCATTGGTAAGGAACTCACCGAAAAGTCCATTCTCTCCTGTAGCCGGATCACGGGTAAATGCAACACCTGTTCCGCAGTCATCTCCCATGTTACCAAAGGCCATGGACTGTACGTTAACGGCTGTTCCCCATGAATAAGGGATATCGTTGTCACGGCGGTATACATTGGCTCTCGGGTTGTCCCAAGAACGGAATACAGCCTTAATAGCTCCCATCAACTGCTCCTTAGGATCATCCGGGAAATCTTCTCCGATCTTAGCCTTGTACTCTGCCTTGAACTGATTTGCCAGTTCCTTAAGGTCCTCCGCTGTAAGGTCTACATCCTGTTTTACACCTCTGTCAGCCTTCATCTTGTCGATGAGTTCTTCGAAGTACTTCTTACCTACTTCCATAACTACGTCAGAGTACATCTGGATAAATCTTCTATAGCAATCCCAAGCCCAACGCGGGTTGTTAGACTTTTCTGCAATTGCAAGTACTACGGTTTCATTCAATCCTAAATTAAGGATGGTATCCATCATACCAGGCATGGACGCTCTCGCTCCTGAACGTACAGATACCAAAAGCGGGTTCTCGCTGTCCCCAAATTTCTTTCCGGTAATCTCTTCCATCTTAACAATGTACTCGTTAATCTGGTCCTGAATCTCCTGGTTGATCTCTCTACCGTCCTCATAATACTGTGTACAAGCTTCTGTTGTAATTGTGAAGCCCTGAGGAACCGGTAATCCAAGACTTGTCATTTCAGCAAGGTTGGCTCCCTTACCCCCAAGAAGCTCACGCATGTTTGCGTTACCCTCGCTGAACAAATAAACCCATTTGTTTGCCATATGTAATGACCTCCTAAACCTAATTTTTAGCACACCTGTGGCAACTATTTATGTCACCTCTACTAAATAACATAAATAGTTTACAGGTTTTCCACAAAATAGTCAAGGAGAGCCAAAGAATATACCGTCATTTTCACCAGTATTTTTACACCTCGGTGTTAAGTTTTTGCTAATTTCACTAAAATACTGAAAACCAGGGCAAGAAAATGGTCTTCCGCCTAATCCAAAGACGAAAGACCCAAAAAAATTACCTATTTAAAATTTTAAAAATGCCTTATATCCGCGATAAGCTTCATAAACATCGGCCTTGCTGGTCACCTCCCAAGGGGCATGCATGCTGAGAACTGCCACACCGCTGTCGATGACCTTCATGCCATAGTTTGCCATAATATAAGCGATGGTTCCGCCCCCACCTACGTCCACTTTTCCAAGCTCGGCAAACTGGTAGCCTACCTCCTCATCGTCCATACGTCCGCGAAGAGCTGCTAAATATTCTGCATTGGCATCGTTGGATCCGCTCTTACCTCTTGCTCCTGTAAATTTGTTAAATACCAGGCCCTTTCCAAAGAAGGCAGAGCTTCTCTTCTCGAAGTTTTCTGCATACATAGGGTCATAGGCTGCGCTTACATCAGAGGAAAGCATTAGAGAATTTGCAAGGGCTCTTCTGGTTTTTAAATCAGACTCCCCGCCTTCTAAGGCAATCAGCTCTGCCACTGTATTTTCAAAGAAGCGCGACTGCATACCGGTAGCTCCCACACTTCCGATTTCTTCCTTGTCTACCAAAATACAGCAAGCGGTTCTCTTAGGATCCTCTGCATCCAGCATGGCAAAGAGGGAGGTAAATGCACATACCCTATCATCCTGACCGTAAGCTAGGATCATACTTCTGTCCAAGCCGCACTCTCTGGCCTTTCCTGCCGGCACGATCTCTAGTTCAGCAGAGACAAAATCCTCTTCCTCCACATCATAGTATTCCTTTAAAATAGCAAGGATATTTGCCTTGACTGCCTGTTTTTCTTCTTTCTTTAATTCGTCATTCTGCTCAAGAGGGCGGCTGCCGATTAAGAGGTCTAATTTTTCTCCCTCTACCACCTTGCTGGCCTTCTTCTCCATCTGGGCACCTGCCAGGTGGATCAAAAGATCAGAGATAACAAATACCGGATCATCCTCTTCCTCTCCGATATTCACCTCTGCTATAGTCCCGTCTTTTTTCACAATCACACCGTGAAGCGCCAGCGGAATGGTCACCCACTGATATTTTTTAATACCACCGTAGTAATGGGTATCTAAATAAGCAAGCTCCTCTGTCTCATACAAGGGATTCTGCTTCACATCAATTCTAGGAGAATCAATGTGGGCACCCAGGATATTCATACCCTGTTCCAAAGCTTCCGTCCCTATATGAAACATAGCAATGGTCTTTCCCATACATACCGCATAAATCTTATCCCCGGCCTTAATAGACTCCCCGGCTGCAATCAGATCCTTAATATCCCTATAACCAGCCGCCTGGGCTCTCTCCACCGCAAGGTCAATACACTCCCTCTCAGTCTTCCCCGCATCCAGACAAGCCCTATAATCCGCATTAATCCTCTCCAGCTCCTCTAACTTTCCCGAATCATAACCTGTCCACACATTCTTTCTTTCCATACAAAATGTATCCTCCTTTTTTATAATCATCCGCCAAAACAAATAACCTACCTGGCTTCTACACAATAAGTAAAGCAACAAAGCCCGTCGGTCCTTGGGGGCTGTTTTTCAAACCCCTCAGCACCGATAGGGGCGAAGCAAAATCGAAAGCGCGTCCTTGCTACTTCGACACGCTTCATAGATTCTGCGCAATAGTTAAAGGCACAAAGGCCCTCGAAGCCCGTCGGTCCTTGGGGGCTGTTTTTCAAGCCCCCTAGTACCGCTACGGGCGGAGCGGAGCGAAAGCGCGTCTTTGGGCCTTTAACTATTGCGCAGAATCCATAAAACATGAAAAAGGAGCGCTGCAATTTTGCTGCGCCCCTCATTCCTACCACTCAAATTTCTTTGCGAAATAAGCATCTAATTCATCAATCTTGATTCTCTCCTGCTCCATGGTATCTCTGTCACGGACTGTAACTGCTCCATCTTCCTCGGAATCAAAATCATAAGTTACGCAGAATGGTGTTCCGATCTCGTCCTGACGACGGTAACGTTTTCCAATATTTCCACGATCATCATATTCACAATTGTATTTCTTACTCAAGCTTGCAAATACTTTCTCTGCGCCTTCGTTCAGCTTCTTAGAAAGCGGAAGAACTCCGATCTTCACCGGGGCAAGAGCCGGATGGAAATGAAGGACTGTTCTCATATCCGGTTTTTCCTCGGTTCCGATATTCTCCTCATCATAAGCGCTGCAAAGGAAGGCAAGTACCATACGGTCTGCACCAAGGGATGGCTCGATAACATATGGAATATATTTTTCCTTCTTCTCATCATCAAAGTAGGTAAGGTCCTGCTTAGAAACTTCCATATGACGAGACAAGTCATAGTTGGTTCGATCAGCGATTCCCCAAAGCTCGCCCCATCCAAATGGGAATAAGAACTCTACATCGGTTGTTGCCTTACTGTAGAAGGATAATTCTTCCTTGTCATGGTCTCTGTAACGAACCTCATCTTCCTTAAGTCCCAGGGTGCTAAGCCAATTCAGGCAGAAGGACTTCCAGTAGTCAAACCACTCTAAATCGGTATCCGGCTCGCAGAAGAATTCTAACTCCATCTGCTCAAATTCTCTGGTACGGAAGGTAAAGTTTCCCGGTGTGATCTCATTTCTGAAAGACTTACCGATCTGGCCGATTCCGAATGGGATCTTCTTTCTGGATGTACGCTGTACATTCTTAAAGTTTACAAAGATTCCCTGCGCGGTCTCAGGTCTTAAGTATACCGTATTCTTGGCATCCTCTGTAACTCCCTGGAAGGTCTTGAACATCAGGTTAAACTCACGGATCTCTGTGAAGTTGTGCTTGCCGCAGGTTGGGCATGGCACATTGTTCTCTTCAATAAATGCTTCCATCTTCTCATGATCCCAAGCGTCAACGCTTCCTTCGATCGCTATACCATGCTCTGCACAGTAGTCTTCAATGATCTTGTCTGCCCGGAATCTCTCATGGCATTCCTTACAATCCATCAGAGGGTCGCTGAATCCTCCCAAGTGTCCGCTGGCGATCCAAGTCTGAGGATTCATAAGAATCGCACAGTCTACTCCTACGTTATAAGGAGACTCCTGTATAAACTTCTGCCACCAAGCTTTCTTTACGTTATTCTTAAGCTCAACACCGAGATTTCCATAATCCCAAGTATTGGCCAAACCTCCATATATCTCTGAACCCGGATATACAAATCCTCTGGATTTTGCCAGGGCTACGATCTTGTCCATCGTCTTCTCTACCATCTTATGTCCTTCCTTTCCTCAACATTAAGAACAATTATACAAAAGGCCTTCTTGCTTTTCAAGTCTTAATCCGCAATTGTCTCTAGGATTTCCAGAGATTTAAAGGATTTATTTACATACGCACGAAGGTAGCCATTCATCAAATCTTCAAACTCCTCCAAGACCTCATCCTTTACTATAAAATTATATAGCTTTTCTATGGGGGAGCTAATCACATACTGCAAGGTATAGGTGGTGGAGGGAAGAAGCTTCCTTCCTTCTTTCAAGGCCTCCTGGCATTTTTTGCAAAGCAGGCCGCCCCGTTTTACGCTAAAGGTCATCCCCTCTTCCTTGGCCCCGCAGGCAACACACTCAAAGACCTGGGGGCCTTCCCCGTTAATAGTGATGGTCCGAAGCTCGTAAATTCTTCGAACCAGGCGGTTGGGAATGTGCTCATTTTCCAAGGCCCTGAGGGTCTGGTACAAAAGCTTTAGCATCTGGCTTTCATCACAGGCCTCCCTGGCATAGTAGCCTGCCAGGTCCATAAAATAAAAGCCATAGTAGGCCCCCTCCACATCGGTGCGAAGACCAGCAAAATAATTGGAAATAGAGGCCGACATCAAGCTATATGATGTCCGCCCCTCATACAAGGCAAATGTTCCAAATGAAAATGGACTGCTAACTCCCATCAGGGGGCTGTTTGGTCTTCTGGCCCCCCTGGCGAAGACTGATATTTTCCCCCGCTCTTTTGTAAGAATCACCAGCCGCCTGTCATACTCACCGACCGGCCCTGCCTGAAGGACCATGCCGGTAACACTGATCTGATTTCTCACCTTTTTTCACCTGTCATTCATCTCTCCCGAGCTCTGCTAAATTTTCTTAAAATTCATTCTCGTCCCGGTATCCAAAGTTTTTCATTAAGTACTCGCTGTCTCTCCAGTCTTTTTTCACCTTAACCCAAAGTTTTAGGTTGACCTGGTTGCCCAGCATTTTCTCAATCTCATATCTGGCAGTGCTGCCGATTTTCTTTAGCATGCTGCCCTGTTTGCCGATAATAATGCCCTTATGGCTGTCCCTCTCACAGATAATGGTGGCATCGATATGGGTGACCTTTCCCTTTTTCTTCATCTGGTCGATGGCCACTGCTATGCCGTGAGGGATCTCCTCATTGAGGCTGTGGAGGGCCTTCTCTCTGATAATCTCGGCCACGATCTGGCGCTCCGGCTGGTCGGTAATAGTATCCTCATCGTAAAACATAGGTCCATAGGGCAGATATTTTATTACGGTCTTTAAAAGCTCCTCTGTATTTGCCCCGCTTCTTGCAGATACCGGTACGATCTCTGCAAAATCGTAAATGTCTTTATAGGCATTGATGGACTCCAAAACTTTTTCTGTCGGAACGCTGTCCGTCTTGTTGATCACTAGGATCACCGGGGTTTTGACCCGGCCCAGCTGCTTGGCAATGTGCTGCTCGCCTGCGCCGATAAAGGTGGTCGGCTCCACCAGCCACAAGACCACATCCACCTCGTTTAGGGTCCGCTCTGCCACATTGACCATATATTCCCCCAGCTTATTTTTTGCCTTATGAATTCCCGGGGTATCCACAAATACGATCTGACCCTCGTCTGTGGTAAGGACAGTCTGGATGCGGTTTCTGGTCGTCTGGGGTTTGTTGGAGGTGATGGCAATCTTCTGTCCGATCAAATAATTCATTAAAGTTGATTTTCCTACATTTGGTCTTCCTACCAAAGTTACAAATCCGGATTTAAAATCCTCTCTCATGGTCTCTCCTTTTCTAGAACTTGGTAACATTCATAAACATGTCTGCATTTTCTTCGATTTTATCTTCGCCCCCGATGACACAGATCTGGTCTGCCTGAAGCATGGCCTCTGCCACCTTGGCCAGGGCACTGATATCTTCTTTTGTGGCAGTTAAAATCTGGCTTCTTTCTGTCTTTATCATCTCCTCGGTCACATGGCTCATGTATAGACTTAGGGACCGGTCTCCCTTGGTAGCCGGGGTCATGGGCTGGTCAATATTACTGATGGTTCCAATGATATATTTGGTCATATCTCTGTCGCTGACATCAAAATTCTTTAGATAATCTACCACTCCCTCATAGATTTCCATGGTCTGTCTAAGATTAGGATCTCTGTAGGATACGAAATAAGATTCTCCGGTGCGGCTAAAGTTGCTCATACAACCGTAGGCGCCTCCCTTTACACGAACATTTTGCCAGAGATAATCGTAGCTTAAAATGACCTTTAAAATGTTTAAGGCACCGTGATAGTCTGCCCCATAGTCTAAGAAATTTCCTGTCCGGGCTACATACTGGACCTTGGAAGCAGTCTTAAAGCCTTCATTCTTCTTCCGGCAAAGCAGATTCAGGGGCTTTTCTTCCGGCTTTTCTTTATAGAGGGTCCGCTTTAAGATTTCCACATAGTCTCCCAATTTATCAGAAGCCTCTGTAGGAGCTGTGTAGCTGATCATTACATTGTCGATACGGAATAAGATTTTCGTAAGCTTTTGTAATTTTGCAATCAGGTCCCCTTTCTTCTCCTCAAAATGATCGGTCAAGTCCTTGATCAGTTCATAGAACTCGATGCCTCCTGTCATATCCTTTAATCTGGCAGACGGGGAGGAGTAGGACATGGCCCTTAAGGCCGCCGTACTGTGGCCGGAACTTGTAAATTTCATAAGGAGTCTGGATTTTAACATCATAAGGATTTCAAGCAGGCGCTTCTCATCTTCCAATTTTGACTCTGTTAAAATCTCTCCCATCATCTCAAAAGCGGTAGGGAGCTGGCTATATAAAGCCTTGGCCTTAATCTCAAAGGTGGCCTTAAAGCCCTTATTTTTCACATCGGAAATATCATTGTAAAGCTCTAAGGATGTACCGATTCCACCGGTCTTTAGGTTAATCTCGTTAAAGAGCTCCCCGTAGTCATAATGGTCTGTGTCAATGATTCCAAGAACCGCCTGTAAAATTCCCACATAGGGAAGGAGGTCTTCTCCCACCTTGGTAAAGTCAAAAAGCAGGGTCACATAGCCGATGCCGTTGGTCTCCACCTCATGAAGGAGGACCGGAAGGCCGGATACAAAGATCTCCCGGTTCTGAATCGGCGCGATCTCCTTGGAAATGTCCTCTCGCTGCAATACAGGAATCTTTTCTAGAGCCTTCGGATCCTCCGGTGCGGACTGGTATTCTTCCAAAGCCTTGGTCCTTCTTATCAAGTCTTCTAACTGGTCCTCACTTAAAGAAGCCTTGTAGGCCTGAAGTTTCTCGTCCAACTCTGCATCCATTCTGGCAGTTCTTCCCTTTTCCGGCTCCACAAGAACGATGGCCCCGTGGGTGTTGTCTAAAATATATTTCTTGATGAGATTTTCATAGTAAGAGCTATCTAGCATCTTTTTCAAAAATTCAAAGGTATCCAGAGCCTCCAAGTGGATAAAAGGCTGGTCCTCATCATAGAGCCAGCTATCCATAATCTGAAGGCCGTACATGAGGCCCTTGGGATAATTTCCAAAGTCTGCCTCCCGGTAACGGAACTCTAAATAGTTAATTCCCGCCTGGATAGCCTTTTTGTCCACACCCTTCTTTACAATATCAGACAGTACCTGCTCGATGATCTTAACAAATTCATCCTTCTGATCAGCATTCGCATTCTTTGCAATGACCGAAAAAATCGGCTGGTAAATGCCATTGTCATAGGAGCCTAAAATATCATCTCCGATACCCGCATCGGTGAGGGCCTTCTTTAAGGGCGCTCCAGGAGCGGAAAGCAGGGCATAGTCTAAGACCTGAAAAGCCAGGTAGAGTTCCCTGTCCAAACTGGTTCCTACACTCTTGTTGTAAGACAGATAAGTCTGATTTTCCTCATCCTCCTCGCTGGAAATGGAATAAGGAATGCTAACTTCCTTCATGGCAGTAAATGGCGCCTGAAGCTTAATCTCAGAATCTACTGTAATTTTTTCAAAATGACTTAAATACTCCCGGTCCATCCAGGCAAGTTTTTCTTCCATGTCCATATTTCCGTAAAGATAAATATAGCTGTTGGATGGATGATAATACTTGCTGTGAAAATCCAAAAATTCCTGATAGCTAAGTTCCGGGATAACCTCCGGATCTCCGCCGGACTCATTGGCATAGGAGGTATCCGGATATAAGGTATTTAAAACCACCCGGTCCAAAACGCCCTCCGGTGATGAGAAGGCCCCCTTCATCTCATTGTAAACCACACCGCTTAGGATGAGCTTGTCCTCCTTGGAATCTAGCTTATAGCTCCAACCCTCCTGGCGAAAGATTTCCTCATGTTCATAAATATTGGGGTAGAATACTGCATCCATATAGACGTGCATGAGATTCTGAAAGTCCTTGTCGTTGCAGCTGGCCACCGGATAAACGGTCTTATCCGGGTAGGTCATGGCATTTAAAAAGGTATTGAGAGACCCCTTAACAAGCTCCACAAAAGGATCCTTGGCCGGGAAATTCTTAGAGCCGCAAAGGACGCTGTGCTCTAAGATATGGGGCACTCCGGTACTGTTGGCCGGAGGGGTCCGAAAACCGATATTAAATACCTTATTCTCGTCATCATTCTCTATAAGAAGGACTCTGGCTCCGCTTTTTTTGTGTCTTAGAAGATAGCCCTTGGCGTGGACGCCGTGTAAGTCTTCCTCCTTGATGAGTTGGTAAGATGGAATATTTTTTATATTCATGTAAATAATCTCCTTCTTTATGCGTTACTTGTAATTTTTCGAATGGCTAAGAGGACGCCGATCTGCAAGAGAATTCCTATGGTCAGGCAGATAGCTGCATTTTGTACCACACCGGCGATCATATAAGTGATGGCAGAAACGATGGCTACCGTAATCGCATAAGGCAGCTGGGTGGATACATGATTTACATGGTTACACTGGCCTCCTGCCGATGCCATAATGGTGGTATCGGAGATGGGCGAACAGTGGTCACCACATACAGCTCCTGCCATACAAGCTGAGATCGATATAATCATCATGGTCTCATTGGTTCCCTGAAAAACTGCCACTACAATCGGAATTAAGATTCCAAAAGTTCCCCAGGAAGTTCCTGTGGCAAAGGCCAAAAAGCAGCCTACCAAAAAGATGATGGCCGGGAGAAGGTGCATAAGGCTGCCCGCAGCATTGCTCATAAGGTCTGCTACATACTGGGCAGCTCCTAAGCTGTCGGTCATGGATTTTAAGGTCCATGCAAAGGAAAGGATTAAAATAGCAGGTACCATAGCCTTAAATCCTTCCGGAATACAAGCCATAGAATCGGTAAAGCGAAGCACCTTTCTTGCTGCGTAGAAGATAACGGTCAATACTAAGGCAAAGAAGCTTCCGAGCATGAGTCCTACGGAAGCATCACTTCCGGAGAAGGCCTCCACAAAACCGGTTCCCGCAAAAAATCCTCCGCTATAGAGCATTCCGATTACACAGAAAATAATCAGAGAAACAATCGGAAATACCAGGTCGATCACATGACCCTTGTTAGAAACCAGGTCTGACTGCGCATTTTCATAAGGCCGGTCCTGCGTGGTAAATAAGTCACCCTCTAAGGCATTTTTCTCATGCTCCTTCATGGGGCCGTAATCAAAATTTAGGATTACTAGGGTAAGCATCATAACGATGGTCAAGATGGCATAGTAGTTATAGGGAATGGCACGGACGAAGATAGAAAAGCCGTCCTCTCCCTTTACAAATCCCGTAACTGCTGCCGCCCAGGATGAAATCGGTGCAATGATGCAAACCGGTGCCGCTGTCGCGTCAATTAAATAAGACAGCTTGGCTCTTGACACCTTGTGGCTGTCTGTAACCGGACGCATGACACTTCCCACGGTCAGACAGTTAAAATAATCATCAATGAAGATCAAAATACCCAGGGCGATGGTGGCAAACTGGGCCCCGGCCCTGCTTTTAATATGGGCCTTAGCCCAACGGCCAAAAGCAGCAGATCCTCCTGCCTTATTCATCATGCAAACCATGATTCCAAGAATCACTAAGAAAATTAGAATTCCCATGTTGTAGCTATCGGTAAGTACGCCTACCAGGCCATCCTGGAAGACATGTAAAATGGCCTTCTCTGCATGAAATCCGGACCAGAAAAAACCTCCGATCAGGATTCCGATAAATAGGGCGCTATATACTTCCTTGGTAATCAGCGCCAATACTATAGCAACCACCGGAGGTACCAAGGACCAAATGCTGGCATACATATCCGGAACATAATCTGCAGAATCCGCCGCCAGGACCGGCAGGCTGACAAGCCCAAGAAGGGCCATTGTCAGAAGGATTCTCCCTATACTTTTCGTCAATCTCCTCATAGTTTCAAATTCCTTTCCACTTGGCATTTTGCCAAGCTGTCTCTCTCATTCCACAAATCGCAGCGGCGCCGTTACAGTACCCCTGCGATTTTTTTCTCATTTCTTATTTTGGGCAAGATTGCAAAAGTGCAAAGCACGGAACAATCCCAAGGCGTCAAGGCCGGCTCTTTATCCCATAAATACAACTTCCGGATCCGGTTTTACCGCCGGCTCCAGGTCGATAAGATGCAGTACCGGATTTTTCTTTGAATTATTCGGTAACTGCTCATACTCAAATCTGGCTCTTAGTTTCACCCATTGATGGCGGCGAAGATTGATCTTTTTCTCCACCAGGCAGGGATAACCATAAAATCTGGTATCCGCCTCGCAGCAGGTCATAATCTTTCGCACCGGCACAAAGTAGTTGGGACCTAAGCCGTTGGGCTTAAATACCTGGGCCACAAATTCTACTTCTTTGTGGAGGTAGTGTTCCGGATGGTCATAGGCATCTACATACCAGGCCCCGAAATCAATATCATCGATCACGATCTTGTCTCCCTTAATATCAAAGGGCAGGTCATCCTCTGTAGGCTCAATGATATTTCCATTTAAGTCTTCAAAAATCAACTGGGCCATGGGATTTTGTACCTTGAGGGCCCGTCTGAAGCCTGACCGGTTCATATTCTCTGAGCAACGATTTACGATGATGAGAGAAGATTCTGTCAAAGGCTCCATAAGCATATTTCTCATATTCTTCATGTACATATCCAGGGTCTGGCCGTTGATGGTAGAGTAAATACCTGCAATCTCCCAGGATCTTGGGAATTTGATAGACAGGAGATCGCCCAAACTCCACATGCCATTATACTCAATGACAACCTGCACCGGATGGTAATTCTTCTCGCAGTTTTTAAAGAAGGCTGCATTCAGCTTTTCAAACTCATCCACCTGCAAAATTGCCATATCTTTCTCTTTTAAATACTCCGGGGAATATTCTACTTCCCCCTCTTCACAGCTGATAAGAAGAGTCAAGCCCTCTTCCATCCACTCCTGCTCCATAAGAGTATCCTGCACCAAGGTTGTCTTTCCACTGTCTAAGAAACCTGTGCAAATAAATACTGGTGTTGCCATAGTTTTTTATCTCCTCTTATACATGGAATAATTTTGCCAATTCCTCTTCCTTTACATCTGTACCAATGACGCAGATTCGTCCGGTATAATCCGGCTGTCCATCACGAAGCTCATATTCTTCCGGCACTAAGTCAAACTGCTTCCAGCTTCCGTCTGCCATGGCAATAATACCCTTGGACCGTAAAATAGTTCCGTAGGAAGTAGTCTCTGACAAGGCTTTCAAAATAAAATCAAGCTCTTCTTCTGTATACTTGTGAGCTGTCTCCTTACCCCAGCTGGTGAAGACTTCGTCTGCGTGATGATGGTGATGGTCATGGCCACAGCCGCATTCATGGTCGTGATCATGGTGATGATGGTCATGGCCACAGCCACATGCATGGTCATGGTCATGATGATGCTCATGCTCATGCTCATGCTCGTGATGATGCTCATGCTCATGCTCGTGATGATGTTCATGATCGTGATCGTGATGGTGCTCGTGATCATGATGGTGCTCGTGCTCATGGTCATGATGATCATGGTCATGATGATCATGGCCGCAGCCGCACTCGTGATCGTGATCATGATCATGGTCGTGGTCATGGCCGCAACCACATGCATGATGGTGGTTATGATCTTCCTCCTCAAACAAATCTTCCTGTCCGGTTCTGTGGGCCAGGGCTCTCTTAATGGCCTCGGTGCTAAGGCTATCCCACGGAGTAGAAATAATGGCAGCCTTATCATTCTGCCCTCTTAAAAGTCCAATGGTCTCCTCTAATTTTGCATCATCCATAAGCTGGGTACGGCTTACTACAATGGTAGAAGCATTCTGTACCTGGTCTTCGAAAAATTCTCCGAAATTCTTCAGATACATCTTTGCTTTCTTTCCGTCTACGACCGTAATGCGGCCGTCGATTTCGATATCTGCATCCTTCTTCACATCCTCAATAGCCTTTACAATATCAGATAATTTTCCGACTCCGGAAGGCTCAATGATAACACGGTCCGGCTGATACTGGTCTAAAACCTTCTGCAGGGCCTCGCTGAAATCACCAACCAAGGTACAGCAGATACAACCGGAATTCATTTCTGTAATCTCAATGCCGGCATCCTTTAAAAAACCACCGTCAATACCGATCTCACCAAACTCATTCTCGATAAGAACCAGCTTCTCTCCTGCATATACACGGCTTACCAATTCTTTAATAAATGTAGTCTTTCCGGCTCCCAGGAAACCGGAGATAATATCTACTTTTGTCATTTTTATATTCCCTTCTTTCTAAAAATATGGATCTTGGGACTTCCCAGATCTTTTTCTTCTATTTCTCATAAAGACAAAAATGTCCAAATCTCATTCTAACACAAGACCAGCCAATATTCCACCTTAGTTTCAACTAATGAATTAGTCGCGGCTTTAATTTTGGTCTTATTATTTTTCTTGAAATTGGATATTTTCAAATGACCAATCCAGGGATAAAGTGGGTTGCAACATCAGTGGTGTTTTATAACGTTAAAAGAACAAAGTAAAAAGAAAGGTCGTATAGTATGAACAAAAATTTAAAGAAACTAGTAATGACAGCCCTATTCGCAGCCTTAGCCTGCGTTGCAACCATGTCCATCCGCATCCCAACCCCCGCCACAGGCGGTTACATCCACCCGGGAGATTCCATCGTCATTTTATCAGGGATTATCCTAGGACCTGTATATGGCTTCTTAGCCGCAGGCATCGGCTCTGCCATGGCAGACCTTTTGGGCGGATATTTTGTTTTCGTAGCACCAACCCTTATCATCAAGGGCCTGATTGCCTTCATTAGCGGAATGATCTATCTAAAAATTGCCAAAGACAAAAAGACCCGCTATCTCTCAGTCATCCTTGGAGGCATCGTAGATATTATATTTGTAGCAGGAGGCTATTTCCTCTTTGAATCCGTTTTATACGGAGCAGCCACCTCTCTACTTAATGTACCTGCCAGCATCATCCAGGGAAGCAGCGGTTTGATTCTTGCAGTGGTACTTTATCCGGTACTGACTGCCATTCCGGATATCAAACAGTTAAGAGGAGAACTCCATCCTCAAGCCTAGTGCAAAAAAAGAGACCTTCATGCGAGGTGGGAAGGTTGGTGGGCTGCAAGGGACCATACTATGTTGCAAAAAACATGCTGCGTTTCCTACTCGCTGCAGGCGGCTGATTCGCGAGGCCTTACGCCAACTCGCGCTTTGCGCTCACGAGGGGCCATAAGCCCCCTCGGCCCTCCGGGCACAAGGCGTAAGTCTCGCTGCCAGCCTGCAGCTCCCTACGGAAGCCTCGCAATGTTTTTCGCAACATAGTATGGTCCCTTGCAGCATCGAACTTCCACCACACATGATACAGATGAGAAAAAGATGCTGGGTTTCCTTTTGAGATACAAAAAACAGCCGCTTAATGCGACTGCTCCTGATGGTTGAAACTTACCGTAGCAAAAAATCATATAGTTTCCGCTGAATAAGGAAGTGGCTGATGATTTTTCTATGTAGAATGGGAAGGGAGTACTTCAGGGGTGGAATCTACCGCAAAGACGATAGCGGAGTTTCCGTCAGGAGCTTTCAGCCGGCAGCGAGGACTTACGCCTTGTGCCCGAAGGGCCGAGGGGCGCAAGCCCTGAGTGAGCGCAAAGCGCGAGTTGGCGGAAGACCTCGCGAATCAGCCGGCTGAAAGCGAGTAGGAAACGCAGCGTGTCTTTGCGGTAGATCCCACCCCTGCAGCACGGTCCCACCCACACAAAAAAATCCCAGCGCTTACTTACCAGCAACGCATTTCTCCTGAAGCTTCAGTCTTCATATTCTATATTCACCAAGACAAGCCCTCCCGCAGCTGCCGTAATTCCATCCGCTGTCCGTTCTTTTCTCTCTAATATCTCCTGAATTTTCTCCGGCCTATAAAAGCCTCTTCCTACCCGGATCAAAGTTCCTGCTATGATCCGAACCATATTATATAAAAAACCATTTCCCCTAACCCGGATAATAATTTCATTTCCGGGAATTCCGCACTGTTCCGGATTTTTATGCTCTATAATCTCTATATCATACACCTGCCGCACCGTATCCTCTGTATTGGTGCGGACATTGCAAAAGCTTGCAAAATCATGGGTGCCCACAATATAGGAAGCCCCCTTTCTCATCTGGTCCACATCCAAGGGAAAGGAAATATGGGTGCTATATCTTTGCTTTAGGGGATGCTTTACAGGACTGTTCCAAATATGGTACTCATAGGTTTTTACAATATGATCCTGATATCTGGGATGCCAGTCAGGGGCAACCTCCTCGGATTTTACAATGACAATATCCTGGGGGAGCCTCTGATTTAAGGCATAGGAAATACGGTCCGCGGGGATTCTTGTCTCTGTATCAAAGACTGCCACATTTCCCTGGGCATGAACCCCGGAGTCAGTCCTGCTGGCCCCTATAATATGGATCTTTTCTCCTGTCAGATCACTTAACTTTCGATTTAGGACTTCCTCCACCGTCAGGCCATTGGGCTGCACCTGCCAGCCGCAATAATTGGTGCCATCGTAGGCAACCCTAAGTCTTATTCTTCTAGACATTTTCTATTTCCAATCTAAATTTTTTTCTAAAAAATCCAAATATGTAAGGGGAAGGCCCTTCCGATGACCACAAGGACGATCACATAAATAATCATAATGGCATAGGCCCTATAGTCTTTCGCCTTATATTTTAAGGGCTTCATCTTGGTTCGCCCCTCGCCCCCACGGTAGCATCTGGCTTCCATGGCCATGGCCAGATCGTTGGCTCTTCGGAAGGCGGATACAAACAAGGGCACCAAAATAGGAATCATAGCCTTAGCCTTTTGAATCATATTTCCGCTTTCTAGGTCTGCGCCTCTGGCAATCTGCGCCTTCATGATCTTGTCCGTTTCCTCCAAAAGAATGGGAATAAAACGAAGGGCAATGGACATCATCATAGCGATCTCATGCACCGGCACGTGGATCTTGTTTAAAGGTCCAAGGACGGCCTCAATACCGTCTGTCAGCTCATTTGGCGTGGTGGTAAATGTCATAAGGGAGGATCCGATAATCAGATAGATTAAGCGGATTGCCATATAAACCGCGGTAGTAAGTCCCACATCTGTCACGGTAAAAATCCAGGCATGGAAAAGGGTATCTCCCTCCCTATTTAAAAACAAGTTGAACAAAACCGTGATCATAAGCAGCATCACAACGGGTTTTAAGCCCTTTACGATATAGGAAAAGGGAACCCTTGAGAGATTGATAATGGCAAATAAGAATACGGTGGCAATTAAATATCCTGAAATACTTTTAAATAAAAACAGGGAAATTAAATAAAGCAGGGTGCACACAAGTTTGACCCTGGGATCCAGCCGATGCACCGGGCTGTTGGCCGGGTAATATTGTCCGATGGTTATGTCTCGTATCATTTTCTCTTCTCCAGTGCATTCATAATACTATCTGCAGCTTCCTCTATGGACGTGGCCTGAAAGTTCACATCCATTCCCCTTTGCTTTAAATCGTGCATAATATAAGTCACCTGGGGAGCCGCAAGTCCCACTTCCTCCAGTTCTTTATAATGGGCAAATACTTTCTTCGGGATGTCATTGTACATGACCTGTCCGTGATTCATGACGATGATACGGTCTGCATATTTTGCAATATCCTCCATGCTGTGGGAGACCAAAATGACGGTCAGATCACTTTCCTTATGTAAATATGCAATCTGGTCGAGGATCTCATCCCGCCCCTTAGGATCTAGACCTGCGGTAGGCTCATCTAAAACCAGGACCTTAGGTTTCATCGCCAATACGCCTGCAATGGCCACGCGGCGTTTCTGACCTCCGGAAAGCTCAAAGGGGGAAGACTTATAATATTCTTCAGGAAGACCTACAAGACGCAGAGCTTCTATGGCTCTTTCCTTACATTCTTCCGGCGACAGGCCTTGATTTTTAGGGCCGAAACAAACATCAGTAAGAACATCGATCTCAAAGAGCTGGTGCTCCGGATATTGAAATACCAGTCCCACCTGGTTTCTTAAAGCCTTGAGATCATATCCGTCCGAATAAATATTTTCTCCGTTATAATAAAGGGCACCGCTTGTGGCCTTGACCAAACCGTTAAGGTGCTGGATCAAGGTAGATTTTCCTGAGCCTGTATGGCCGATCACTCCTACAAATTCTCCGTGGGGGATCTCCAGGCAAATATCTTTCAGGGCATGCTTTTCATAGGCAGTTCCCTGACTGTATATGTAATTTAAATGTTCTAGCTTAATCGACATATTGCCTCCACCAACTCTTCCTTTGTAAGAATTCCCTTCGGAATATCCAGTCCTCGTTTGATTAATTCATCCGCCAATAAGGTAGCCTGAGGCACATCCAAGCGATATTTCTTTAGGGTGTCTACCTGAGAAAAAATCTCTCTCGGAGTCCCCTGCATCACCACATGACCGTGATCCATCACATAGACTAAATCTGCGTCTACCACTTCTTCCATATAATGAGTAATAAGGATCACCGTTACCTTCTTCTTTTTCCTAAGTTCCTGTACGGTTCTTAAAACTTCCTTTCGTCCCATGGGATCTAGCATGGCCGTAGGCTCATCAAGGACGATGCATTTAGGCTCCATGGCTACCACTCCTGCAATGGCCACTCTTTGCTTCTGCCCTCCGGAAAGTTTGTTGGGAGAATGGTGGCGATACTCGATCATCCCCACCGCCTTTAGGCTCTCCTCCACCCTGGTCCAAATATCCTCTGTGGGGACTCCAAGATTTTCCGGTCCGAATCCCACGTCCTCTTCTACTACAGTTCCGATGATCTGATTGTCAGGATTTTGAAATACCATACCGGCGGTCTGTCTGACATTCCAAAGCTCCTCCGGCTTTTTGGTATCGCGGCCCTCTACCCACATGGTGCCTTCTGTCGGAACTAAAATGGCATTCATATGCTTGGCAAGGGTAGACTTTCCGGAACCGTTGTGGCCTAAAATGGCAACAAATTGCCCTTCCACCACATCAATATCCACCTGGTCGATAGCCCTGGAGGCGCCGATCACATGGCCTTCCTCGTCTCTTTTCAAATATTCATATATCAGTTTGTCTGTCTGAACCATACCCATGTTCTTTGGACTCCTTCTCTATTAACGCACAATATGCGCTGCTCCTAAATGGGGCAGCACATATTACAATTGTCATATAACCCGGATAAGCCTTAGCAAGCCTGGTTTTTACATCTTCTTCGGTGCCGGATAATCCACACCCTGGGTGTCTACGGTAACCTTAGCCATCTTCTGTGGCTCCATGGGTCTGTCACTGTAATCGGTCATAGTAGTTGCAATCTTATTGACTACATCCATACCCTCGATAACCTTACCAAAGGCTGCATATTCGCCGTCAAGATGAGGCGCATCCTTATGCATAATGAAGAACTGAGATCCGGCAGAATTTGGATTCATAGCTCTTGCCATAGATAAGACACCTGCCGTATGGGCTAAATCATTGGCAATACCATTGTGGGAAAATTCTCCCTGGATACTATATCCCGGGCCTCCCATTCCGTTGCCGTTTGGGCATCCTCCCTGGATCATGAAACCATTAATAACACGGTGGAAAATAAGTCCGTCGTAGAACTTGTCATTGATCAGGGAAATAAAGTTATTAACTGTGTTGGGAGCAATCTCCGGATATAATTCCGCTTTGATTAGATCACCGTTTTCCATTTCAAAGGTTACGATTGGATTTGCCATTTTATATTACCTCTTTTCTCTAAATTTTTAGTTAGGGCCAAGTCTTTGTTTGCTTGTGTCGCAATCTCCTTCATTTTAGCGGAAAAGCCTGTTTCCGTAAAGAGCCTGTTCGATTGTTTTTTTTATAACCAAATAAAAGAATCCTCCGGCAGGCCGCTCTGCCGGAGGATTCTTCTATATGTTTTTACATAATGTCTTGATCAGACTTTTTTACCCTAGCATCTTTATCTTACATGGACTTAGAAACTGCTGTACATTTCTCCATTGCTTCGATAATGGAACTTCTGAAGCCATGTGCTTCCAACTCACGTACTGCCTCAATGGTTGTTCCTGCCGGTGAGCAAACCATATCTTTAAGCTCTCCCGGATGCTTTCCTGTCTCTAATACCATCTTGGCACTTCCCATAACTGCCTGGGCTGCAAATTTGTAAGCCTGGGCTCTTGGCATACCACCTTCTACTGCGGCATCTGCCATAGCCTCGATGAACATAAATACGTAAGCCGGTGAGCTGGAGCTTACAGATACAACTACGTCCATAAGGCCTTCCCCAACAACCTCAACTTCTCCGAAGCTTCCGAGAATTCTCTTTACATATTCTGTCTCTTCTTTTGTCATGTTCTTATTTGGGCAAGCAGCTGTCATTCCTGCACCAACCATAGCCGGTGTATTTGGCATGGTACGTACGATCTTAACATCCTCCCCAAACTGCTCTGCCAGCCATGCCAGGGTCTTTCCCGGAGCGATGGTGATGATGATCTGGTCCGGTCTTACCTTATCCTTGATACCTGCGATTACGTCTGCATAAAACTGTGGCTTTACAGAAAGGATTACTACTTCTGCCTTCTCAACTACTTCGTTGTTGTCGGCTGTCACATGAATTCCGAACTGTTCTTTAACTTTCTCTCTTCCTGCTTCATATACATCTGCACCAATGATCTCATCTGCACTGACGATGCCTTTCTTAATGATACCACCCATCATAGCTGATGCCATATTTCCTGTTCCGATAAACCCTAATTTCATGAAAATACCTCCCTTTTTGACCAATAAAATTATATGTTTTCTTAAATCTGTTTCATTTTATCAGGCTCTGGATGATTGTATACAAGTATCCAGATTTGTATACAATTAAAAAATTTGTATACAACTTCCTTGTGACTTCATGCTAACACCATCCTCCTTCGATGTCAATATTTTAACGACGTTTTTCGGTTGTATTTGACATTTAGTTATAGTATAATTGTATACATTCATGCGATGTCCGGATTTACCCTGACATCCCTTAGATGGGAGTTTCATTATGGCTGAAAAAACGACTTCTCTCGCCAACCAGGCTTATGAGAAAATTAAAGAAAATATATTACACCTTACCTATCCGCCGGGAATGACTTTAACGGAGGCCAAGCTGACAGAAGAGCTGGGCATGAGCCGCAGTCCTGTCCGCACAGCTATCCACCGATTGCAGGATGATGGTCTTATTGTTACGGATTATTATAAATCTCTGACCGTTAAGGAGATTACAGACCGGGACATTTACGAACTTTATCAGTTGAGAGAGTTACTTGAGGGAGCTGCCTTTAAGCAGATTTTCACCTCCGGCCGCAACGAAGAGTACTCCTATCGCATCGAGGAGAAGGTGGTACGGATGTGCGCCTGTTCCGACAGTAACTATGACTGGGAACTTGCTGATACCGATATGCATATGGAAATCATCAGCATTTTGGATAATGAACGCATCAATAAGATTTACGAGAACAACTTATCGGAATTGATCCGCATCGGCCAGTACTCTGTCCGAAACGGAATGGAGATTAAAAGAACCAATGATAATGCCAAGAAGATGGTCAAGCTTATGAGAGAGGGGGCCTATGAGAAGGCTTATGAGATCCTTAAGAAGGATCATTTTGGTACCGGAAAAGACAGCGCTTTAAAAAGCAGGGTTTAAATAAGAAAAAAGCAGAGGCTTTCTTGAATTAACAAGAAAATAGCCCCTGCTTTTTTCATTATTAAGCTCTTCATAACATGAATATCTTTATCTGTATATTTTTATAAAATCATCTGGTGTGATTGCCGGGACCTCGGAATTTTCAAAATCTCGCACATTGCAGGTAATAATGTAATCCGCTCCGACATCCTTTGCACATTTATCCTGCAAGCAATCCTCGAAATCTGCAAAGGAATCTTTTTTCAATTGCATCAAGTATCTCTGTCTGTGATGCAGTTGCGACAGTGAATATCTCACATATATCTTTCAGATTCTGTCTGCGTACGCTGTCACTACGCTTTCTCAGAACATACCAGAGAGTAGAAAGCGTATGAAATGCAATGTAGCCAGTACATTCACCAATTGCACACTTTCTTACAATCTCTACAGACTGCTCAAGATACGGATCCTCACGGTTCGTGATATAATTCAAAAGTATGTTCGTATCAATCAACAATACCGAATTTCTCATTCATCGCTTCCTCCCTCTCAGCATCATAATCAATAGTCTCTGTTGCAGCCTTTCTAGATGCCTCAAGCCTTGCAAATGCTTCTAACTTGCTATTGTTATTTGCATGCGTATCTGAAAGCGGTGCCTTGATAATGAACGGAATACTTCTCTCTCTCAATGCAGTTCTAGTAAAGGTTTCATAAAAAGTCTGCTTTGTCTGACCCATTGAATCAAGCATAGCACTCAATTCCTCGTAAATTGAATCCTCTAGTCTGATACTGATCGTTTTCATTTCGAGCATCTCCTTTCTTTGTTTGAAACAATTTTACTCCTATTTGACTCAAATAGCAAGCAATAGCTTTCATCTCACCTAAAACAAACCAAAATATTTCATTTGTAATTATTTTTCACAGGCTTTTGTTGCCCCTAAGGCTGCAAGGGCCCCATCTGCCGCCGCTGTCACCAACTGTCTGACGGTTTTTGTCCGACAATCTCCTGCTGCAAAGATTCCTTCCCTCGAGGTCTTGCAATCTTCTCCTGCTATTATATATCCGGCTTCATCAAGATCCACCAAGTGGGCATAGCCTTCATTTTTCGGGACCTGACCGATGGCAATAAAGACTCCCTCTACAGAAAGTTTCCCATCTTCGTCTGTAAGAAGATTATGAAGCTTGACTTTTTCGACTGCAAAACTTCCCTCAATTTCAGTTACGATTGTATTTAAGATAAATTCCACATTGGATTTTTCTCTTAATCTTTCTACCAGGTAGTCCTCCCCGCGGAAGGCATCCCTCCTGTGGATTAGATAGACCTTGCTGCAATGATTGGATAGGTAGGCTGCATCCTCAAGAGCCGTACTTCCTCCTCCCACCACTGCTACATTCATGCCCTTAAAAAAGGCTCCGTCGCAAACAGCACAGTAGGAAACTCCAAGACCTGCAAACTGATCTTCCCCGGGAACCCCTAATTTTCTGTGGGTCTGTCCTGTGGCAAGTATTAGGGTCTTACAAGGAAATTCTCCCTGCTCTGTCACGATCAGTTTTTCCTGATCTTTTTCTTGATCTCTAAGAACAATCTCTTTGACACTTGCCCGCTGAATCTTAGCGCCAAGCGCTTCCACCTGGCCCCTTAAATTCTCTGCCAGGTCATTTCCTGAAATCCTAGAAATTCCCGGATAGTTCTCTATATGGGAGGTTAGGAGCATCTGACCCCCAAAGCCGGTGCCTTCAAAAAGCACTACGGACTTTCCTGCCCGCAGGCCATAAATGGCAGCAGTCATGCCGGCAATCCCGCCTCCTACAATTCCAATGTCATACATGTCCTTCTTCTCCATCTTCCTGACTTCATAGTAATCCAGCCCATATGACATCCTAGAAGATATCCTATATAATATTCTATTGGATATCTTCTAGGCTCTATAATGCTCCATCATATAAGCCATATATTTGGTATTAGCTTCTACCAGGGAGTATTCCCCACGACTAAGGCACCAATCAGAAACCAGGGCCCGCTCACACATGGCATAATATTTTACAATCTCCATAACCGGAGCATCCTGCTTAATCTGCCCCCTGAGCTGGCCCTCATCCACGATCTTAGTAATCAAACGAAAATAAACCCTGTTGTGATTTAAAAGACAGCTTTTTCCACTGGCTGCCAACTGGGTAGAATATAGAGAAGTCAGAAGCTCAATGTGAACATTCTCCTCCATCCACTTGTGGATTTCATGGTTCAAATACAAAAGCTTCTCATAGCTATTCATCTCAGGATCCATACCGGCCTCTAAAAGCTCATATTGATCATCCAACATAATAGACAGGGTATTTAAAAGCTCATCCTTTGTATTAAAGTAATAATAAAAGGATCCCTTGGATGTATCGGATAATTCAATAATATCGTCCACAGTCGTTCCGCTAAATCCTTTTTCATAAAACAACTGCCAAGCCGCTTCTACTATTTTCTGCTTGGCATTCTTCTTTCCTTTTCCACGTCCCATCTAACTTCTCCAAACTCTATCCCGGCTCAAGATTTCTAGTCGCCAAAATATTTTTTAATCAATGTGCAATACTCCTTAAAGGCCGGAACCCCCTCAAACTCCTCCTTAAGAACATCCCTGACTCCCTTGTAGTACCAGCCGATAATATTCTTATCTTTCATACGAAAGCGGTTCCACAAGTCCTCTCCAACTACCGGATAATCCCTGTTAATATCCCGCATATTGGACAGCTTATCTGCCAGTGCAATGATTCTGACCTCCCGGGGAGCAGTCTTTAAATGTTCTATAGTTGCCGCCTTTCTCTCATGCCAGGTCTTGGTCTTGTCCTCGCTTTCCTGGCCTACAAGGTCTGCCACTCGCTTAGAAAAACGCTTGGTCAAAAGGTCCTTTGTAACACCCTTGCAATCTTCTATGGTATCGTGCAAAAGTGCCGCACTTATGACTTCCTTGTCCTTTGTGATACTTGATACAATCTCTGCTACTTCAATTGGATGTACGATGTAGGGTCTGTGAGTTCCTTTACGTACCTGACCCTCATGTGCCTTTGTTGCAAATTCTCTTGCTTCATCAATCATCGGGGCTCTCCTTTTGAATTTTAATTATGCTTGTTTGCTTCCTAGTTTCTGATTGCACTTTCTGTTAATATCTTAGCATTCTAAACTTTAAATATCAATGTTTTAAAGTTATAATAAAACGATGCCAGACATCATTGTCAATCATTTCCATCTACAAAAATGAAAGGATTTATCCATGAAAAAATGTATATTAATCACCGGTGCCTCCCGGGGAATCGGCCGGGCCTGTGCCCTAAAATTCGCCAAAGAAGGCTACTTTCTTTATCTGAATTATAGAAGTTCCAAGGAACAGATGGAGGAGCTTAAAAAGGCTCTGGATGCGATTCCCGAATCCTCCTATTGTGTCCTTCAAGGGGATGTTGGCTCTTTTTCTGATGTGGAAGATATGTTCTCACAAATTAAAAAGAATGGGCATCATCTGGATGTCCTTATTAACAATGCAGGTATCTCCCATATGGGCCTGCTTCATGACATGACCGAGGAAGAATGGGGCCGGATTCTGCAGACCAATTTATCCTCTGTATTTTATTGCTGTAAAATGGCAATCCCCGGCATGCTAAGGGCCGGAGGAGGCAGGATCCTAAATGTATCCTCCATGTGGGGGCTTGTCGGTGCCTCCTACGAGGTGGCCTACTCTGCTACAAAGGCCGGAGTCAACGGTTTGACACAAGCCCTGGCCAAGGAAATGGCTCCCAACAATATTCAGGTCAATGCCATCGCCTTCGGAGTCATCGACACGGATATGAATCAGATGCTCTCCGAGGAGGACAGGGAAAATCTAGCCTATGAAATTCCCATTGGCCGTTTTGCCACCTCTGAGGAAGCCGCCCAAATGATTTGGGATACGGTAAATACTCCCTTTTATATGACCGGACAAATAATTGGCTTCGATGGCGGATATATCTAATATCCACCATCGAAGCCTCCTTGCTTCATCTTTTGAAAAGCCCAGACAGTCTCTGGCCAGACCGGGCTTAGTAGTATACCTTTCTTAAAAACAAGCCTCTGGCGGGAGCCAAAAATCCCGCAAGGCTCCGATCCTCCGCCGCGATCACTACCGGTAGCATAGAAGCCTCCCGCTTTCCGGTTCCGATCTCTAGGAGGGTACCTGTTAAGATCCGCACCATATGATATAAAAATCCGGTACCATAGTAGGTAATACGAACCTTCTCCCCGTTACTTACAATCTTGATATTTGTAATTTTACGAACCGGATCCTTACACTCCTTATCATCCGTAAAACTCGTAAAATTCTTAGGCCCGATAAGATATGGCACTGCATTTCTCATAGCCTCTATGTCTAACTTCTCCGGATAATGATAACAATATCTTCTTGAAAATACATCCGGTTTCTCTCTGCAATCGATATAATACTCGTACTTCTTCCCCTTGGCGCTCTTTCTTGCATGAAAGCCATTGCGCACAAGCTCCACCTTAAGGATCCGAATATCCTCAGGCAAATAACGGTTCAGGGAATCCCTAAGTTCTCTCACGTCGTACAATCTGGAAAGACGGACACTTGCCACCTGTCCCCTGGCATGAACTCCCGCATCCGTGCGGCCGGACCCGTCTACCTGAACCTTATAACCTACAAGCTTACTAATACTCCACTCTAAGATAAACTGGATGGTATTGTCAGTGGTTGCCTGACGCTGCCATCCCTGGTATCTGCTACCATCATAGGAAATGGTTAATTTATATGTTCTCATCCAATATCAATCCTTATATTCAAAACTCAATGCATATTTACTCTAAAATGATTACTCTAAAATTTTTTTGAGCTCGTCCATAAATGTATTCACATCCTTGAACTCACGATAAACAGAGGCAAACCTTACATAGGCCACCTCGTCCAAATCCTTCAATTCCTCCATGACAATCTCTCCCACAAGACTGCTGGGAATTTCCTTCGCTTCTTGCTTATATATACTAGTCTCAACGCGGTCAATGACTTCCTTCACCGCATCTGTGGATACCGGTCTCTTGTAACATGCCCTCAAGATACCATTCTCAATCTTGCTTCTATTATATTTTTCTCTTGTATTATCCTTCTTAATAATGGAAAGCGGAATGGTCTCGACCTTCTCATAGGTAGTGAAACGCTTCCCACAAAAATCACAAGCTCTGCGTCGTCGAATTGCGGTTCCCTCATCATTGGGACGGGAATCTATGACTTTGGTATCTGGATGATTACAATATGGGCACTTCATCTAACCGTATCCTTTCGAAAATTTTACTCATTAACATAAATAGTATATCTTTTGCAAGTGGATAAGTCAATTTACATGAATAAAGAACACAAAAAAGACACATAAAAAACAGAGAAAACGGATGCAAAAAAGGATGGAGCCTTAAGCTAGGACCCATCCTTTCTCATCTGCGTTATTATTTTATTTCTTATCTTATATTTCTTATTCCTGACTTTCCTTGTCTGCAAGGATCCTGGTACCGGTCTTACCTTTTCTTGCATCCTTTAAGCACTCAAAAGAAGTAATAAGGGCACTTCTTCCCTCTCGCTTCTCCACAAAGGAAACCGAAGCACTGAATTTGGGAAGCATATTATAGATTCCAAAATGGCCCTCTTCCATATATCTTTTGGCCTCATCTAAGGAAATCTCTCCAAGGTCTTCCTCCTCCGGACGGCCCATGTTGATCTTAACCTTCTCTACGCTGGTAAGCATAACAAGTTCATCTGCGTCTACCTCTTCTGCCAGCTTTCCTGCAGTCAAATCCTTCTCGATTACCGCGCTGGCACCCTTTAAGCGATTGTCCTGCTCCAGCACAGGAATTCCGCCACCTCCGCAGGCAATTACAATCTGATCGGCATCTAACAAGGCCTTCACAGCGTCAATCTCAACGATACGTACCGGATTTGGTGCAGAAACGATACGACGGAAACCTTTTCCAGGCTCCTCCACAACGTAATTACCTTTCTTGCGCTCCATAGCCGCCTCTTCTGCATTCATATAACGGCCCAAAACCTTGGTTGGGGTGTAGAAGGCCTCATCATAAGGATCTACGACTACCTGGGTCAATATGGTACTTACTGTACGGTAAATTCCCCGGTCCATCAGTTCCTCCCTGATGGCATTCTGAAGGTCATAGCCAATATATCCCTGGCTCATCGCTGAGCATACAGACATAGGTGCTGCCGTATAATCTTCGTGCATCTTTGCAAATTCGTTCATTGCAGTATGGATCATACCAACCTGAGGCGCATTACTGTGGGTAATCACTACCTGATCACCGGCTTCCACCAAATCTGCGATCACCTTGGCAGATTTTTTAACTGCCTCCAACTGTTCCGGCATAGTAACTCCAAGTGCCTTATGTCCCAAGGCAACTACCACTCTCTTTTTCATCTTAAGCTCTCCGCCTTTCCGCTTCATTCTTGCTTCAAAGGATCCTTAATACCGGTCCTTTTTTGCAAGTTTTTAAATTTAAAAATCCACAATTTAAGTTTTTAATCTATCTCAACATTATCTGTCACTGACACCCATTTGTCAATTTATTTAGGCATTTATTTCATCATAGCAATAAGCTCATCCTTGTCCTGGGCTCCCACTGCTCTTTTTGCAACCTGGCCATCCTTAAATACATAGAACATAGGGATAGACATCACCCGATACTCTCTTGCAAGCTCCGGCTCCTTATCTACATCCACCTTGCAGATCTTGACATCAGAAAGTTCCTCTGAAAGTTCTTCCAAAATAGGCGCCACCATCTGGCAAGGTCCACACCAGGTGGCCCAAAAATCTACCAAAACCGGAACCTTTGATTCTAATACTTCTTCCTTAAAATTATCTTTGCTTACATGTACTACTGCCATGATAAAAACCTCCTTATCTAGCTTAAGTAGAATTTACCATAATTTTACTGGTAATGTCCAGTGCCACAGACGTATAATGGCAGTAGGTATTTATCAAGTGGGGAGGTGTTTCGATGACAAAGAAACATGCCGAGTCTTCAAAAGATGTGGAGGCTCCCAAAAAGAGTTCAAAATTTAAACGTCGTTATAAGAATTTTGTTAGTTCTCAGAAATCAATTAACAAGATCCGTAAGTGTGTCTATGAATCCAGCTACCAGCTAAAAAGCCAATGTGCCATTGATATTCTCTTAGCCAAGCTAGCCATGATCGACGCGGAATTATCCAAGAAAAAAGGCCGCACGGTTGTGAATCAGCTAAGCAGCCGGATCAAGACGCCGGAAAGCATTTACAATAAATTAGTGAGAAAGGGCTTGTCTACCGACTTTAAGACCGCGCAAAAAAATCTCAATGACCTGATCGGCATCCGGGTGGTTTGCCCCTTCGAGGACGAGGTCTACGAGGTTGCCGATCACCTAAAAAAGCAGGGAGATATCGAGGTTATCAAAGAAAAGGATTATATGAAGCATCCTAAGAAGAATGGCTACAAGAGCCTGCATTTGATTATCGAGATCCCTATTTATTTCGGGGAAGAATATCAAAAGGAGCGGGTGGAGATTCAATTTCGCACCACGGCCATGGACTACTGGTCCATTTTGGATTATCAGCTTTTCTACAAGCGGGATGTGGACGACTGCGACAAGATTGCCGAGGAGCTAGCGAAGGCTGCCGAGGATATCGCCAAGTTAGATGCCAGAATGCTGAAATTAAGAAATAAGATCGAGAAATATAAGGTCGTAGATTACAGTTTCGACTAAATTTTGACTAAAAAAGTGCCTGTCAAAAACCATTGGTTTTTTCAGACACTCTTTTTTTATTTTTTTCTTTAATCAATCAGATCATTTTGAAAGCTTGACAAATGCTCATAAGGCAAGATCAAGCGGCCTCTATAGAGACCACAGCCATCATTGACAAGACTGTTATTTACCGCTCCGAACATATTTACATCCACTTCGGATAGATCTAAGCTTGCGATCTTTCTGCCTCGCTCATAGGCTTGATCAAAGTAAATGCACTCGCCAAGAGGAATGGCATCTCTCCTGGCCCGCTCTTTTTCCTGGGTTTTCTCATAGCCTAAGTGGTTGGCAGCCCCGATCTCTGCAATATCATCCATGGTCTTGGTCCTGATCTGGACTTCTGTAAAGCATCTGGAACTATTGTCATAAAAGGTTACATGGAGGGACTGATAATCCCCCTTATCATTGTTCCAGATATAGTCCCTATAATAAGGTCTTACAGTCTCAGACATTAAGGGTGAACCGCTCTCGCAAACTCCATTGGCAAGCTCGGCTGTAAATCCGTGCTCCTCCAAAAATTCCGGCAAGGCATTGGCAATCTCATAGAGGTATTTAAGCTCCTCTTTTTTTATATCCTGGCCGGGCTTTAAGTGGCACTTGGGCATGGCTAGGACGATCCGATAGGCCACCAGGTCCCTAAAGCAACTCAGGCGCTGTTTTAGTTGGGTGACCGACGGATAGGTCCCATATTTTTCATAGTAGCCATAGATATATTCCACAATGTAGCCATTAAATTTTGCCTCGGCCCTTATGAGGGATTTTATTCTACCTTTAAAGGTAAAGGCTAAGAATGGATACTCTCTTGCCATGAATTTATAAAATTCTCTCATTTTTTGAGACTGGGCCGTCAAGAAATCATTGTGCTGTAAAAGCTCCTGAATCTGAAGAAGGAAGTTGCAATGGATCCTGTCGATCTCATTTTGATTTTTCTTGGCTTCCTTGCTTAAGTCCTGATAATAGCGCTGCAAAATCTTGAGCACCGTATCACCGGAATATAAATAATCATTTAATGTTATCATCTAAAATCTTCCAAATTATCTTAAGAATCCAAATTTACGGATAATCGCAGGTTCTACAGATTTACCGCCGCAAATGGAGAAGAAGGTAATGATCTTACAAATCCACATTACAAAGATAAAGACTCCTGCAAGCAACGGAATAATGAAGGTAAAACATAAAACCGCTCCAACGATAATTGCCAGGGTATCTACTACAACAAATTTAAGGGCCTGTCTTACATGGAACTTCAAATAAGGAGAATCATGAGCAGCCAGTAAAGCCACAAAAATTCCAAGATAACTGGTCAGGTATAAGAGCATAGCAATCACCTTATTGTCTGATACATCCTTTGCCGAAAATTCAGCGGTATGATCATAGGGATTTGGCTGGCTGTAATACTGCTGATATCCGCCATAAGCCCCCTGATTGTAGGCTCCCTGATTATAAGCCCCCTGGTTGTAGGCTCCCTGAGTATAGGGCCCCTGATTATTGCTTCCCTGACTATAATTTTGCTGATTGTAATTTGGCTGCTGGCCATAGATGTAAGAGGTTTGATTTTCCTCCCGGCCTTCTTCCTTTGCAGCCTGTGTATTTGTCTCTACAGTTTCATTTGCCTGTTTGCCCTCTTCCGCCTTAGCCTCTTCTTTTACCGGCTCTTCGAAAGCCTCAACTTTTACGCCGCACTGGGTACAAAACATGGTATCATCAGCGATGGATGCCCCACAATTTTTACAGATTTTCATGTAACAAGTGCCTCCTATCCTATTTATTGACTGAGGGATTTCTTTTTTTACATATCCTGTCTTTAAAGGCCCCATCAGTCACGTTCACCATAACACAAAGCCCCGATGCCGTCAACAAACACCGGGGGAATGTATCTTTTCTTAACATAGCAGAAAAGCTTTTTAAGCCTCTGCCACTGCTGCTACCATATCTTTTACATATTCTGTCACATAAGGAACTGCGTCTTTTCCATGTTCTGCTACGATCCTTACAATGGCAGATCCTACAATGGCACCATCGGAAAGTCCTGCCATTTTCTTTGCCTGGTCCGGGGTTGAGATTCCAAATCCTACTGCCACCGGAACATTTGTCACGGCTTTTACCTGCTCTACCATAGTTGCAATGTCTGTATTAATTTCTTTTCTGACACCGGTAACTCCCAGGGAGGAAACGCAGTAAACAAATCCCTTAGCTTCTTTGGCAATGGCCTGGATCCTGTCATCTGAGGTTGGTGCGATCATGGAAATCAAATCAATGCCATATTTCTCGCAGCTGGGGAGAAGCTCCATCCGCTCCTCAAAGGGTACGTCCGGTACGATAACTCCGTCGATGCCGCACTCTGCGCATTTCATCATAAATTTATCTTTTCCATAAGTAAAAACAGGATTTACATAGGTCATAAATACCAGCGGAATTTTTACACTTTCCCGAACCTCCTTTACCATATCAAAAAGCTTGTCTGTGGTGGTGCCGGCTGCTAAGGACCTTTCATCTGCTTCCTGGATCACCACTCCCTCTGCTATGGGATCAGAGAAAGGAATTCCGATCTCAATCAAACTTGCCCCTGCCTCTTCCATGGCAAGGATCAATTCCTTTGTCACTTCCAAAGAAGGATCTCCTCCTGTGACAAATGGAATAAATGCTTTTTTATTTTCAAAGGCCTCACTTATTTTACTCATAGATATCCACCCCTCTGTATCTTGCAATTGCTGCTACATCCTTGTCTCCGCGGCCGGAAACATTTACGACAATAATCTGATCCTTATCCATAGTAGGCGCCAACTTTTTCGCGTAGGCAATGGCATGAGCGCTCTCAATAGCAGGAATGATTCCTTCTGTTTTTGACAAATATTCGAAGGCATCTACCGCCTCATCATCAGTGATCGGAACATACTCTGCCCGTCCGGTTTCTGCCAGGTTGGCGTGTTCCGGTCCAATTCCCGGATAATCAAGTCCTGCGGAAATGGAATATACCGGCGCGATCTGTCCATACTCATTTTGGCAGAACAAGGACTTCATGCCGTGAAAAATTCCCTGAGACCCTCTGGCAATGGTAGCTGCATGCTTTTCTGTATCCACGCCAAGGCCTGCAGCTTCACAGCCAATGAGGCGAACTTCCTCATTGGGAATAAATTCATAAAAGGCGCCGATTGCATTGCTTCCTCCACCTACGCAGGCGATGACTGCGTCCGGAAGTCTTCCTTCTTTTTCAAGGATCTGTTCCTTAATCTCTTCTCCGATAATCTTCTGGAAATCTCTGACGATCATTGGGAAAGGATGGGGTCCCATAACAGAACCTAATACGTACAAGGTGTCATCCATGCGGTTAGCCCACTCTCTCATGGCCTCATTGACCGCATCCTTTAAGGTCATGGTTCCGCTGGTGACTGCATGAACCTTAGCTCCTAAAAGTTCCATCCGGTAGACATTTAAGGCCTGACGGACGGTATCTTCCTTTCCCATGTAAATCTCACATTCCATGTCCATAAGGGCTGCCGCTGTAGCTGTGGCAACTCCGTGCTGGCCGGCTCCGGTTTCAGCGATCACTCGGGTCTTTCCCATTTTCTTGGCCAAAAGCACCTGCCCCAATACGTTATTGATCTTGTGGGCTCCCGTGTGGTTTAGGTCCTCACGCTTTAAATAAATTTTAGCTCCCCCAAGGTCTTTGGTCATCTTCTTTGCCTCATATAATAAGGAGGGACGACCTGCATAATTTTTATAAAGATCATCTAACTCTGCTATAAATTCGGGATCCTTTTTATATTTTTCGTAGGCTTCCTCCAGCTCTCCCACCGCATTCATTAAAGTCTCCGGGATATACTGACCACCATATTGTCCATATCTTCCTTTACTCATTTTTTATATTCTCTCCTTCATTTTTAAATGATAATTAATCGTTCGTCACTTCTCGGCCCCTGGATCTTATAGAGAAATGCACGGACCTTTTCTTCATCCTTGGTCCCATTCGTTTCCACGCCGCTGCTTACATCCACCCCATAAGGAGACAAGTCTTGGATCCGGTCCAGGACATTTTCTGTCCTTAAGCCTCCGGCCAAAAAATAGGGCTTCTTTAGGTCCGGAATCAAGCTGGTATCAAAGGTTAAGCCACTGCCTCCATAGGCTCCCTCTACAAAAGTATCAAGGAGCAGATAATCAACGGGAAGTTTCTCCGCCTCCAAGACCTGCTGCCTACTTTTTACCCGAACGGCCTTGATAATGGGAACTTCAATCTTTTCCTTTAAAGCCTGAATATAGGCTTCATCCTCATCCCCATGAAGCTGGGCCATCTGTATAATATGGTCCCGGCATAAGGCTTCGATAAAGTCTATCTTTTCGTTTACAAAAACGCCCACCGCCTGGATTTCAGGATCCATAAGGGCTCTTAATTCCTTGGCCGTCTCAAATGAGATTTTTCGCTTGGTCCCTGCAAAAACAAATCCTCCATAGTCCGGGCAATAATCATTTACAAGTTCCACATCCCGCCGGCTCTTTAGTCCGCAAATCTTTACCTTGCACATAATTTTGCTCCATTTAATTCTTCCAGCATGGCTTTTTTATCCGGGCTACGCATTAAGGTCTCACCGATCAAGACCCCGTTGACCCTGGCCTCTCTTAAGGCCTGAATGTCCTCTGAGGTCTTGATTCCACTTTCTGCAATAAATAAAGTCTCCTTAGGAGCCAAGCCTCTTAGTCTTATGCTGTTTCCTATATCTACAGTAAAATCCTTCAGATTTCGATTATTGACTCCTATGATCCTGGCTCCTGCCCGGATCGCAGAGGCCATTTCCTCCTCATCGTGAACCTCTACGATAGCGGAAAGTCCCAGTTGATCACAGATTTTTAAGTATCTTCCTATCGTATCTGTATCTAAGATGGCACAGATTAAAAGAATACAGGAGGCTCCGAGGACCTTTGCCTCATAGATCTGATACTCATCTACGGTAAAATCCTTACGAAGGACCGGAATCTGTACATTTTTTGCAATCTCCTGTAAATATTCATCCTTGCCCTTAAACCACTTGGGCTCTGTCAGGCAGGAAATCATGGTCGCTCCCGCCTCCTCATAGTCCTTTGCGATCTGAAGATAGGGAAATTCCCTTGCGATCACTCCCTTAGACGGGGAGGCTTTTTTTACTTCACAGATATAATGGATCCCCTCTTCTTTCAGGGCCTTCTCCACCGGAAATCCCGTGCTAGCATCCATCAGAAGGGCCTGCCTTCGGATCTCGGAAAAAGGGACCTTATGCTGGGCTTTTTGCACCCTGGTTTTGGCATAAGCTGCCAGTTCATCTAAAATCATAATTTCTCCATCCTATATATTCTGTCCGATTCATCCTGCCCTACACACTCTGTGTAGCTTCTTTAAATGCTTCCAATTTTTCCAGTGCCTTTCCGGAATCGATTAAGTCTCCGGCAAGCTTAACTCCCTCTTCCAAGCTGTCTGCTTTTCCGGCCAAATAAAGGCTCATGCCGGCATTCATCTGAACCACCTGGCGTTTTGGTCCTTTCTCTTTTCCGGATAAAATATCTCTTGTAATCTGGGCATTTTCCTCTGGGCTTCCCCCGATCAAATCCTCAAGGTCGCAGGTCTTAAAGCCAAACTGCTCCGGGGTGATCTCATAATTTGTAATGGCACCATGGTTGATCTCATATACCTTGGTAGGCCCTGCCAGTGTAATCTCATCCAGGCCGTTTCCGTAGACAGAGGCCCCTCTTACCACTCCCAGGTTGGAAAGAACTTTAGCTAGAGGCTCTGCCAATTTTTCATCATAAACTCCAAGAAGCTGCAAATTTGCTGCTGCCGGGTTAGTTAAGGGTCCTAAAATATTAAATACGGTTCGAATTCCGATTTCCTTACGTACCGGTCCGACATACTTCATGGAAGAGTGATAAATCTGGGCAAACAAGAAGCAGATTCCGACTTTTTTCAAAATTTCCTCATTCTGAGCTGCATCCAGATTTAAATTCACACCCAAATTTTCTAAGACATCTGCGGCTCCGCTTTTACTGGAAACGCTGCGGTTGCCATGCTTTGCAACCGGAACTCCTGCAGAGGCAATGACAAAGGCGGAAGTGGTGGAAATATTAAAGGTTCCCACCTCGTCTCCACCGGTTCCTACAATTTCCAGGACGTCCCCTTCGGTATTGACCTTGATCCCCTTGGCTCTCATCCCCTTGGCCAGGGCTGTGATCTCCTCGATGGTCTCTCCCTTCATACGAAGGCCTGTAAGAAATGCGGACATCTGGGCCTGGCTGGCATTTCCGGACATAATTTCATCCATAACAGCCTCGGCCTCAGCTGCTGTTAAATCCTCACTATTTACTACTTTATAAATTGCTTCCTTAATCATGTTGCTCTCCTTTCGCCTACAGGCGTCTGCCTCTTTCCGGCAGTCTCTATAAACAAGTGCCTATACCTATCACTATAAATTCAAAAAGTTCTCCATCAGGATCCGTCCCTCGGGAGTTAAAATGGATTCCGGATGAAATTGCAGTCCATATACCGGATATTCCTTATGCTGTACCGCCATAATCTCCCCCTCCGGGGCTGTGGCTATAACCTCCAATTCTTCCGGCAGGGTCTCCTTTACTGCCACCAAAGAATGATATCTGGCTCCGTCCATCTCTTTTCCCAAGCCCTGAAACAGGGGGCTGTCTCCTACAAGCTCCATGGAACTTTTCTTTCCATGCATAAGCTTTGGAGCTCTGGCGATCGTAGCTCCAAAGGCCTCACAGATGGCCTGATGACCTAAGCATACTCCTAAAATCGGGATCTTTCCCTTTAATTTTTTTACGACTTCCTCGCAGACACCTGCATCCTTGGGATAACCGGGTCCGGGAGATAAGATAATATGGTCCGGTGCCAGAGCTTCGATTTCTTCTACTGTCATGGCATCATTTCGAATGACCTGAATATCCGGTTCAATGCTTCCGGCCAACTGCACCAGATTGTAAGAAAAGCTGTCATAATTATCAATCAAAAGTACCATTAGTCCAGCACCTCCTTCGCATTTTTGATGGCGTTCATAACTGCCGCTGCCTTATTTGCAGATTCTTCATATTCATTTTCCGGAATACTGTCAGCCACGATTCCACCGCCGGCCTCCACATAAACCCTGCCGTTTTTCTTTACTGCCATACGGATGGCGATACAGGTGTCTAGGTTTCCGGTAAAATCCAGATAACCTAGGGCTCCTCCGTAAATGCCCCGCTCCTCGCTTTCCATCTCCTCAATGATCTGGCAAGCTCTGATCTTTGGGGCCCCGGAGAGGGTTCCTGCCGGCAGGACCGACTCTATGGCATCCAGCCCATCCTTATCAGGACTGATATTACTTTCCACCTGGGAGCAAATATGCATGATCTTGGAATATTTGTGGATCATCATATATTCTGTAACTTCCACCGAATCAAATTTAGAAATCCGTCCCAGATCATTTCTTCCAAGATCCACCAACATGTTGTGTTCCGAAAGTTCTTTTTCATCCCCTAAGAGATCTTTTTCAAGGGCCAAATCTTCTTCCTCTGTCTTTCCTCTGGGCCTTGAGCCTGCCACAGGAAAGGTCGTCAGTCTGCCATTTTGAAGTCTTACCAGGGTCTCCGGGGAGCTGCTCATAAGCTCCTCATCATCGATTTTCATAAATACCATATAAGGAGAGGGGTTGGTAGTCCGAAGCACCCGGTATGGGTTAATCAGGCTTCCCTCGTAGGGACTGCTAAACTGTCTTGCGATCACCGCCTGGAAAATATCCCCGTCCACGATATATTCCTTGGTTTTTTCAATGATCTTACAGTATTCTTCCTTACTCACATTACAGGTAAAATCAATTTTAGTTTCAGAAACAGGGACCTCTTTTACCTCTGCCTGGCGGATCATATGGATAATACTCTGAATATCCGCCGTTGCCTTTCCATAATTTTCCATCACCTTGTCGGTCTTCATATTTACAATAATGCAAATCTTTTGTTTTAAGTGATCATAGGCAATGACCTTGTCAAACATCATAAGGTCGTAATCATGAAAGGTTCCCTTCTTAATTTTTAAGACCGGCTCTGCATATCCCATCATCGCATAGGCAAAATAGCCAACTAAGCCTCCGGCAAAAGGGGGAAGGTTCTCAAGCCTTGGAGCTTTATAGTCCTTCATGATCTCCCTTAAAACATCCAAAGGCTTCTTTGTAGGGATCTTGTCCTCCTTGCCATCCTGCTCGATGGTAACTGTATCATTTTCACAGTAAACCCGCATAATAGGATCAAATCCTAAGAAGGAATAGCGTCCCCATTTTTCACCGCCCTCGATACTCTCCAATAAATAATATCGTTTGCTCAATCCTGCAATCTTTCGAAGCAGGGTAATTGGTGTTACAACATCTGCATAAATCTCCTTGCAAACCGGCACAATATCGTAGGATTCTGCCAATTTTAAGATTTCGTCACATTCCGGATACATTTTTCTTCCTCCTTATATGTAAATATATTACTCTGTAAATATATTGTCAGGATAGCTAGCTTTAGATTCAGTAAGAATAAAAAAAGCCTCTGTCCCCATGTAAAGGGACAAAAGCTTTAGAATCTTCTGCGGTACCACCCAATTTGTCTGATTAGACCTCTCTCTTATGCACGACCATGCATACCCGGTTGATAACGGATAGGGCTCCCGTTGACATCTACTCTCTAATCTTATTCTAGATTTCAAGCCACTCTCTCAAGTCCATTCAACCAAGGCTCTTGTTATCGCCCTCTCACCACCGGCAACTCTCTTTGAACAGATTCATTGGTCTACTTCTCTTGATCTTCGATTTAGTGTACTAACGTGTTAAATTTCCTTAAGTATATGCGTCTATTTTGGGTTTGTCAACCCGTTTTTTCAAGATTACCTACTCTTTTTACCGACCTCTTTTTATATATCTCCTAATTCCTCTTTAAAGCCTTCACCCACGACTTCATTGGATTCCACAATAATGGTAAAGGCTTTGGGATCAATGGTATGGACCATCTTCTTTATGGTATACATTTGCTTGTTATTGCAGGCACACATAATGATATCTTTATCCTTCTGGGTATAACTTCCGATTCCCTTGATAATGGTAGATCCCCGGCCGGAATATTCGTCGATCCGGTCTGCAATCTCCTGGCCTCTCCCCTTCTCGGTTACGATCAAGGTCATCTTTCCCTCGTCGATTCCATACATGATGCGGTCCATAACCCAGGCCATAAGATAGGTAACAATGACACCGTAAATCAATCCATCTATATCCTTAAATACCAATACGGTTCCTAAAATAATGGTACAGATATCTAACACAAAGGTAATGATTCCTAAGGTAATATGGGGTTTCACTTTCTTGATGGACATGGAAATAAAATCCTGGCCTCCTGTGGAGGAACCTCTCATAAAGATCAATGCATAACCTGCGCCACTTAAAACACCCATACAGAGGGCTGCCAAAAATCTGCTGCCGTCATAAACCGGTAACAGAGGCGCCACATAGTCCATAAGGATGGATCCGATCACCATAGACTTTACGGATTTAAAGAAAAAGGTCTTCCCCAAAAATTTATAACATAAGATTGCTACCGGAATATTTAAAAGCAGGGTTCCGGCTCCCACCGGTATTTTAAACAAATGATAGAGAATAATGGCCATTCCCGAAAATCCTGCCACGGGGAAATTGGCATTTAAGGCGAAATTATAAAGGGCAATGGCTAGGATCATACCTGCCACAAGGTCCACCAGTATATCAAGTCCTAACTCTTTCCAGTTTATTTTGTTCACGAAAATCTTCCTCCTTCCTTACACTTTGCTCTCAACGCAAAAAAAGAGCAAACGCAAACCATATCTTACATATAATTCGCACCTGCTCTTATATTACCTATGATAGTCTTACTATCCGGGAATTGTCAACCAGAGACCGTGGTTTCGTTGCATTTAATCTTCATAGCTGACTGCACTGGCTAGCAATTTGTCATCTACTACATCTAACTGGATGGTATCTCCTGTTCCTACATTTCCTTCCAGCATCAATTTGGCTGCCTGGGTCTCTACGTGTTTCTGAAGATATCTCTTTAGCGGTCTTGCGCCATAGCTTGGCTCATATCCATAGGTAGCTATGTAATTTTTCGCATTTTCTGTAAGGGAAATCTGTACTTCCCGATCCTGCAATCTCTTATTTACATCTGCCACCATCAAGTCAATAATATGATAAATATTGTCTTTGCTAAGAGGCTTAAACATAATCGTCTCATCCAAACGATTTAAAAATTCCGGTCTGAAGTGGGCCCTAAGATCATTCATAACTGCTGCCTTGGCCTCTTCGTTAATCTCTCCCTGATCATTGATTCCATCCAAGAGATACTGGGAACCAATATTGGAGGTCATGATGAGAATGGTATTTTTAAAGTCTACCGTTCTTCCCTGGGAATCTGTGATTCGTCCGTCATCCAGTACCTGCAAAAGTACGTTAAAGACATCAGGATGGGCTTTTTCTACCTCATCAAAGAGGACAACGGAATAAGGTTTTCTTCTTACGGCCTCTGTAAGCTGTCCTCCTTCGTCATAACCCACATATCCCGGAGGCGCTCCGATTAATCTGGATACGGAATATTTCTCCATATATTCACTCATATCGATTCGGACCATATTATTCTCATCGTCAAACAAGCTTTCTGCCAGGGCCTTGGCAAGCTCGGTCTTACCTACACCTGTAGGTCCAAGGAATAGGAAGGAACCAATCGGCTTGGTAGGATCCTTAATTCCGGCCTTAGACCTGATGATGGCTTCTGTTACAAGCTCCACGCCTTCATCCTGGCCTATGACACGTTTGTGAAGTTCATCGGCTAAGTGTAAGGTTTTATTCCTCTCACTTTCATTGAGCTTGGCCACCGGAATTCCTGTCCATCTGGAAACAATTCTTGCGATCTCATCCTCTGTAACACTTTCATGTACCAGAGAGTTACCTGCCTCTCTCTCCTTGGCTTTTTCTTCTGCCTCCTCCAACTTTTTCTGAAGTTCAGGAAGTTTTCCAAACTTAAGGGCTGCGGCGCTCTCCAAATCATAGGACTGCTGGGCCTTCTCAATCTCCTTATTAACCTGCTCGATCTCTTCCCTGATCTTTTGTACCCGTTCGACTTCTACCTTTTCATTGTCCCACTGGGCCTTCTGACCTGCAAATTCTTCTCGAAGCTCTGCCAGCTCTTTTTGAAGATTTTCCAGCCGTTCCTTGCTAAGTCTGTCCTCTTCTTTTTTAAGGGCGGCTTCCTCGATCTCTAACTGCATGATCTTTCGCTTTAATTCATCCAGTTCTGTAGGCATAGAATCTAATTCGGTCTTAATCAGGGCACAGGCCTCATCCACCAGGTCGATGGCCTTGTCCGGAAGGAAGCGGTCAGAAATATAACGGTCGGATAGGGTAGCGGCTGCCACCAGGGCACTGTCTGTAATCTTTACTCCATGGAAGACTTCATATCTTTCTTTCAAACCACGGAGAATGGAAATGGCATCCTCCACGGTAGGTTCATCCACCATAACCGGCTGGAAACGACGTTCCAGGGCCGCATCCTTTTCAATATACTGTCTGTACTCGTCCAGAGTTGTAGCACCGATACAATGGAGTTCACCCCTGGCCAGCATAGGCTTTAGCATATTGCCTGCATCCATAGCGCCGTCAGACTTTCCTGCTCCTACAATGGTATGCAGCTCATCGATAAAGAGGATGATTTTTCCCTCGCTGTTTTTTACTTCCTCCAAAACGGCCTTTAACCGTTCCTCAAATTCTCCACGGTACTTGGCACCTGCTACCAAGGCTCCCATATCCAGGGAGAAAACGGTCTTATCCTTTAAGCCCTCCGGCACATCCCCTCTTACGATACGCTGGGCCAAACCTTCTACAACCGCCGTTTTACCGACACCGGGTTCACCGATCAGCACCGGATTATTCTTGGTTTTTCTGGACAGGATCCGAACTACATTTCGAATCTCTGTATCACGGCCAATGACAGGATCTAGCTTCTGGTCCTTGGCCCGCTCCACCAGATCAATACCATATTTATTTAAGGTATCATAAGTAGCCTCCGGGTTATCACTGGTAACTCTCTGATTACCACGAACCGTAGAAAGGGCCTGCAAAAATCCCTCTCTGCTGATTCCGTTCTCCCTGAAAAATGCCTTCATTTCCTTGCTGGCATATTTCATCATAGCCAGGAAAAGATGCTCCACAGATACGTATTCATCCCCCATCTGCTTGGCCTCATCCTCTGCATAGATCAAAACATTATTAAGGTCCTGGCTGATATATTGCTTGCCCCCTTGTACCTTGGGACGTTTCCCGATCATCTGCTCCACCTGAGAAATAATGGTAGTTGAATCTAGTCCCATCTTCTCCATAAGCTTTGCAATAAGGCTGTCATCCTGGCTTAATAGAGCATATAAAAAATGCTCCTGGGCAATCTCCTGATTTCCATTATCAAGGGCAACTTTCTCACAATCCTGCAGGGCCTGGATTGATTTTTGAGTAAATTTATTAATGTTCATAAAAACGCCTCCTTTCACAAGGGCATTCACTAAGTCTTCTTACATTTTCGTATTGTACTACCGGTTATTAGCCACGTCAAGCCTCGAGTGCTAATTTATGCAACTCCTCTTCCACTTTTCTTTAAACTGGCCTCAAAGTCTCTTAATTTTCTCTTTGATTCCTCTGAGAGGTTGGTCGGAACCTGGATCTGTACGGTCACATATTGGTCTCCCTTAAGGGAAGGATTTCTCATAGAAGCAATACCCTTTCCCCGCAGCCTAATCTTTGTGCCGGACTGGGTGCCGGCCTTGATTTTACATAGTACATTTCCGGTAAGGGTTTTTACAAGGGCCTCTCCGCCAAGAACTGCCGTAGTAAAGGGAACCTGCACGGTATTATATACATCCATGCCCTTTCGTTCAAAGCCCGGTTTTTCTGCAACCTTAACCTTAAGAAGAAGGTCTCCGTCCTTTCCACCGCCGCTTCCCGGCATTCCCTTTCCCTTTAAGCGGATGCTCTTTCCGGTGTCAATGCCTGCCGGAATATGAACCTGATAGGTTTTTGCCCTTCCGCTTTCCGGGTCTGTAAGCTGTAGGGTCTTGTCTCCTCCAAAGGCAGCTTCATCAAAGGTCACATTGATGTCTGCCCTGATATCCGCCCCGTCTCTTGCAAAGTTTCCGGAAAATCCGCGATTTCCTCCCCGGAAGCTGCTGCCTCCGCTAAATCCATGGAAGATATTCTTTAATATATCATCAAAGTCTCCCATGTCCCCTTCATAATAGTACTGGTGGAAGTTGCCGTTCGGATCACTGTAGGTATAGGTTCCGCCCTGCGGACCTCCGTAGGCGCCTCCTCCCTGGGATTCAAAAGGTGCATTATGGCCAAATTTGTCATATTGCTTTCTCTTTTCCGGGTCACTTAAAATGTTATAGGCTTCTGTAGCCTCCTTGAATTTTTCTTCTGCCTGAGGGTTATCCTTATTGGTATCCGGATGGAATTGCTTTGCTAATTTTCGGTAGGCTTTTTTTATCGCCTTGCTGTCTGCATGTTTATCTATTCCAAGAATTTCATAATAGTCTCTTTTGGTTGCCAAAAAAATCCCTCCTTTATCAAAATCCCCCGCAGACCGGTTGCCTGCGGGGGGATTTTGGGAATGTATGAAAGATTAACCTTCAATTGTGATATAATGCTTCTTCTCTTCTACAGGCTTAGCTTCCTTTTTCGGAACTACAAAGGATAAGACTCCATTCTCATACTTGGGATGGATATCCTCCTCTGCAACATGGTCACCTACATTAAAGCTTCTGCTAACACTTCCTGAGAAACGCTCTCTCCGGATAAACTTCTTATTCTTATCTTCATCCTTCTTGTCGCTTTCCTTGGTTGCGTATACGGTAAGTATGCCATCCTTCAACTGCATCTTAATATCCTGCTTGTCAAATCCCGGCAACTCAATATCTACTTCATAACCTTTCTCCAGCTCTTTCACATCGGTCATCATCAGGTTCTTCGTATTCTTTCCATATAATTCCTTGCTTACATTCGAAAATGTAGGGAATCCAAAATCATCAAATAAACTTTCTCCAAAAATACTAGGCATCATCATAAGTCATGTCTCCTTTCTTTTTTGTTCTAGGTGTAATATAACACCTATTATTAGCACTGTCAAGGGTTGAGTGCTAATTTTTTTCAAAAAAAATATATTCACCAAAATCAATAGCTGAATTTGATGAATATAATTTTCCTCCATGTTTATGTACTGATACAACCCGCAAAACCTTAACCCATTCTAAATTTTTTTTGTCTTATTATACTCCAAAAACAATTAGCACATACCCATCCTATACCAGTTGCAATAGCTACTGCGTTCAATCCCAGTACCGGAAATAGTATCCATGACAATACTACACGGATCATTATGTGGCCGGCAGCACCGATAAATGGTATTAAGACTTTTCCTATTCCATTATAATATCCTGTAAAAGTATTCCCTGTAAAGCAGAATATATAAAATATTGCAACAGTCTGAAGGTATCCAACTCCCTCGGTAAATTCTACTCCTGAACTGTTTCCCAACATCAGATGTATAGCCTGCCTTGCAAACAAAAACATTATGCATGCAAAGAAAACTCCTGTCCCCATAAGCCATGCCCTGCTGCATTTAAAGATTTCTTTTATACGTTTCTTTTCGCCAGCACCATAATTTTGTGCTGTAATGATTGACGTTGCAGTTGAACCACTGCTGCCAATAGAATTAGCAAATCCCTCAATTCGTGTAGCCGCGGTATATGCCGCGATCACTTCTGTTCCTCCTGTATTTACCGCTCCCTGTACAAACATTTTCCCCAGATAAAGGCTGCTCTGATGGAGGCTTGTTATTAATCCAACCTTTAACAAAGCAATTATTTTGCCAAGTCTGTTGTCACAATCCTCTTTATGCAGTATCACTTCATGATGTATTCTCCATAGATACAGAAAACAAAGAATAGCTGAAACAATTTGTGTAAACGCAGTTGCAAGTGCTGCTCCACGGATTCCCATTTTACAAACGGCAACAAGTACCAGATCTAAGATAAGATTGGTCACTACAGATGCCGCCAAAACATACAAAGATGCCTTTGTGTCACCCGCGGCTCTTAAAAGCGAGGCAAAAAGATTATAGAGAAATACTGCAGGCAGACTTAAAAATATCCAATACAGATACGTTGACACATATCCCTGTAATACATCAGGTGTCTGTAATTTGTATAGAGCTTACAAATTATGGACATGCTTTTATTCCGCTTGCCAGCCAATGGGCATCCCTGTGGAAAGACACACAGCATCTCAAAAATATTGACAACATACAGACCCTGACTATTGCAAGTGTTGATGCCGTCAATAATTATACTTTTGTATCATTTTTCTCAAAGTACATCTCATGCTATCCTGACATAAGATTACATATCAGGACTCATCATTCAAATGAAATCTACTCACTTGTTGAAAGCAGAGTTGCAGATATAGGATTTGTTTTTTCAAGAATAAATTATCCTGATGTAATAATTAATCCTATATACCGTGAACTTATGTACCTGATATGTGATAAAAACAGTCAATATCATGACAATATAGATAGCAGCGAACTGCGTAGTGAAAATGAGATTTTTTTAAATTGGGGATTAGATTACCAGAGCTGGCATGACAGTCATTTCAGTCCTGCCTACCACCCTGCGTTGACAGTAAATACCGGTTCTATGCTTCAAAGATATATAAGAAATGATTTCTGGGGAATTGCACCTATGTCCGTTATCCGTGGAGCTATGCGGTCAAACTCAAACCTTACATTTTACAAATTGAAAACTCCTCCTCCAAGGATCTGCTACGCCATAAGAAATCGTTACCCTAATATAAATCATATCAATGCTATTGAAAATTTTGAACAGAATCTTAAACAATTCATTTCTACTGATGAAAATATATGTTCATTTGAAAGCTGGATGCTTTCCCCATAACATAAAAATGCAGCTATATGCTTAGTTTAACATATAAGTTGATGTAACTTTAAACTTTCATTTCTAAGCGCATGATTATATAATATAGGGAAGCAATTATTGATTCATTTGTCAGGTGATTTTATTTATGAAACAGGAAAAAACTCCCGGTATTTTCAGTCGGATCAAGGTCCAGCATCAGCTTCATATTATATTTTTCCTTGCAATCTTTATTCCGGTTGCCTTGTTGGGAAATTATCTTCTTTACAACTCGAGGACGCTCCTTGCCGATCACTACAGGGAGCAATCCCGCTCTGATAATCTCCGGGTCAGGTCCTCTCTTTTAGATTTGACCTCCAACGTTTATAACGAGTCGCGGCAGCTTGCGGATGACAAGGAACTAATCAGTCTTCTCAGCACAGATTTTACAGACAGCCGTGAGGGGCAACTGAAGGCAGAGTCCTTCACCGGTTTTAATTATACCTTGTCAGAGGATGCTTCCATTCAGGAAATTTCCGTATATACCTACAATACATCCATCCCTGCCACAGAATATATTAAGCCCATCACCGACGAAATTATGCAGGAATCCTGGTACTCTAGGGCTTCAGAGAACTCTACCTCTTTTTGGTCTGTAGAGACACAGACCGACCGTTTCGGAAGAACTTCGCCCCTGCTGACCTTGCACTGTCGGATCTTTCTTCCGCAAAAAAATAGCTTTGCCATCCTGAATGTAGCCCTCAGCAACAACCAAGTCAAAAACCGTATTGAAAACAGTTCGCTAAAAACCGTGGTATGGCTAAATGAAGATTCCCTCTTTTACCAGAGTGATTCCGATACCATCACGGATTTGCCTGATGTATATGAGCCGGGCCCTTCCGGATATTATCTTGGCCCCCTAAAACTAAATGGCACCAAGCTGATCGGCTGTATCAGTGCCCTGTCTATCAATTACTCAACCGATACTTTTTATATTGCTTCCCTGGATTATGAAGCCTATCCCTATATGAATCGAATCAGCCTCATTCACATTGCCCTGATTCTTCTGATCCTGATTCCAACCAGTATCTTTGTACTGGCCTACTCCAGGTATTTCAGCCGTCGGGTGATCACCCTCAGGGAGACTATGCATAATGTCAGCCTGGGAAATTATGAGATCGCAGATAGCTTTTCCGGAACCGATGAAATTTCCGACGCTTTTAAGGACCTTGGCATCATGGTCCAGGATATCCGTCAGATGGAAGCTTCCGCATACCAGGCGGAAATTCGAAGCAGGGAGCTTGCCAACCAGCAACAGCAGATGGAGTTTAAAATGCTTTCCAGCCAGATTAATCCCCATTTCCTCTATAATACCCTGGAAACCATCCGCATGCGGGCCCTAAAGGCAGGCAACAAGGATGTGGCAAATGCCGTGAAATTATTAGGAAAATCCATGCGCTATGTCTTAAGTAATACTACGACTTCTTTTACCACTTTAGAAAAGGAGCTGGATTATATTGATACTTATCTTGCTATCCAGAGGCTCCGCTTCCACGACCGGGTAAATTATAGCCTAAAGACGGCCCCTGATCTGGATCTGTCCGAGCTTCAGATCATGCCCCTCCTTCTTCAGCCCATTGTAGAGAATGCCGTTCTTCATGGCCTGGAGGAAGTGGAAGAAAACGGAAAAATCATTATTCATATTCATGCTAAACAGGAAATATTATATATTGAAATATTTGATAATGGCTGTGGTATGACAGCGGAAGAAATGGAACAGATGAAAGACAATATTTATCATCATCCAAAAGAATCTTCTAAGAGCATTGGCTTATACAATATTAATCAGCGTATCAAACTATGCTATGGTGCGGATTACGGCCTTACATTTAAAAGTAAAAAGAACCGGGGAACCCTTATTATCATGGTAATTCCCGCTCAAAAATACCGAAAGGAGACCTAAAAATGAAATTATTTATAGCAGATGATGAACAAGATGTCCGCGAGGGACTGCGTTATATTCTGGATTGGTCTGCGCTTGGATTTTATATATGTGGAGAAGGGAAAAATGGGGCAGATACCTTAGAACAGATTCTGATTTCTCACCCCGATGTGGTTCTTATGGATATTCGCATGCCAAAGCTTTCCGGCCTGGAAGTTATTAGACAGGCAAAGGAAGGGGGCTTTCAGGGAAAGTTTATTATTCTCAGCGGCTACTCTGATTTTTCCTATGCCCAGGAAGCCATTAAGTATGGGGTTAGCTCTTATCTTACCAAACCCATCGATGAAGATGAACTGGAAATGGCGGTCCTAGAAGCTAAAAATGCTCTTACCGAGGAGCAGAATGCCGAAAAAAAACTGGTGGAATACCGGTCGAAAGCCAGGGATGCCATTCTAAAGGACCTCCTTCTTAACAAGGCAGACCCCAGCTATCTTGACTACCGCGATATCGCCTTGGAGGCTTCTATTTATCAGGTGGTCATTTACACAAATTACAATCAGGAATCCTTCCAGACCAGCTGGAATTTTGCCGATATCCTGCGCCTTGTCAACAAAGACCACAATTCTCTGGACGATATTCGCCTGGAAAATATGAATGTCATTTTATTAAAAGGGGACTTTGCCTTGAATCGTTTTCAGGAGCTTTTAGACCGTTATTTTTGCCAGCCAAAGAAGGGATCGCCTCTAGACTCTCTATTTCTTACCTATGGCCACCCGGTCTATCGGGTAGATCAGATTTATACATCCTTTCAGGAAGCCTCTGACCTTATGAAACGAAGGTTTTTTTGCAGTCCCAACCAGCATGTTCTAGGCTTCTTAGAACTTCCTGAAAACAATGCGTCCGGCCAAAATACAAACGTGCCGGAGGATACCTACTCCGAGCGAATTGCCAATTATATTCAATCAGGCAACCTGCACATGCTGATGGAGGTTTTGGATGAGCTAAAAAACGACTTATATTTTACAGATGCAAAAGTAGCTGTCCTCAAGCATTATCTTGCAGATATCATGATTCAGGTTAAGTCCTTGATCACCCATACCTATGGACTTTCTAATCTTCCCCTGCCAAATAATGCTGCCATCATCAGTACCATCGAGGAGCAATATTATCTCTATGAGATTTTGCAGTTTTTCACCGTACAGTTTGAGATGTATATGAATGCCATTGACTCGCCAAGCCGCGAAAGTGTTATGGATGGCATTTTAAATTATATTCATCATAATTATCAAAAGAACCTAAAGCTGGGCTCTATTGCAGAACTTTTCGGCTACAACAGTTCCTACTTAGGAAAGATTTTTAACAAAAGCACCGGTAAAAATTTCAACTCCTATGTAGATGAGATCCGGATTGAAAATTCCAAGAAACTGTTGGAAAAGTATGACTACAAGGTCTACGAGATTGCCCAGAGAGTCGGCTACTCAAACGTTGATTATTTCCATAAAAAATTTAATAAATATACCGGCATGAGTCCTGCGGAATATCGAAAGAGTAAGGCCGGCAAGAATCAATCACAGTAAAAAAATGACTGAGGATACTTTCCCCAGTCATTTTTCTATTTTATCAAAGAGCTCTTATTCCCCATCCTGAGCGTTTGAATTATTATAATCTTCTACAGCCTGTTTCTTTGCTGCTGCCTGATCTTTTGCATTCTGCATGTCAACCTTTAAGACCTCTTCATATCCGAGTCCCTTGACGGTATCCTGCATGTTCTTTAGGATTTGATTAAATTCAGCCTCATCGGATGCAAATACCATCTGCCAAGAGCTGTCTACGATGGTGGTCTTACACTGGTTTCTCAAAGTTGTAATGTCAGAAGATTCTTCCGGCTGTGTATAAGAGATACCGGGTGATACAGAAAGAGCATCCTTATTTTCCAGATATTCAATCGTAGTTTCTGCTCCATCTGCCCATTCTTTCCAACTGGTATCCAAGGATGTGTTGTTCTTTTCAAGAACGGAAGACCACATAGTCTCCATGTAAGGCTCATTGGTATTAGGATCTGTATCTACAAGCGCTACCGTCTTGAAGTTCAAGGCACATACACCGTCCTTCCAAGAACCGCCGCCCCAGTCGTCTGATACTGTTACATCATTACTTGGAAGTGCTTTTTCACCAAAGTCTGTGAGAACTGCCTTGTCTCCATCCATCTCCCAGGTAAGTCCCTCAGGACCGGCTGCACCATTTGACTGGCCTGCACATTCTACACCTTCTGCTGAGTAGAGCCAATCGATGAATTCAGCAATCCTTTCCGGCTCTTTCGCCTGGCTTCCGATACAGATTACAACTTTTGCATTTCCTTCTGAATAGCATCCGGCTGTATAAGGTTTAGAATCTTCAATAAAGCCCGGCATAAATCCCTTTCCGGCTTCCTTATGTTCGGTCGTATTGTAGTAGGCCTGTCCCTGATAAGACCAGAGAGAAGTAAGGATCTGTCCGTCACGATACTTGTCTGAAAGGATATCATAACTCTGAGTCGTTGATTCCGGATCGATCAAGCCTTCCTGATTTGCCTCAAACAAAAACTTCAGGGCTCTTACATAGATACCATCACTGTCTGTGACATCCTGGAAATCACTTCCGTCAGCTTTTGCCAGAACGAAACCTGTACCGGTATCATTGTAGCCATAGAGGGAGCAGAAGTTCTTTGCAGCTACCATAGAGCTTCCATCCCAGTCTTTAAAGAGTGACAAAGCATAAGTCTTTTTGCCTGAATCGCTTTCCGGAATTTGCTCCTGAAGCTGTTTCATAACCGGGATCCAGTCCTCTAAGGTTTTAATCTCCGGACAACCAATGGCTTCATATCCGTCCCATCTCATATAAGGGGCAACCAAAGGTTCGATACCATCTGCAGATACCTCCGGTGACTGACTGGAAATTTCACTTGGAATGCACCATACGCCGTCCTGGCCCGCATTCTCATTGGCCTTCTCGATGGCAGCACTATAATTTTTCATAACATCTTTATCTTTCAAAAGATCGGTCATATCCATCAAAAGGCCGGCTTTTACCATATCTTTTAAACGACCGTTTTCTGTATTGGAAATAATAATATCTCCCAGATTTCCTGCCGCAGACCTGGTCTGGAAGAGGGTATCTCCGCCACCTGCTACGTTGGGTGCAATAATATTGAGCTCAATGTTGAATTTGTCTTTTACAATTTTTGCAAACCAACCGGACTGGATGCCCTGATAGTTGGCCTGATCATCATATACGTCTACGGTCAGGACGTCACCTGAACTCGCAGAATCACTGCTGCTGTCTTTTCCGCCGCATCCGGTCAGAACTGTGGATGCTGCAAGCACCGTGGACAGCAAAATACCTATTACTTTCTTTTTCATCAAATTTTCCTCCTTAACCTTTTACAGAACCGATCATAATACCCGATACAAAGAATCTCTGGAAAATCGGATATACAAACAAGATCGGTAATACTACGATGACAGAGACTGTCATTCGAATCGAAGTCGGTGTCTGCTGTGATGCAATCATGGCTGCTGAAACGGTTCCTGAATTTCGAACCATGGCTGCCAGGGAACTTGCCTGATTGATATAAGTGTACAACAGATACTGTAAAGAATAAAGCTTCTGATCTGTAATGTAGATCAATGTATCCTGGAAGGAATTCCACTGGGCAACCGCTGCCCAAATTGCTACGGTAGCAAGAATCGGCTTGGCTGTGGGAAGAATAATCTTCCAGAAGATGGTAAGAATTCCTGCCCCGTCAATCTCTGCAGCTTCCTGAAGAGATTTTGGCATAGATTCAATGTAGGTCTTTACCATGATAATACTAAAGGGTTGTACAATCGCAGGTAAGATATATACCCAGAAGGTGTTGGTTAAATGCAGGGTTCGCATGGTAATAAACATAGGAATGATACCCGCATTGAAATACATGGTAATTACAAAAAAGCGATACCAGAATTTTCTATGCCAAAGTTCTTCCTGGGTAAATAAAAATCCCAAAAAGGCGGATGCCATGACGGCGCAAACTGTACCGATCACCGTTCTGGCTACCGAAATAAGGGCCGCTCTGGGAAGTCCATCCAGGGACAAGACCTGCACATAGTTTGCCAAATGGATTCCCTGAGGGAGGAAATTGATGGCTCCGTTGGCACTTAATTCGTTATTACTCAGAGTGTTTATAATCATATAGTAAAAAGGATAGGCACAAATCAGTGTAATGATAATAAACACCAAATAGTTGATGATATTAAATGCTACATCCCCGCTTTTCATTTTTTTATGTTGCTTTTTTATTACGGCTTCCACTTCTTTTCCTCCTTCCTTAGATAATAGATGCTCCACGCGTTTTCTTGGATACAAAGTTTACGATCATAAGCAGGGTAACACTGACCACGCTCTTTAACATACTGATGGCAGTTGCAAGGGATAAGCTGCTTCCTGTCATACCAATGTTATAAACATACAAGTCAAGTACCTGGATATGTGCTTTATTAAATGCATTCTGGAATACATAATACTGGTCCATACCATTGTTTAGGAAATTCGCTACGGACATCATTAACAGTACAAAAAATGTAGGCGCAAGGGCCGGTATTGTAATATTTTTGATGACCTGGAAACGGTTGGCACCGTCTACTCTGGCCGCCTCATAAAGTTCCTGATCAATTCCTGCGATGGCCGCCAGGTACATGATTGCTCCCCATCCAAGGCCCTTCCACATACTCCATAGGGTCATCCACAAATAGGTATGGGCATCGCTGTCCAAGAATTTAATGGGGCTTGTGATGATTCCCATATTCTGCAAAACCGTATTGACCATACCACTGTCTGTAAATAAGCTGAATGCTACGGAATAAACCAGAACCCAGCTGATAAAGTTTGGCAGAGTCGTGAGGGTCTGGACCAAATTCTTGAACCACTTGCATTTAATCTCATTTAGAAAAATAGCAAATGCCGCCGGCAAAATGGATGTTGCAATTCCCAGCAAGCTCATGGCAAAGGTATTTTTCATAACCTGAATCATCTGTTGCACCTGGGTCTTATTTGCAAATAAGGTCTTAAACCACTTCAAACCTACAAACTCACACTGAGACAAATCGAGGGGCGGTTTGTAATCATAGAAAGAATAAATCCAACCATGAAGAGGGAAATAAGAAAACAGGAAACATAGAATGATAAAGGGTATCAGGCAGTAGAACAATCTGCGGCTTCTGGCAAGCTTGGCTGCACTTTGTTTTGTTTTACTTACCGCTTGTTTTTTCATTGTACTCTCTCCTTCTTTTAGAATGCGCTGCAGCTTTTCTTTAATTCCTGCTCATTGTAGCATTCCTCCTATTTGAGAAGATACCGACCAAATCAGAGGCTAAATATAGGAAAAATCTTGTCTTTTTAAGATGAAGCCCTACAAAATCTATTTTTGAAGGTATTTTACCTCTATTTTTATCTGTAGTTTTTTGCCCACTCCCTCCATAAGATAAGCATATGCTAAGAAAAATGTTTTTATTTTCTTTATGTAATTTGTGGAAGGAGAAGAGTTATGAAATTCAATACCGAAAGTCCCATCTTTCAGTTTCTGGAAACTTTTTCTGATTTTGTGATCTTAAATATCTTTTTTGTGATCACCTGTATCCCTGTGGTGACCCTTGGTCCTGCCCTCACGGCCCTATATTCTGTCACCCTCCGGGAGGCCAGAAATGAGCAGGGATATATCCTTCAGGCCTATTTTGCTGCCCTTAAAGAAAATTTCAAACGTTCTTTTTTACTGTCTTTTTTGTATAGCATAGTAGGAGCAATCCTCCTCTATAATCTCGCCTTCTGGGCCCAGATAAAGACACTCACCGGCCATGCGATTTTAATTGTTATTGCCTGCCTGACCCTGCTTTATCTGGTCTCACTTTTGTATGTCTTTGCCCTGAGTGCAAGATTTGAAAACAGCCTAAAACAGACAGTTAAAAATTCTTTGCTGCTTGCCCTGGCAAATCCTATGCAGACTATGCTCATCCTGCTCATTATTCTTGTAGGATTCAGCCTGGCCTATGTAAGCCCCATCTTCCGTGTATTTCTGCTTATTTTCGGATTTGCATTTTTAGCTTACTGTACTTCTTTTCCACTGACCAAGGTCTTTAGCAAATACGAACCTCTTGCGCATGAAGATGGACAAGAGGAATCCGTATCAAGCAAGGATCGATAGGGTCAGACACTTACTACAAGGAGATTTTTCACTATGAAATATGGATTTTTTGACGACAAGAAGAAAGAATATGTAATCACAGATCCTAAGACCCCCAATCCATGGATCAATTATCTGGGAAATGAAGATTTCTTTTCTCTGATTTCTAATACTGCAGGAGGATACAGCTTTTACAAGGATGCCAAACTCCTTCGTATCACCCGTTACCGCTACAATAATGTGCCGGCGGATACCAACGGACGCTATTACTTTATCAATGACCGGGGATGTATCTGGAATCCCGGCTGGCAGCCTTCCCAGACAGCCTTAGATTCTTACCAATGTCACCATGGACTTGGTTACACTCGTTTTTCTTCTTCCAAAAATAAAATTGAAGCGGATCTGACTGCCTTTGTGCCTCTTCATGAGACCTGCGAAGTCAACTATTTAAAGCTCAAGAATACAGATTCTAAAGCCCATAAACTGACGCTGACTTCCTATGTAGAATTCTGCTTCTGGAACGCCGTAGATGATGCTACAAACTTTCAGAGGAATTTAAGTCTTGGTGAGGTGGAAGTGATCGGATCTGAAATCTATCATAAGACTGAATACAGAGAGCGCCGCAATCATTATGCCTTCTACAGTGTCAACCAGCCGGTGGACGGTTTTGACACCAGTCGGGATGATTTCCTTGGAGCCTACGGTTCTATCCAGTCCCCCAAGGCCGTTGTGGACCAAAGTTCCTACCAGACCCTGGCCAGCGGCGGTGCTGTCATCGGTTCCCACAGGATTGAGGTAAGCCTGGCTCCGGGAGAAGAAAAATCCTTTATTTTCCTCCTTGGCTATGCTGAGAATCCTGATAAGAAAAAATGGGAAGCTCCCAATGTAATTAACAAGACCCCGGCTAAGGCTATCATGTCCCGTTATCAGACGGACGACCAGGTCAAAGAGGCCCTTGCCTGCCTGGCATCCTACTGGGACAAGCTTCTTTCTAGATACAGCCTATCCTGCGAGGACGACAAGCTTTCCAGAATGGTAAATATCTGGAACCAGTACCAGTGTATGGTTACTTTTAATATGTCCCGGTCTGCCTCTTATTTTGAGTCCGGTACCGGAAGAGGCATGGGATTCCGTGACTCCTGCCAGGATCTTTTGGGCTTTGTCCACCTGATTCCGGAGCGGGCCAGAGGACGAATCCTTGATATTGCCGCAACCCAGATGGAAGACGGAAGTGCCTACCACCAGTATCAGCCCCTGACCAAGCGAGGCAATCTTGATATCGGCAGTGGCTTTAATGACGACCCGCTCTGGCTTATTGCCGCAGTCAGTGCCTATACAAAAGAAAGCGGTGATTTTGGCATTTTAGATGAAATGGTAGATTTTGATAATGATCCTAAAAAGGCCGCTCCTCTTCTTGAGCACTTAAAAAGATCTTTTGAATATAGCCTGACCCATCTTGGTCCCCACAAGCTTCCTCTCATCGGCCGGGCCGACTGGAATGATTGCCTGAACCTTAACTGCTTTTCTAAGGAACCCGGAGAATCCTTCCAGACCACCGGTCCATCAGAGGGCCCTGTAGCAGAGTCTGTATTTATTGCAGCTATGTTTGTAAAATATGCAAGAGAATATGGACAGATCAATGAGATTCTCGGCCATAAAGAAGAGGCCTCCAGGGCTTATGATGCTGCCGATGCTATGTATCAGGCCATTCTAAAAGACGGCTGGGACGGCCAATGGTTTTTACGGGCTTATGATGCCAGCGGCCAGAAAGTAGGCTCTAAGGAGAATAAGGAAGGCAAAATTTTCATTGAGCCTCAGGGATTTTGTGTCCTTGCAGGCGTGGGCGTAAAAGAAGGAAAGGCAAAAGAAGCCTTAGATTCTGTAAAAGAGCATCTGGATACCAAATACGGCATCATGCTACAGCAACCGGCTTATCAGACCTACCATTTAAATCTCGGAGAAATTTCTTCCTACCCACCGGGATATAAGGAGAATGCCGGTATTTTCTGCCACAACAATCCATGGATTTCCATTGCGGAGGCTGTCATCGGCCGGGGAAATCGGGCCTTTGAAATTTATAAGAAAACCTGTCCCGCATATATTGAGGACATCAGCGAGATCCACCGGACAGAGCCCTATGTATATTCTCAGATGATCGCAGGCGCCGATGCACCCAAGCACGGAGAGGCAAAAAATAGTTGGCTCACAGGAACCGCTGCCTGGACCTTTGTAAATGTTTCCCAATATCTTTTGGGCATTCAACCGGATTACGACGGCCTGCGCATCGACCCCTGCCTGCCGGATGAGCTAAAGGAGCTTAAGCTGGATCGGACCTACCGCGATGCCCACTATCACATCCATATCAGCAAGCCGGACGGCATCGAAAAAGGTGTCCGCAAGATGCTTGTAAATGGCAAGGAAGTGGAAGGGAACCTGGTAAGGCCCCTTGACGGCTGCAGCGAGTATGAGGTTGAAATCACGATGGGATAATCCGCAGGCAGCAAAGCCTGTGGGGCTTTCGCCCCCCCGACAAGTTGTAAATATAAGTTAGCCTAAAAAACAAGACCGAAGAAGGAGGATCAGATTCCTCCTTCTTCGGTCTTTTAGTATGAATAATAAATGATAAATGGGTCTAGATTATAATTTATAGGTCTACGGAGGCTGTCTGACAGATCTCTTCTACAGACTTGCCTGCATAAATTTGATAAGTTCCCTCTTCTACCACAAAGGTCTGTTTTTCTTCATCGTAGTAGCTAAAGGCATTGGGATCAAGGTCCAGCCGAATCTCACTGGATCCCCCTGCTTCCAATTCTATTTTGGTAAATGCTGCCAAAACTTTCTTGGGACGTTCTATGCTTGATTTTTCTTTTCCCACATAGATTTGCACCACTTCTTTTCCATCCAGTTTTCCTACATTGGTCACCTTGAGGCTTACACATACCTGGGGTTCCTTTCCAGGCATTTTAAGAACTGCATGCAAATCAGAAATTGCAAATTCTGTATAGGAGAGGCCGTATCCAAAGGGGAAGAGGACCTCGACATCTCTGGAATCATAGTGGCGGTATCCGACAAAAATACCTTCTTTATAGGCTACCGTCTTGCCTCCCGGGAATTCTCCGATGCTGTGAGCCGGGCAGTCTAGATGGCTTTTAGGCAAGGTTTCCGGAAGGCGTCCGGAAGGATTGACCTTTCCGAAAAGCACCTCTGCCAAGGCAGTTCCCCCTTCCATTCCGGCATACCACTGCCAAAGAAGGGTCTTGGTTTTTCTAATCCAAGGCATCTCCACCGGCGAACCGGAAATCATAATCACGATGGTATTTGGATTTGCCTCAAGGACCTCCTCAATCAGCTGATCCTGAGCATAGGGAAGCTTCATATCCGGCCTGTCATGGCCTTCTAGGTCTTGCTTGTGGTTCTGACCCCCAATTAGGATTACCGTCTCATACTCTGCCGCCTTCTCTACCGCTTCTTCTCTTAATATACGGCGCTTTTCTTCCAAGGCCCGGCTGACCTTTGCAGCTTCTTTGGTGGAGCCTCCACCATTTTCCAAGCTGTCTGCCTGCCAGTTAAGAGCCCCCTCCTCTGCTTCCATATCATCTGCAAAATATCCCTGGACAAAGTCTACCTGGGTATTTCCTCCAAGTAGCTTTTTGATTCCAAGAAGGGGTGAAATCTCATAGAGGGCCTTGATCTCTGCACTTCCTCCACCGTTGGAATGAATGCGGTTTGCATTGTCTCCGATGAGTAAAATTCGGTCTAATTTCTTGGAAAGAGGAAGTTTTTTCTCTTCATTTTTTAAGAGAATTATAGACTCCCTGGCTGTCATAAGGACGCTGGTCCGATGTCCCGGCGTATTGTAGCTTCCTCCCCTTCTTTGGTCTTTTTCGTCTCCGATCATATGCAGGCGATACATCATACGAAGAATATTTCTGACTTTTTCATCCAAGCATGCTTCTGCCACTTCGCCCTTTTCTACAGCTTCCTTCAAAGGTTTTGCCAAACAGTATTCATCAAAGTTGTAGGTAACAGACATTTCTATATCCAAACCGCTTTCGGCAGCTTCTTTTGTTTTGTGAACCGCCCCCCAGTCGGATACGACCATGCCATCATAGCCCCATTCCTTCCTAAGAATTTGGTTTAGAAGCTCCTTGTTTTCACAGCAATGCTTTCCCTTATAAAGATTATAGGCTCCCATCATAGAGTAGGCCACTGTGGCCGCCTTTTTAAATGCCGGAAAATAAATTTCTCTGGCAGCGCAGTCACTTACATCCACATCCACCCAGAGGCGCTCTGTCTCCTGGTTATTGATGGCAAAATGCTTGACACAGGCTGCCACATCCGCAGTCTGTACCCCCTCGATTACAGGCACAGCCATCTCCCCACTTAGGTGGGGATCTTCGCTCATATATTCGAAATTTCGCCCGCAAAGAGGACTTCTTTTAATATTAATACCTGGGGCAAGAATCACATCTTTTCCCCGTCCTCTGGCCTCTTCTCCCAGGACCTTGCCTGTCTCGTAGGCCAGGGTCCGATTCCAGGTAGATGCTAAGGCACTGTTACTTGGAAGGTAGGTCACATAGTCATCGCTATTTCCTACCGGGACCCAGGAATCATCGGGGAATTCATTGCGAACACCCATGGGGCCATCGGACATTTTTACCGGTGGGATTCCTAGACGAGGGACTCCCGCTGTACGAAATAAGCCTGCGCCATGGATCATGCCGATCTTCTCATCAAGGGTCAATTCTTTAACCAGGTCTTCAATCTGCTTTTCTATCGTTCTATTTTTCTGCATTTTCTTATCCTCTACAGACTGACAATAATCTGGGCATTTCCGGCACATAAAATCACAGTATCCTGATCCTCAATCCGGTAGTCTGCTCCCTCTATCGTTTTTGCAGTCTCATTTACCAGGCGAATGCTACAAGGCTTCATTGCCTTTACCTGGATCTCCAGCTTGTCGCCCTTTCTTTGTGCAGTAACCGTTGTCTCTACCTTCCTGTCCATTCCGCAAACGTAAGTAGAAGTTTTTCCACCATCCTTCAGAGCATAGGCCCGAATTTCCACATTTTGCGCATAGTCATAATCCGGTCTCATCTTTTCTTGTCCTACTGCAATTAGGCTATTTTCTCTTGCAAATACCGGAATGCTTAGATAGCCGCAGGCTTCCTCATACCATTTGCCGCCCTCTTTCACTTCTCCTGTAAGATAATGGGTCCATCTGCCCTCCGGCAGGTAATAAATCGCCCTGCTCTCATCATTAAAGATCGGGGCCACCAAAAGAGAATCTCCTAACATATACTGCTTATCTAAGTATGCACAGTTGCGGTCTTTTGTAAATTCCATAACCATGCTGCGCATCATAGGCACGCCTGTTGCAGCTGTCTCGATCGAATTTCTATAAAGATATGGCATGAGTTTTGCCTTTACCTCTGTAAAATAACGGACCACGTCTACCGCTTCCTCATCATATGCCCATGGCACCCGGTAGGAAGTACTTCCGTGGAGTCTGGAATGGGAGGACATTAGGCCAAAAGCTGCCCAGCGCTTATATACATCCGGTGTAGAAGTACTCTCAAAACCGCCGATATCATGGCTCCAGTAACCGAATCCGGACATGGTAAGGGAGAGACCTCCTCGAAGGCTTTCTTCCATGGATACATAGTCAGACCAGCAGTCACCGCCCCAGTGAACCGGGAATTTCTGACCTCCCACAGTTGCGGACCGGGCAAATAAAACTGCCTCTCCTTTTCCTCTCTTGCGCTCCAAAAGGTCAAAGACGGTTTTATTGTAAAGATAGGTATAGTAGTTGTGCATTTTTTCGGGATCAGATCCATCTGCATAGACGCAATTTACCGGAATTCTCTCACCGAAATCGGTCTTAAAGCAGTCCACGCCCATGTCAAGAAGGACCTCCAGCTTGTCCTGGAACCATTTGCAGGCTGCCGAATTTGTAAAGTCAACCAGGGCCATTCCCGGCTGCCACATATCCCACTGCCATACGTCGCCGTTTGGTCGTTTTATAAAGTAGCCCTTTTCTTTTCCTTCTGCAAATAAGGCGGATTCCTGGGCAATATAAGGGTTGATCCATACACAGATATTAAGGCCCTTTGCCTTGATCCTTTTAAGCATGCCTTCCGGATCCGGGAAGACTCTGATGTCCCACAAAAAGTCTGACCAGTGGAAATCTTTCATCCAGAAACAGTCAAAATGGAAGACCCGAAGTCCGATGCCCCTCTCTAACATTCCATCCACAAAGCTCATAACCGTCTCTTCATCGTAATTGGTTGTAAAGGAGGTAGAAAGCCACAGGCCGTAGGTCCAGGGAGCCGGAAGGGCCGGTTTTCCTGTAAGATCGGTATAGCGCATCAATACTTCCTTCATGCTGGGGCCGTTAATCACGAAGTAGTCCAAGCTCTCTCCCTTTACAGAAAATTCTACCTTGGTCACCTGCTCGGTTCCCACTTCAAAAGAAACCTTATCGGAGCTATTTACAAAGACACCATAACCCTTATCGGTCAGATAAAAGGGGATATTCTTGTAAGACTGGTCCGTGCTTGTTCCTCCGTCCTCGTTCCAAATATCCACAGACTGGCCGTTTCGAACCAGGGCTCCGAAACGCTCACCCAGGCCGTAAACATGCTCATTTACATCAAGGCCGAGCTGCTGACGCATATAGGCCTTGCCTTCCGGATCCATATCATAGGCAAAACCTGTCCACTGGGTACGCATGTAGGCTAAGTCTCTACCACTGCTTGCAGTCAAAAGCTTCCCGTCTCTTTCGTAGGACATGGACCAATTTTTCTTACTGATCCGCAGGGAAAGGTTCCCGGAGGTCACAAGAATTTCATCCTCACTTTCTTCTACGTCCATCTGGCGCTTTTCATCCAGATTCAAATCAAATTTAGGACTGTGATCTTCCACTCCCAGGTAGTGGCTTGTCTGCACACGGATTACATCCTCTGCCGGGGCTGTAATCCTGATGGTGAGATTGATTCCCCCAAGGGTATCTCCTCTGTGGGCGATATGATGTGTGGGGGCACAAATTACAAGTTCATAATCATTTTTCTCTACAAAATAAGCTTCCTGGGGCGCAAAACATTCGATTCCTTCCTTCTGCAGCCAGCATCCATTTCCGAATTTCATCTCTCCATAACTCCTTTATCTATCATACTTTTTCCTTCATTATACAAAGCTGTTTCGGATAAAAATACTGGAAGAATTCAGCGAAAAATACGCTATTTTTTAGACATCTGAAAGCCTTCCGCAAAAAAAGTTCCTGGCAGCCTTTGCCAAGAACTTTTTTGTATGATCATTTATTTTCTTTTCTTTAAAATCCTTGTGCTGAGAGGCGCCATAACTTCGCTTTCCCCTCCATAGAGCAGGTCATAGTCTGCCGGCACAACTACTGTCTGTGCCTTTCTGGCATAGTTCTGGATAAAGAGATATTCTGCATCCTGACTTTCTCTTACGGTCACAGCCACTCCTTCCGGAATAAACTCAAGCGGCGATTCCAGGCCTGCCTCTTTTGTCGCTCTTCCGTAGAAATCCTGGTAAAATCCCAGTTCCATATCTGCGCATACATAGTAGACGTGACCCTTTCCAAAGACCTTGTGGGTCAGCACCGGATAGTCCTGATAGAAATCTTCCCCGTAATGCATCAGCACCTCTGCATCGGAAACCTCCACCAGCTCGCAGAGATTTTTGCAAGAATATACATTGCTGATTCCAAGATGGTTTCCGGTCTCCGGAATTCCGTGATTTTCTTCCCAGTCATACAAGGCATCGATCTCCGTGCTGCGGATTCCTGTCACGTCCATCAGGCCGTAGGGAGTCCCTCCCAGGAAGCACTTGTCTGTGCCATCCACCAGGCCGGACCAGTAGGAAAGTACCAAGGTCCCGCCATTTTCCACATAGCTGCGGAGTTTCTCTTCATATCCATCCTTAAACATATATGCCATGGGGGCTGCCAAAATCTTATAATCTGCAAGGTCGTGTTCCATTCCGATGATATCCACATTGAGCCCCTGCTCTCTTAAGGCACGGTAGTTTTTCTGCACATTCTCACGATAATGCATATCTTCATTTCTGGGTCCCTGCACATCGGCAATGGCCCAGTCATTTTCACGGTCATAGAGGAGGGCTGCCTGAGACTTCATGTCGCTTCCGACCGTCTCTGCAATCTCTTCTAGGACCTGACCTACCTCTGTTACCTCCTTGAAAACTCGGGTATCGTCCTTGCCATAATGGTCAATGACTGCCCCGTGGAATTTTTCAGAAGCTCCCTGGCTTTGTCTAAGCTGAAAATAAAGGACACTGTCTGAGCCGTGAGCGACTGCCTGAAGGGACCCTGCCAAAAGCATCCCCGGTTTTTTCAATTTATTGATAGGCTTCCAGTTGGTAGCGGAAGGGCAGGATTCCATAAGCAGGAAGGGGGCCTTCTTAATGCTTCGCATCAAATCGTGCTGCATGGCTGCGTCGACAGCTGTAATATATTCTTCCTTCTTGTGCCATCCCGGATAGTTATCCCAGGATACAATATCCAGCACATCCTTAAATTTCTTATAATCCAAGCCGTCAAAGTCATACATGAGATTGGCAGTGACAGGCAGATCTGACCCTCCCTGGCGGATGGCATCCACTTCATTTTTAATAAAATCAATGGTCTGATAGGTAACAAAGCGCTTCCAGTCAAGTTTTAGGGCATGAAGCTCATTTTCCCCCTTGACGGATGGGCTTTCAATCTGGTCAAAGCTATTATAAATATGGCTCCAGAATGTGGTGCACCAGCTCTTGTTAAGGTTCTCAATGGTTCCATATTTTTCCTTAAGCCATTCTCTAAACTTGGCCTGACATAAAGGACAGTGACACTCCCCGCTAAACTCATTGGAAATGTGCCATAGCATAACTGCCGGATGTTTTCCGAATCTTTCTGCTAATCTCTTATCAATAGCATGAACCTTTTCCCGGTATACCGGGGAGGTAAAGCAGTGATTATGCCTGCCTCCGAAGAATCTTCTGGTCCTGTCCGGGTCCATACGCAGGACTTCCTCGTATTTATCTGCCATCCACTTGGGTCTTGCTCCTGAGGGAGTGGCAAGAATGGTATAGATCCCCTCTTTGTATAGGTTGTTGATAATCTCTTCCAGCCAGTCAAAATTATATTTTCCCTCTTCCGGTTCCAGAACCGCCCAGGAAAAAATTCCTACAGATACCGTATTGATATGTGCCTTTTTGAAATATTCAATATCTTTTTTTAGAATATCCGGCCGGTCAAGCCACTGCTCCGGATTGTAATCGCCCCCATGAAGGTAGCCCTTGTATTTCAGCAATCTCGCCATTTTTTTCCTCCTTTAAGCCCTTTCTTTCAAAGGTCCTTTCCAACACAATTTTATACTTATGGATTCATTATAGTACCTTTTTTTCTTCTGTGGTATAATAAGTCATTCCAAAAAATATAAGATTTCGAAACAAGGAGGCCCTATGCCAATTTACTTTAGAAATACGCCTGTAAACCTGCCCTTTATGTTTGATTCCGTAGGAAATCACTGGCATCAGGAGAGCATAAAACGTCCAAAAGGCCATCCTCTTTTTCATTATCTCCAGACCCAAGAGGGCCGCGGGCAAATTGAAATTCGCGGGAAAAATTATATTCTTGAGGAGGAGGAAGGGATCCTGATTGCCCCATCCATCCCCCACTCTTATACAAAAGAATCTAAGGAATGGCAGACGGTTTTTGCTACCTTTACCGGAACCTTATCTTCCGGGATCTCCTCCATCCTGCAAAATCAATCCGTGCTTTTTGTAAACAAGGACCAAGGCCGTCTCATTGAACCTCTTATCTCAAGAGCTGTTTTGGAATTTCAAAAGCCCCTTCCCGACTTAAAGGTCCTCTCTTCCCTCTGCTATGAGCTTCTTCTTGCATTTAGCTTGGACACTTCCTCCAAAAATATGGCTGCCGATCCTTTGTATCAGCGATACGTGGCTCCTATTGTAGCAGAAATCGAAAGCAAGTATGCCCAGGAACTGACCGTACAGGACTTAAGCCGTCAGGTGTTTGTCACCCCCCAATATCTCTCCCGCCTCTTTCGCAAATTCCTGGGAGTCTCTGTTTATGAATATCTTACAGGATACCGAATCAACAAGGCCAAGGAATTACTATTAACCTGCCCCCATATGAAGATCCAGGAGATTGCTCTCGCTACCGGTTTTGCAGACACCAGCCACTTTATTTCCATCTTCCGAAAATATACCGGGACTACGCCACTGGACTTTCGCAGGGTTTACCATATGTAAATAAGCCCTATAAGGTCGCCTCCACCACCAGCACATCCTTGCCTTCGAATGCAAAGCCCATCTTATAAATCCTTTCCTTTGGGATTCCTGCCGCCAAAAGGTCTGTCTCATAGCCTTTGTCTTCAATCTGCTTCAAGGCATTGGCTGCTGTTTCCTCCAGCTTCTTCTCCCGCTTCTCGTCCAAGACCTTAAATTCCATCAAAAAGGCGTCTTCATCTTCTTTTTTCGGATACATGGCAATATCATAGCGGCCACGGCCACTTTCCCGATTAGAAATAATCCGATAGCGATCCTTTAAGGATATAATAAGCCCAAGCACCAGTCCGTGATAGAAATTTTCCGGTGCGCGCTCCGACGGGCGCTTCCCTACATCAAAATAACTCATAGAAGTATAGGAAATATCCAAAAGGATCTCATTTAGGTCCTCGATTTTATGCTCCAGGAGGGCCTTAGCAAATCTTGGATAGACGGAAAATCCATTCTCAAACATAGACAAAATCTCATATGCAAACATTCCCATAACCTCCTCATTGGTGACAGAGACATCACACTCTATCAGCCCTCCCCTTCTCACCACATTCTCCGCCTTAATATATCCCACCGCCAAAAGCAAGGACCAGAGGCTATTCTCATCCCCATCCAGATATTGGAAGGTAAGGTCTTCGTTTATGATCTTGTGGACCGCTTTTCCGGTCATCAGCTGCTCGATCTCATACTTACTGCTAACGGGATGTCTCCGAATAATCTCCCCAATGAGCTTGTTACTGCTGGTATTGGCCCAATAAGAAATCAACAAGCCCTGCCGCATATAATTGGTAATCGACCATGGATTATAAATATCCTTTTGATTTCCAAATATAAAACCGTCATACATGGCCTTCACCTCAGCCAGTTTGTCAATATTCTGGCATTTCAAGGCATCCTTCACTTCCGCTTCCGTAAATCCGCAGCAATCGGTATAAAAATTGCTGGTCACAGAGGATATCTCAATATTATTGAGATCCGAGAACAAAGAATTTTTTGAAATCTTGGTTACTCCGGTAATAATCGCCCTGCTGTAATAGGCATTCTCTTTAAAACTATTGTGGAATAACTGCCTGCAGGTTTCTATCATCTCATCCCAATATCCTAGGCTATAAGCCTCCAAAAGAGGGGTATCGTACTCATCCAGAAGAATGATTGGCTTTATATGGTGATGCTTATATAAAAGCTCACACAAGATCTGAATAGAGGACTCCATATCTTCTGTAGACCTCCTATTAAGAAGGTCCACTCTTCTCCTATATTCTTTCTTTTCATCCTCTGTCAGCCTACTGCTTTCCTGCAGATACCCATGTTTCTTATACATATTGCATAAGTTTAAGAGCCCACCATTCATAGCCTGCTTATAATTACTTCCCTTGCAGCCTCCAAAGCTGGCAGAAATCACCGGCACGGTCCCGTAAACGGCTCTGCTTCTTTCATCCCGCCATACCGCTAATTTTTCAAAATATTCCGGGTGGTCTGAAAATCTCGGATCAAAGAAATTCTCTACCGTACTCAAAAGAGTCGTCTTTCCAAATCGCCTAGGTCTCGTAATTAATGTCACCTGGGCATCGTGTAACAGCCACTCTGTAATAAAATGGGTCTTATCTACATAAAACTGTTTTCCACAGGCAAAATCCTGAAAATCCTGGTAGCCCAGTCCCACATGGGCATCCAAATAGGGATTTCTCTTTAAAATATCTTTTAGCCCCTTCATATAGGAAATCAAATGCTTCTTCTCATCCTGCAGTTTCGCCCGCTCCTCAAAGTCAAGCCGGACCTGGTCCCGCTCCGCTAGTTTCACATAGCAGCTGACAGATTTCCCTTCCACTGTTTTTTGAATATAGGGTTGCTTCTTCCCATTAATCTTTTTATAGGTCAAGGATCCCTTAGGAAGTTCTGCCAGGCGATCATCAATTTCTTTTATTCTGGATTTTGGATCTTTCATATGCTCCCTCCCTTTTGCGAAAGAAAAAATGGTTATGTATGGTTATTTTTATAATATAACCATACATAACCATTGTCAATTTTAAAATCACTCGAGTTTTACTGTTATCTGTTTTGCACCTTCTCGATATAAGCATAGATCATATCTGCCGCATCTTCTAAGTCAATCTTACCGGCATTGATCATTAAGTCATAGTTTAAGGAATCTCCCCAGCTTCTTCCGGTATAGTAATTATAATAACGCTGTCTGGCCTGGTCTTCCTGGTCCATTTCCTTTAAGGAAATTCCTTCATAGGCAATTTTACTTCTGGCCTGGCGGAAGGCATCGTCTGCGTAGATAAAAATGTGATAGCAATTTTCCACATCCGAAAGCGCTTCCGTACTGTCTGCTTATGGTAACAAGGGTATGGTCCTTCATCTTACATCTCTCCTTTCGCTTCGCGCTCGATCAAATCCTTCATAATCTGCGGATATTGCTCATCCAAATGATAGAAAATTAATACTAAGAGAACGCCTCCGGCTACGATCAAAGGTCCTACCTTGTAAATGTTAATGATCATATGCAGGGCGCTGTCCGGCTGTGTTACGCTTCCGGAAGAGGTACTGATGTATCCTCCTAAAGACAAGAGGCCTGTCATCACTGCAGATGCAATACCTGCACCGACCTTTGTTCCGATCGAACCTCCGGCAAAGATCAGACTTTCCTGGCGCACATGGGTCTTCCACTGTCCATATTCTACTACGTCACCAATCATACCGAAGACAACTGCATTTAAAGGAGCAAGTCCGATGGCTCTTGCTACACAGCTCATAACCATCCAAGGAATGCTATATGGATTTAAGAAAAACAGAAGCTGTCCAACCAGGGCAACGATACTTCCTGCCAGGGCAATATTTCTCTTTCCAAACTTCTTGATAAGCGGTACGCAAAGGAAAATAAATAATACAAGAAGCAAAATTTCTGTCAGATACAGGGCACTGTAAAGCCAGGTATCGTTCTTAAAAATATACTTGCAATAGTAAGGAAGGATGGTTCCTGATACACTGAAGGATACGCTCTGGAACATCCAAAGGAACAAGACTGCCCAGAAATAACGATTGGTTACTAATAATTTTAAGCCCTTCTTAATCGGGGTTTTCTCTGCCTTTTCCTGGCCTGCGATCACAACGGTCTCTTTACAGTTAAAGAAGCAAAGCAAAAGTAAAATCAAGGCGATAATGGCCCATACAGACATGGTTTTTACCCATGCAGCCTGATCATTTCCAAATATTTTAACTAAAGGTGTGGTACAGGTAACGGCAATGATCTTTCCAAGAGGAGATAAGCCCATTCGAACTACACTTAGCATATCTCGCTCGGAAGAAATACGAGTCATCATTGCCGACAAGCTTCCGTAAGGAAGGTTGATTGCTGTATAACATACGGTGGTACAGAAGTTATAGGTTACAAAAATATAAATGATCTGCACCATTCCCATGGTATGGGGGACTGTAAATAACAAAATTGCCGATAAGGCATAGGGAACACTCATCCACAAGATCCAGGGTCTTGATTTTCCCCACTTAGATTCGGTTTTCTCAACAATAATTCCCATGATCATGTCTGAGAATCCATCAAAGAATCTGGAAATCAACATGATCAGACCAACACTGGCCGCTGCCACTCCTACATAATCGGTATAGAACAAGGTCAAAAGCGTTCCTACCATACCAAATACTACATTACATGCCACGTCTCCACCGGCGTATGATAATCGAACCGGCCAGGATAGTTTCCCGTTTTCCATACTGTTTACCTTTTTTTCTTCCACGTTTCATCTCTCCTTTTCAACTGCCTTCTCTCCCTATATGGGAAAAGATCTGTAAATTTATGCTTCACAGATCTTTTCCATTTATGCCTCTACTATATGAACTTCCATCCTATGAATGCTTTTTAAACTGTGATCTCAGAAATTTTAACCGGACGATGCTCCTCTAAGGATTTCTTAGCCGCAAGTCCCATAAGTACCGGCTGCAAGCCGTCCATAACACCCAGTGGTGTGTCTGTATCATTTTCAATGGCTTCAATAAAGCACTTAATCTCTTTTGCATAAGCTGCCATGTAGCGCTCTAAGAAAAAGTACAGAGGCTTCTCACCGGTTACTCCCTCCGCGTTGCTGACAATCGCAGAAGATGTAGAATCATTAGATACTGCCACCATTCCCTTGGAACCGAATACCTCTGCTCTCTGGTCATATCCATAGACAGCCTTTCTAGAGTTATCGATCACTGCAATGGCACCATTTTCCATCTTAAGAGTGATAACTGCTGTATCTACATCTCCGGCTTCTCCGATGGCCGGGTCTACCAAAACGGCTGCCTCTACATATACTTCTGTGGCATCGCAGCCTGCAAGGAAACGTACCATATCAAAATCATGGATGGTCATATCCAGGAAGATTCCTCCGGACACCTTTACATAGTCTGCGCACGGTGGCTCAGGATCTCTGGAAGTAATCTTAATGATATGAGGATCTCCAACCTTTCCGTCTACAACTGCCTGTCTAACAGCCTCAAAGTTGTGGTCAAATCTTCTGTTAAATCCAACCTGATATTTTACCTTGCTGTCCTTTAAGACCTCAATAACATCCTTAATCTTGTCAACATCATGATCAATCGGCTTCTCACAAAATACATGTTTTCCGGCCTTAATAGCCTCTACGGAAATTGGTGAGTGGGTGTCTGTGGAAGAGCAGATTAAGACTGCATCGATCTCAGGATCTGCCAAGATTTCCTTATAATCCTTGGTAACTGCCTCTACGCCCATATCCTTGGCCCACTTTTCAGTCGTCTCATTCATAAATGGGTCTGCCAAAAGTTTTACTTTTGCGTCTTTTACCTGGGTGCAAATACTCTCTACATGTACTTTTCCGATTCTTCCTGCTCCGATAATTCCTACGTTTACCATTGTTTTTTCTCCTTTTTATATTCTCGTTTTTCTTTACATCTTACATACGAAAGTGAATCTTCGTATCTTATAATCCTGTCTTTTCTGCAATAAATTTTCTTGCCTTCAGTGCATACTCAAAAGGGTTTGCCTTGGCCGGATCCTGCTCTGCCTCTACAACCATGTATCCTTCATAGCCTGATTCTTCAAGGACTTTAAAAATGGGATCAAAGTCGATAGAGCCGTCTCCCGGTACCGTGAAAGTTCCCATACGAACCCCGTCTAAGAAGCTTAAGTCTTCCTTCTTTACTTTTTCTACAACATCTTTGCGAATATCTTTTAAATGCACATGCTTGATTCTGTCTGCATACTTTTTCACCATCTCCAGAGGATCTTCCCCACAGTAGGCGAAATGACCGGTATCAAATAAGAGGCTTACATACTCAGGATCTGTATTTGCCATCATCCGCTCTACTTCATCTGCATTCTGTACCACAGTTCCCATGTGGTGATGGAAGGTAAGAGCAATTCCATACTCCTCTTTTGCGATCTTTCCAAGCTTGTTCATTCCTGAGCAGAAGGTATCCCACTCCTCATCATTCATTACATACTTGTGTCCGAAAATCGGAGTATCAAGCATTCCCTGAACGCTGTAGCTTTGCTCGGAAGCACCGATGATCTTCGCTCCCATCTCCTTTAGATAAGTAAGCTGGGCCCGGAATTCTTTTTCTACCTCCTCAAATGGCTTTGTGATAAGAAAGGCAGAAAACCACTGGTTGCAGATCTCTACCCCTCTAAGATCCAGGGCCTGCTTTAACTGGGCTGTATCCTTGGGATACTTATTTCCTACCTCTGATCCTGTAAATCCTGCCAGGGCCATCTCACTGACGCATTGCTCAAAAGTATTTTCACTTCCAAGGTCCGGCATGTCATCGTTGGTCCATGCGATTGGTGCGATTCCAAGTTTTACTTTTTCTTTGTTGAACATTGTTCTTTCTTCCTTCTTTCTGTCTTATTTTTTATTTCGTTCTTTTCACGACTCGTGTTTCTTTGTGACTCTATAGTAACCCAAATCCGGGGCCTCATATATTGTAAGAATTTTAAAAACCAGGGCTGTATTTTTAGGTAGATTGTTATTGTTTCTCCTGTCTTTTTCTTGACATTTCGGGTCCTGTATTTTGTGTCTTTTTTTTGGGTTTTATTTTTAGATTGGCCCTGTGCATTTGTTTTTTCTTTCTTTTCACACACGAAAATTTGCATAAAAAAAGAAAGCAACTGCCTCCCTTTCCGGGAAAGCCTAGCTTTCTTTTTCTTCATTTATTCAGTTACTTTTTTTCTGTAGTGGGCCGGGCTCATTCCTTCTGCTTTTTTGAATACTTTGGAAAAATAGTGATAGTCATTAAAGCCGGATTCTTCCGCCACCTGCCACATTTTCATATTTCTTTCCCCAAGGATTTTTTTTGCATGATCCAGGCGAAGTTTTAAGAGGTAGTTGGAAAATCCAATTCCCATCTCCTGGCTAAATAAGTAGCTTAGATAGGAGCTATTGACCCCGGCTGCCTCCGCTGCCTCCCCAAGGCCCATATCTTCTCTATAGTGGTCCTGTGCATATTCTGCTGCCATCTTAACCGGGGGACTGATATTCTCTGGAAGGTCCTGTCTTTCCCCGGAAAAAGCGGCCCCTGCCAAACGGTCTAGGGCTTCTTTTACCTCTTGGATCTCTGCAAAACGAAACTCTTCTCTTGCCCCTTCTATCTGCAGGCTGTGGACTAATTTTTTAAACCATTGCTCAATCAGTATGCTGTCGCAGTGGGAATTTTTGAAAGCTTCTACTGTTTCTTCTGCCCCTAGCAGAAATTCCTTCTTTTCCCCTTTCTTTTGCAAGGCCTTGGCATCCTTTAAAAGGTCTTCTGCCTCCCTTGGAAGGTCTTTTCCCACCTGCTTATCTACCTCATAGTAGGCCATGCCATCCTTCTCATAAAAACTATACTTGATCATCATTCTGGCCTGCTGATATGCCTGGCGCAGGGCATCCATTCCGATGCAAATGTTGCTGACACCGATTTTATAATTCTCCTCTTCCTCCCTGCAAATCCGAAAGCAGGCCGAGGATGTACAGGTAAGTTTCTGGTACATGACGCTGCTTTTGTGTTCCTCGGACAAGTCTAAAAAACAGCAATAGATTCCATTTCCCAAATAGACCAATTCTTCATGACCTTTGGATGCGGTAAGCCTCTCCTGTAATTTGTCCTTCATGCGTTTATAAAATTCAAAGCTTTCCTGCTCTTTTTTTGCTTCCTCCAAGGGATCTAGGGTCGCTTCTTTCTCCTCTTTTTTTATAACGATGACTGCACTGTTTTTATATTTTCCGGAAATACCCGCACGGATCCTTTTTTCTTCCCGCTCTTCTCCCAGTAAGGTTCCTGCCAGAATCTGATTAAAGAAGAGGAACTTTTCATTCATGCTGTAGCCTTCCCCGGAAGTGTCTTTTGGAGCTTCTCTTGACTCTTCCTTGGGCTCCTCTTTGGACTCCCCTTTGGATTCTTCCTCTATAGGATCTTCTTCCTGCTTTTTATCCAAATGTCCACGGGCCGCTTCCAGCACCTGATAGAGGCTCTCTTCGTCCAGGCTATTTTTTAGCACATACTCGTCTGCCCCCTCTTTCATGGCTTTTTTCACATATTCAAATTCATCATGACAGCTTAGTACAATAATATAAATATCCGGATATTTTTTTCGAATTTCTGTGATTAGCTGAATACCATCCATCAATGGCATGGATAAGTCTGTCACCACCAAGTCTACCGGGTCTTTTTCTAAGGCCTCTAGGGCCTCCTCCCCGTCTCTTACATCAGCTGTAATTTCAAATCCGGCCCGCTCCCATGATGCCAACATTTTCAGATAACTTCTTACCAAAAAATCATCATCTGCTAATAATGCTTTTCTCATGCTCCACCATCCTCATTTCTATTCACCGGCAAATAGATGGTTGCCTGTGTTCCCTCTTCACTGCTTTCTAAAGAAAACTTTGCCTGTGTTCCATAATATAATCTCAGCCGCTCCTGAATATTGGGGATTCCTACGGCTGTCAGTCCCTTGGTCTTCTTTTCCTTGGGATTTAACAAATCTTCCATTTGCTCCTTGGTCATGCCTCTTCCGTTATCCTTAACCTTCAGATAAAGTCTGGAGCCGGAGGTGTAGGCCTGGATTTCCAAATGTTTTCTGCCGCTTTTTAAATCCAGGCCGTGGATCAGAGAATTCTCCACCAAGGGCTGCAGGATGAGTCTCGGAATCAGGCATTGTTCCGCCTCTCTTTCCACTTGGAAGGCCACTTCATAGACCTCCCCATTTCGAAATTCCTGTAAATGAATATAATTTTCCAATACCTGTCTTTCTTCCGCTACCGTTAGAAAGGCGCCTTTTTTTCGAATACAGGTTTGGAGCAATTCCACAAAGTCTCCGATCACTCCTGCGATCTCCTTTTCCCCTCGGATCATGGCATAAAATTTTATAGAGTTTAAGGTATTGTACATAAAATGTGGGGTAATCTGGTATTGGAGGGCCTCCAACTCGGCATCTTTTTTCTTCTTTTCCTCCCGGATCAGCTGTTCAATCAATTTTTCGATCTGGTCTAACATGCGGTTAAACTCTTCCGCCGCCAGACCGATCTCGTCTCTTGATACCACCTCTGCCCTGGTATTTAGGTCTCCTCCTGCAATATCCTTCATGGCATCCATAAGCTTTCTTACGGGCCGGTATACGATTCTGGAAATGTAGGCTGCTGCCAGTATCGCCAAGGCGCCCAAGGCCACCGTCACTGCCACAATATATTTCCGCATGGTCCTCAAGTCGTTTAATACCATACTTTTCTTGGCACTTACAAAAATTCCGCATTCTGAGAAGCTTCCCTGGCAGTAAATATAGATCGTTTCGTCATCCGCCCCAACCACATTGGAAAGCCCTATATAGCTTTTATATTTTTTCACCGGAAAGGTCTCCCCCATATGGGATAGCTCCCTGTCTGCAATAATCTTCCCATCCCGAATCAGCTCCATCTGGTCCAGCTCTGCGTTGGCCGGGTCTTCCAGGTAGGCATAGCTTAAATTCTGCTCCTCGATATTGGCACACAGGTATCCTAAGAGGCTTCCGTCGTCTGCTGTCACTTCCTCGGCAAATTCCAACAAATTTCCGCTATCATGAGCCAGATCCTCGGAAATAAAAGGGCCGCCATTTTCCTTTGCCAGGTCTTCAAAATCCTTTATCTCTTTCTCCTCTAATTTGCTTTTGTAGACCGGGTAATCTAAAGAAGTCACCACTTGTTTTTCCTCAGGAATCACCAGATACATGCTGGAAATTTTCTGATCCATGTCGGAAAATGTACGAAGCCTTGTGGAGATTTCATTTAAGTGATTCTCATCCTTATCTTTTAAATAAGCCTCCAACTCTTCTGTAATTTGACTGTCGTAGGAGGCCTTGATGGTAATATTACAGACGTCTTTTAACATATCGTCTATGGTATCTGTCAAAAGCCTAATCCTCTGACTCAGGACAGTTACATAATTTTCCTCAATCATCCGGGAGGACCTTCCATAAAATATGAAAGCCATTGTCACCGCTGTAAGTAAGGTGATCCCTGTGATGGCAAGCAGAACTTTACTTCTTATACTCCTGACTTTCATCTTTTTTTGTATACTCCTTTATATTGTCTTTGGTCAGTATTTTTGCCTCCAGATAATAATTTTTTTCAGGATCTTCTCCCTTCCTGAGCCGGTCAAGATAGTGGATGGTCTCGTAGCCAATCTCATAACCGGACTGGGCGGCCAGGGCAGCAATCTGCCCTTCTTCCACTGCCTTTAAAGTATCTTCCTGCTCATCAAAGGCTACGATCTGAATCCCGCTATCCTTCAACTCATCCACAAGTCCCATGGCTGTCACACCGCTGGTCGCCATAATACCTTTTATTTCCGGATAGGTTTCCATTAAATCTCTTACCTTCTTCTCCGACATTTGCATATTGGCATAACCGCCTTCTACAAAGCCAAACTCCATATTAGGCTCTGATTTCATGTATTCTTTGAATCCTTCCACCCGCTCCCTATGTCCTTTTTGGCTTAGGTCTCCGGATACGATCCCCACCTGACCTTCATGACCCAGGGCCTTGGCCAGTTCTTTTGCCAGCTCATAGCCTGCCTTATAATTATCGATGCCAATGTAGGGAAGGGTTTCATCCCCCATAGCATTGTCAAAATTTACGGCTGTAATCTCTTTTTCTTTAATTTCCTGCAAATAGTCCGGCGTCGTATAAGAATCAACAGGAGCGATGGCCAAGGCATCTACATTCTGCTTAATCAGCTTTTCAACCTGCTTTTCCTGGACCTTTACATCCACCTCGGAATCCGGGGAAAGGGTAATTACATCCATATCATACTGGTCTGCGGCATTCTCCATACCGGAGCATACCGACATCCAGTACTGGCTGGTGTTGGACTTTATTACAACTCCTACCACATAGCGGTCTTCCCGCTTTTCATAGGAGGCATTCCCCTGGCATCCGGAGCAAAGAAAGGCCAGCACAAGCCCTAAAATTCCTAGGATTCCCAGATTTTTCCCTAGTTTTTTTCCCTTCATATTCTGCACTTCCTATATTCCCTATATGCCCTATATAGTTATAGTGACTTAAATATTATATTTTGTCTTGATATCAATACCGGTATAGAAAAATTCCTTCTCCGGCGGGTTTTCGTTGAGCAAGAGGTCGGCTAGAATTCTCTGGGGCCTGTAGCCTTGCTCAAAGCCATTCTGATCGATCAGAAAATCTGCCACATTTTCTTTTAACAATTTCTCATTCTTCTTGGTCTGATCGTAGATAACCACGTAGGGCCGCTGGTCTACGCCAAGATTTTTAAAGGCTTCCACAATGCCTTCCTGGCCTCCGGATACTACGAAGATTCCATTGATCCCGGAGATGCTCATCATGGCATTTTCAATAATTTTTCGAACTTCCTCTGTATTATTAAAGCTTCCCTGGACGCCGGCAATCTCTAGCTTGGGAGATATCTTTTTAATTTCCTCCACAAAACCGTCCACCCGAGAATTATTTAGCATGCTACTAAAATATCCGGTAATTACCAGGATCTTTCCAACTCCCCTGGTCATCATGCCAAAGAGGCCTGCTGCGGTCTGACCGCTCAGTTTATTGTCCATTCCCACAAAAGAGCAGCGCTTGGTTCCCACAATATCCGAGTTAAAGGTTACCACTGGGATCTTCTTCTCATTGATCAGCCAATTTAGCTTTTCTCTGATGGCCTCGGAATCCACCGGCATCAGGGCCAGTCCCTGAATGCCCGCCTTTACAAGCTCATCAATTGCACGCAGCTGTTCTTCCTCATGGACCGAAGCATTTTCCTTTACTAAAACCTCGATTCCAAGATCTTCCAACTCCTTCTTTCCCGTCTGAATGCCCCTTTTAATCTCCAGCATAAAAGAGGAACCTGACAGCTGGGTGACAATTCCAATCTTTTTCTTTCCGGCAGGATTTTTCTGTCTTTTTCTGGCCTTATGGACATAGCCCATCTCCTCTGCGGTGCGCTTTACCATCTCTGCTACCTCAGGGTTTATCCGCCCCCTGTTATTTAGGGCCCGGTCTACCGTCCCCCTGGAAACTCCTGTTTTATCTGCAATCTGCTGTATCGTAACTGCCATAGCCACACTCCTAACTCCTAACGAACTTTAATAGGATTATTATAGCATCTTTTATTAGAAAAAGCACGCAATATTACTCTGCGTGCTTTTTTCTTATATGCTATATGGGAGCCCTGCAAATCGGATGCTCCGGACTTGTTCCTAGGCCTCTGTGCTGCCTTCCCAGGTTCCAACCTTTCTGGCTCCTGCATTTTCATCAAACCAGTGAGTTGTAACTGTTTTTGCTCTTGTAAAGAAGCGATATCCATCTCTTCCCAAAACATGGAGGTCGCCAAAGAAGGAATCTTTGTTTCCTGAGAATGGGAAGTAAGCGGTAGGTACCGGAATTCCCACATTGATTCCAACCATTCCTCCATCGGTATCCATAGCAAATCTGCGGCTGTAGTATCCACTCTGGGTGAAGATACAAGATCCGTTTGCAAATGGATTTGCATTCATAATGGCAATTCCTTCTTCATAGTCTTTTACACGCTTGATGCAGGTTACAGGTCCAAAGATCTCTCTGTCTCCTACTGTCATGCCTGGTTTTACATGGTCTAAAATGGTAGGTCCTACAAAGAAGCCATTTTCATATCCCGGAACCTTTACATCTCTTCCGTCTAGTACTAATTCTGCTCCCTCGTCGATACCCTTCTGGATCCAGTCGCAGATCTTTGCCTTATGGCCTGCATTTACAACCGGTCCCAAATCTGTAGCCTCATCATAGGCACATCCAAGCTTCATAGCCTCTGCTTTTTTCTTAAGAAGAGCCACAAATTCATCTGCGATGCTTTCCTGTACACATACAACCGGAAGAGCCATACATCTCATACCTGCACATCCATAGGTAGAGTTAATAATTGCATTTACGCTGGCTTCTAGATTGCAATCCTCTAAAACAAGTGCATGGTTCTTGGCCTCTGTCTGTGCCTGCACACGCTTTCCATGCTCTGCTGCCTTAGAGTATACCTGCTTACCTACACCTGTGGTTCCTACAAAGGTAACTGCCTTTACTCTCTCATCGGTAAGAAGGATATCTGCCTCCACACGGCTGCAGGTAACCAAGTTAACAACTCCCTTTGGAAAGCCTCCTTCTTCATAGAAAAGTTCCATAATTCTCATAGCTGTCAACGGTGTCTGTGAGCTTGCCTTTAATACAACGGTATTTCCACAAGCAATAGAAAGGGGAACCATCCAGCCCCAAGGAATCATTGCCGGGAAGTTCATTGGAACGATACCTGCAGTTACTCCTAATGGGAATCTGTAGCTGGCTGTATCATAGTTGGTAGTTACCTGCATGGCCGCATCTCCCTGGATCATAGCCGGAAGGGCACATGCTTCTTCTGTAGGCTCAATGGCCTTCTGTACATCTCCTCTTGCCTCTTTAATATTCTTTCCAAGTTCCTTTGCACAGAGAACAGAAAGTTCCTCCTTGTGTGCGTATAATACATCTCTCCACTTAAACATATACTGCTGTCTCTTTGCCAAGGAAAGCTTAGACCATGCCGGGAATGCAGCCTGGGCGGAAGCGATTGCCTCGTCTACTTCTTCTGCGGTACAGCAAGGAACCTTAGCGATTACCTCTCCTGTACTGGAATCTGTAACATCCATATACTTTTCTGTCTTAGACTCTTTCCACTCACCGTTTACACAATAACCCATTTTCTTAATTTCACTCATTTTTTCTTCTCTCTTTCTTTTTATTTCAAACCCTTTGTTTATATAAAATCAGCCACGACAGCGATTGATTTTTTTCTTTACGCATCTACCTGATCTAAAGGCCTCCTGCAGTTAAATACTTCGATATGATGTCTCACATTTTCGTAGGTCCCCTGTACCATAGCTAGGTTTAGATCAAAATAATTATGAGACCCTTCGGTCTTTAGATATTCTTCGGCATATTTAGTCAGCCGGTTAAAACTTGCTGTTGCAATATTGACTTTTACAATTCCAAGTTCAATGGCCTTTCTAAAATCAGCATCTGTAATCCCGCTTCCTCCGTGAAGTACCAGCGGGATACCTGTCTTATCATAAATTTCCGCTAAGACATCAAAGGCAAGTTTTGGTGCCACCGGATAATTACCATGGGCATTTCCAATGGCTACTGCCAGGGCGTCGATACCGGTTTTTTCTACAAAGATCTTTGCATCCTCCGGATTGGTGCAGCGGATTCCGTGATCCTCACTGCCATCCTCGCTTCCGCCTACTAATCCAAGCTCAGCCTCCACAGTTGCTCCATATTCCTCTGCCAGTTTTACTACCTCAAGGGTACGGTCTATATTTTCTTCAAAAGGATAGGTAGAACTGTCAAACATTACAGATGTAAATCCTAGGTCCAAGGCTTTTTTTACGGTCTCTAGGGTAAGACCGTGATCTAGGTGGACTGCCACATCCACCTTGGCTTCCTTTGCAGCCTCTACCATCATAGGCCCCATAAGACCTAGGGGCGAATGCTTTAATCTCACCTCTGCGATCTGTAAAATAAGAGGAGTATCCAGTTCTTCTGCTGCCTGGATGGCGCCTTTTACCATCTCCATATTTCCAACACTGAAGGCTCCCACTCCTCTGTGAGCTGCTTTTGCATCCTCCAACAATTTTTTCATAGTTACCAGTGCCATTTTTTTACTCCTTTATAGCAATCCAAATTTTTCCATTTCTCTCTTTAAAAGTTCTGTATGTGCATCCTCCAACTCTGTAAGAGGTGCTCGTACGGTTCCTTTACAAAGCCCCATAAGCTCTACCGCCTTCTTTACCGGTATTGGATTTACCTCTGAGAATAAAGCATTGATCAAAGGAAGGGCCTTTAATTGAAGGGCCAGACTTTCTTTTACCTTTCCGTCCAGGTAAAGTTTGCAGATATCATGGGCCTGTCTCGGCGCTACATTAGATAATACAGAGATTACTCCCTTGCCTCCTAGGGACATAAGCGGCACGATCTGGTCATCATTTCCGGAATAAAGGTCTAATTTCCCATCGGTCAAGTCCATCATCTTTGCGATGTTGGAGAAATCTCCACTGGCTTCCTTGATTGCCACGATATTATCCACATGGTTTACAAGATGGGCCACAGTGGCCGCCTCCATCTTGCAGCCGGTTCTTCCCGGAATGTTATAAAGAACCACCGGCACCTTAGCAGCCTCTGCCACCTGGGTGAAATGGGCGATCATTCCTTTCTGGGTGGCCTTGTTGTAATAAGGGGTTACCACCAAGACCCCGTCCACCCCATAGCCTGCTGCCTCCTTGGATAATTCCATGGCGGTTCTGGTACAATTAGAACCGGTTCCTGCAATAACGGGAATTCTTCCTCTGGTTCTCTCCACAGTGAACTTCACGCATTCCATATGTTCTCTCTCTGACAGGGTTGCTGCCTCCCCGGAGGTTCCGCAGATTACAATGCTGTCAGTTCCGTTTTCACAGTGAAAATCTATTAATTCATCTAATCGGTCATAATCCACCGATTCATCTTCTTTAAAAGGTGTGACAATTGCCACTCCTGCGCCTGTAAATATAGCCATCTTTTTACCTCTCTATCTTCCCGATATACTCAAACCACTCTACTCCCAAAGTTTTCTGTACATCTGCTCCACATCTTCCTTACTGATCGCACGCTGGGTATTCTGAGGACTTCCGCTGTCCATGGCGTCGTAAGCCATTTTCTCAATTACTTCAAAGAATTTTTCCTTATCAATTCCAAACTCTGCAAGGCTTGGAGTCTCTAATTCTTCTGTCAAAGCAACCACCGCCTCTAAGAATTTCTCACTGGCTTCCCTGTCAGAATCCTTTGCACTTGCAACTCCAATGGCTCTTCCCAAATCTGCAAACCTGTCATAGGCTCCTTCTAAGGCAAAGCTTAGACACACTTTCATCAACATGGCATTGGAAAGTCCGTGGGCCACATGGAACAAGGCTCCGATGGGGCGGCTCATGCCGTGGATTAATGTCACTGAAGAATTGTTAAATGCAATTCCTGCTTCCAGAGCTGCCACAGACATCTGTACTCTTGCTTCCTCATTCTTTCCATCGTGGAAGGCCACCGGAAGGAACTTGAAAATCCTTTTTACAGCTGACAGGGCAAATGTGTCAGATAATGTCTGGGCTTTTCTGGATGTATAGGCTTCTACTGCATGGCACAATGCATCAAGCCCGGTTGCTGCTGTTATTTTCGGAGGTGCTGTCATAGTGAATTGTGGATCAATGATAGCTAATGAAGGAATGAGCACTTTGCCTTTCAGCAGCATCTTAACGTCTTTTTTTGTATCTGTAATAATCGTAAACTGGGTAGCCTCTGAGCCGGTTCCTGCTGTTGTCGGAATGGCTACCATTGGTGGCATCTTAACGTCAATGACCTTTCCCATATAATCAGAAATACTTCCACCATTTTCCACCAAAGACCCGATGGCCTTCATAGAATCAATGGGACTTCCGCCACCTAAGGCTATCAAAAAATCACAAGCTTCTTCTTTGTACAAGGCCAAACCTTTTTCGATCATAACATCGGTTGGCTCTCCTGCAATTTCAGAGTAGATGGTATAAGCTACCCCCTGGCTTTTTAATGCATTTTCTACTTTTGCACAATTTCCCAGATCGATCATAACTTTATCCGTTACGATCATCGCCTTCTTTCCAAGACATCCCAGGCTTTCCTGTGCCATATCAAGTGCTCCTGATCCGGAAATCATCTGTCCCGGTACAATAAATTCTCTTGCCATAGTGATCTACTCCTTTTCTCTATCTTTTAGCTAAAACTGTGCTTCATGCATCCATACATATTTTTCATCTTCACACCGGTCTGTCTGAAGCCACGGATTTCCATCAATGTGGCGGATCATCCAGCAGGTATACATTTGGAATCCCGGTGCCACTGCCTGAGGATGAAGTTCTCCTCCCGGGATAGCGGAAAAGCTGTTATCCACGCTCTTAAATACCTGGTCTCCTACGAAACTTGCTCCAAAACCTTCCGGTCTGTCAAATTTAAAAAGATAAGTCTCCGGCTGCGGATGTCTGTGGGGAAGATAACCGGACCAGTTTCCCCTGTCGTTTAAGACCTCTCCCAGCACCATATTCGATTCCGGACAAATGTCATGATCAAAGATGGTATTGACCCGGCGCTTTGCCACATTTCCGAATTTGCCTACACTGGAGTAGCCCCAAGGTGCATCCTCCGGTCCGTATAATTTGCCGGCAAATGTCTTGTCATTGTGGGTGCACTGTACAAGAATTTCTGCATCCTCATTAGCCTCCACTGCAACTTCCTTTCCGCTGCTTACATGAAGGGCCCAGGGTCCCTCGGTAAATACATCCTTTCTGCTAACAAGGGCTTCTTCATCTTCCCATCTATAAGTAATTTCCCCTGAGAGAAGGAGGACTGCGATCTCCTCTCCCTCTCTTTTAAATTTTCTTGTCTCTCCTGCCTTCATGCGATAGACACGAATGTCCATCATCATGGCCTTATAGTCGTTGTCATAAGTGGTAAGAATCATCTCGCCATTTTCATCAAATTCCGGATAACCAAATACCTTACTCACAGTTTCACGCCTCCTAAATCTATCTCAATCTTTGAATTTTCTTAGTAATCTCTTGCTTCTCTTCTTCCTTCCAGAACGCCCTCACAGGCTTCTCTTACCGATTCCTTAGAAGAAGTGGTAGCAATTCCTACATTCCACCAGGACTCATATCCGTCGGTCATGGTTTTTGGGATGACCTTTAAATCAAAAAGACAAGCAACTTCCTGTTTCTTGGCATCCTCAAGTGCAGCCTCCAGCTCAGCAATGCTCTTGCAGGTATAGGTTTTAAGTCCATAGCCCTCTCCGACCTTTGCATAATCCACAGGGATTAGGTCCCCGCAAGGCTTCTTGCCATCGGTATAACGGAACTCGGTAGCAAGACTTCCGATTCCATGATTCATTTCCAGGTTATTGATGCATCCAAATCCACAGTTGTCGAAAATCAGGATGTTTACTTTCTGTTTTTCCTGCATAATGGTCATAATCTCACTGTGAAGCATCTGGAAACTGGAATCACCTACTACGCAGTAGACTTCATTGTCCGGCTCTGCAAATTTCACTCCAAGGGTTGCTGCCACCTCATATCCCATGCAGGAATATCCATATTCTGCGTGATAGCCTCCCCTCTTATCTGTGGTCCACATTCTCTGCATGCAGCTTGGAAGGGAACCACCGGCAGTAATAATAGTTGCGTCCTCATCGATCACTCTTCGGATGGCTGCTAAGGCTGCGGTCTGGGTAATCTTTCCTTCTGTCATCTTGACAAATTCCGGAATGGTTCTTGGATCTCTCGCCTTAATAATGGGTTCAAAATCATCTCCTGTATATGTAATGCCGGAAAGTCTGACCATCTCCTCATCCCATACTTTTTTGGCTACTTCGATTTCTCCACTGTAGGCAGACACATATCCTTTCGCCCGAAGCTTTGCTGCCAGGGACTCTAAGCTAACCTTTGCATCTCCCACTGCCTTTACGGCGTCCATCTTATAAGCGTGGAATCTGCAGTTGTTGATACTTACGAATTTTACATCCGGGTTCTTAAACAAGCGCTTGGAGCTTGTGGTGAAGTCTGACATTCTAGAACCAATGGCGATTACCACATCTGCATCCTTTGCAATAATATTGGAAGCATAGGTTCCTGTAACGCCGATTCCTCCCAAGCAGTAAGGGTGGCTGGATTTACAAGCACTTTTTCCCGCCTGACTCTCTCCAAATGGAATCTTAAATTCCTCACAGAATTTTTCTACGGTCTCACCGGCCTCAGAGTAGCGAACGCCTCCGCCTACAATTACCAAAGGTTTCTTAGCCTCTTCGATGATCTTTGCCAAGTCTTCCAATTCTTCTTCCACGGCTACAGGTCTTGTAATTCTGTGGACCCGCTTCTTAAAGAAATACTCCGGAAAATCGTAGGATTCTCCCTCCACGTCCTGGCAAAGGCCGATGCAGCAAGCTCCGGTCTCTGCCGGATCTGTCAGCACCCGCATAGCATTTATAAGGGCTGTCATGATCATCTCCGGTCTTGTGATGCGGTCCCAGTACTTGCATACAGGTTTAAAGGCATCATTGGTGGTTGTTGCAAGGCTATTGCTTTGCTCCAACTGTTGAAGAACCGGATCCGGCTGTCTGGAAGCAAATGTGTCTGCCGGAAATACCAAAAGAGGAATGTTATTTACCGTTGCTGTGGCGCAGGCAGTTACCATATTGGCAGCTCCGGGTCCTACAGAGGAAGCACAAGGAATGATTTTCTTACGGTTATTCTGCTTTGCAAATGCAATGGCCACATGGCACATCCCCTGTTCATTTCTTCCCTGCAAGACTCTTAGCTGGCCCGGATCTGTATCTAAGGCCTCTCCAAGTCCCACTGCAATTCCATGTCCGAAAATCGTAAAGAATCCTTCTACGAACTTTGTCTCCTCTCCGTCCATGGAAACATACTGATTATCAAGAAATTTTACAATTGCCTGGGCAACTGTCATACGAATTGTTTTAGTCATGATTTTCCATCCTCCCCGGTGTCTTACACTCTTGCGATCATTTCGCCAAATTTATCTTTTTCCTCTTTAATGAATGCATGTACTGCCTCAGGTCCCGGAAGGGAATCGGAACAGTTGTTGCTCCTTACCATCATGGATGCCTCTGCAGAGCCAAACTCCAGACAGTCAATAACTTCCCAGCCCTCATACAAGCCATATAAAAATCCGGATCCGTATCCATCTCCGCCGCCAAAGCCTTTTCTTGCCTCTACCGGGAAGGGCTTGATGCTAAATTTCTGTCCGTCACAGGTGTAGGCGGTGGACCCCTTCATGCCATGCTTGATGACTACGATCTTGGCATTGTAGCCCTGCCACAGGCTGGCGCTTTCTTCATCGGTCATGCCTTCTTTTATAAGCTTTTCTGTAAGGTCAAACTCTTCTCTGGATCCCATAATGATGTCGGCTTCCTTGGCTACGATGGAGTAATAAATAGAAATCTCATCCATGTTCTTCCAGTTGTATTCTCTGTAATCAATATCAAAAATGATTTTTGTATCATTCTTCTTTGCCAACATCACTGCCTTAATGGCCGCCTCCCTGGAAGGACTTTCTGCCAGGGCAGTTCCGGAAATCAGGATAGCCTTGGACTGTTTGATATATTCCTCATCAATGTCATCTACATGTAGCTGCAAATCTGCGATGCAGTTGCGATACATAAGAATGTGGCTTTCTTTTTCTGATAACATTTCTGTAAAGGTAAGTCCTAACTTTTCTCCCTTGCTACATCTTGTGATGTGGGAGGTATCGATTCCCTGTTTGTCGAAATATTCTGTAACAAAGTCACCGAACTGATCATCGGATACCTTTCCTAGGAAACCTGCTTTAAGTCCATGTCTTGTGACACCCACTGCAATGTTTGCCGGAGATCCACCAACAAATTTTTCAAAATGGTGTACATCCTTTAAGGGCTTGAACTCTTCCTTTACCTGATCGTTGTAAGCAGGATTAAAATCAATCGCCACTCTGCCAAGAAGTATCAGATCCATGGGTCTTTTCTGGTCGAACTCTACATATTTCATTTTCTTTCATCCTCCTGGATTTTATGTTGCGTGTTTTTTGTTTTCTTGCGTGCTTTAATGCGTGTTTCATTTGATGTTTGTATATTAGCACACGCCTTTTAAATGTGCAACAGAATTCGTCATTCTTTTTTATTTCCCGCATAGTCCACAATTTATTGCGTGTGTTATTGTAGTTTTTGCACAAGAAAAGGTTTTTAGCACGCTCATTAGCACGCAGCCCCCCAATTGTTCCCCAGAGACTTCCCAGCATATTGACACCATATGGCCACAAAAAAAAGAAGCGTCACGGTAAAGATTAAAAAATCTCTACCGGACGCTTCCTTTGTGCTTCCTAATGATTCTATAAATACTGTCAGCTTCCTGACTTTTTTTATCTATTGATTCTCTGAAAATTCCTGAATCGCAGCTATAGTCTTCTTATACTCCGCCTCTACCTTCTCAAAGAGTTCTTCATATCCTTCTGCAAGTTCCCCGCCTCTGAGAAGTTCTGTAAGAGCATCACTTACAACAAAAAGATCATCAAAGGCCAAGTTCATACAGACACCTTTTAAAGTATGAGCTCCGCGAAATGCTTCTTCCGGGTCCTTCTTTTCAATTCCTTCTTTTAAATCCTGAAAACTGGTATCACTTAAAAATTTTATAAGAAAACGCTGAACTAAGGCATCACTTCCAAGTCGCCCCAATACGCCTTGGTAATCTCCTCCTAATTTTTCGTAACAGTTTTGAATGGTCATTGCTTCTCCTTATGTTTGATTAAATACAACCTTGTCTATAAATTACATACAACCTTGCTTATAACAGCTAAACACGATTATTCTATCATACACATCTAAAAAAATCCATGTTTTTTCCTTTAAATTTTGTTTTTTTGTCAAATCTCCATTTTGCCACCATAGCGGTGGCAACGCTTTTTCAGACAAGGTGCTATACTCTTCACACAACGTGAAATACAAGGGATTCAATGACAGTCATTAGCATAACCAGTAGGAATAATATTGCAAAACAAAGGCAAAAGACTCCCAGATATCGCGCGATTCGGTAAGGGCTCTTACACAGGGGAATAATCTTTTGTACATTTCTGTAATTAGAGCAGATAAAGATCCAGCTTAACATAATAAGCAATATAAAGCCCCTCTCCAACCACAGGGCAGCGCCGTAAGTATCCTTTAGGTCCATAGTAAGGCTTAAGTAGACCACAGAAAAATAGCCAAAGCAAGCGAGGGCTTCCTTCCATAGGATATGACTTCGAAAGCCCGGCAGCCTATTTTTTGAATAAGGCTTCTTAGCCTCCTCCTTAAAGGAGGGATTCAAGATCTTCAAAAAGTCCTGCATCAGGTCCCGGACCGACAGATAGCGATTTTTCGGATCCAACTGGGTACACTTATTCGCGATCCTATATAAGTCTTTGGAATCACTATTGCAGCTGCACAAGAGTTCTTTAAGGACCATTCCCAAAGCATAGATGTCTGTCTGGGGAGAGGATGCACCGAATCCATACTGCTCCGGAGCCGCATAGCCCTTGGTGCCAAGGAGTACCGTATCTTCCTCTTGGTTTGCAGAATACACCTTCGCCGCATTAAAGTCTAAGAGCACCGCCTTATTATAGCTGGTGATTACAATATTTGAAGGCTTGATATCTCTGTGAACCACCGCAGGGCGTAAATTATGAAGCTTTAGAAGGATCTGACAAAGGTCCAGCATATAGCTTACGATGTCCCGACTCAAAAGATCTCCAGCATCCATTTTCTCTTGCAGGGTGCTGCCGGATATGTATTCCTCAATGAGATGAAGTTGTCCTTGTGCCTCATAACATTCTATAATCCTTGGAGTGCCTATCACAGGATGGGCTTGCAGCATACGGTAGATGTCCAGGTTATATACATCTAAGATTTTCTTGATATATATCTTGCCGGTCTCTTGATGCTGAACCAAATATATCTTATGATCATGATTAATGGTTGCGATCATCTTATAGTAAGACAAGGCCAATTGAGTCGATAATTCCACGTTGTCTAGTCCTTTCAATGGTGTTGCTTAGTTCATTATACCAAACAGGAGAAGCTATGAAAGAGAAAAGTACTTATGAATTAAACGAAATTTTAGGAAAGACCCATTTATCAGATTTTGATGCCTATTGCAAGGCTAACAAAGAAAGCCTGGTCAATGAAGATTTCCCTTTTTCCGGATATATCAAGGATCTCCTGGCTAAGAAGGGGATTTCCCAGCAGACCGTTTTTCTGAAGGCAGATATTCCCGAACGATACGGCTATAAGCTATTATCCGGGGAGAAACACACCAGACAAAGAGACGTGATTCTTCGCATTTGTTATGCCGGCGAGCTTACGTTGAGCGAGACCCAGCGAGCCCTTCATAAATATGGATTACCGGAGCTTTACCCAAAGATCCCCAGGGATGCCATGCTTATGATCATTTTCAATGAACGTCCGGGAAGCATCATCGACGTCAACAGCCTCTTGAAGGAGCGAGGAATGGAACCTATGCGGACCAGCGGTTCGCAAGATTAACACCATACGAGGTAAAAGCTTATGAAAAAAAGAAAATTATTGGCCCTTTGTTTTGTTCTTTCCCTTTCTGCTGCCACTATTTTTACTGGCTGCGGTTCAAGTTCCTCTTCCGGTGGAAGCAAGGATATTTCCACGGTAACCACGTCGGATGCTTCCGGAACCGGTACGGATGGCAGCAGCTCAAAGGATGCTGTAACGGTTGCCGAGCAAGTGCTCTACGATGCCAACAATGTAAAGATCACAGCCACAGGCCTCAGTGAGGATGATTCCTGGCTCGGCACCAGCCTGACCCTCCTCATTGAGAACAACTCGGATCAGAGCCTGACCATTCAGGCCAGGGATGCCAATGTAAACGGATATATGGTAGACACCTCCATGTCCGCCAATGTAGCAGCCGGTATGAAGGCCAACGATTCCCTGGTTTTCCAGACTTCCGGTTTAGAAGAGTGCGGCATTGAACAGATTGCTAGCATGGAATTTTCATTTACCATGTTAAACAGCGACACCTTTGAGACCGTCTTTGACAGTGATGTGATTACCGTAAATACCTCCATCGCAGAGGGCTATACGCAGACCTACGATGATTCAGGAACCGTTCTTTTGGATGCCAACGGCATTAAGATCGTAGGCAAGGGCCTGTCCACCGATGATTCCTTCTGGGGACCGGGTGTCATTCTCTATATCGAGAACAATTCTGACCAGAATATCACGGTTCAGACCAGGGACACCTCTATCAACGGCTTTATGGTAACCTCTACCATCTCCGAATCTGTTCTTGTAGGCAAGAAGGCCATCACAGCGGTTCAATTTTATGATTCAGATTTGGAGAGCAATGGGATTACCGATATCACCAGCGTGAATTTATCCTTCCATATCTTCAACAGCGCATCCTGGGATGCAATTTTAGATAGCGACCCTATCACCATTACGTTCTAATTTATTAAAAGTAAGTATATTTATTTTAGGAGGATCCATTATGAAAACTTGGAAATTAGTTTCCGGTATTATATCTATTATTTTATTTATCTTTGTTACCTTTCAGTCTTGTGCTGCAGGTATCGCCAACACTCTTGAGGAGTCCGGAGAAGTTTCCGGATCTGCCGGTCTTTTTGTAGCCATCTTAATGTTGGCCGGAGGTATTGTCTCCATCGCCTCCAGAGGGTCCGCGAAGAACGGCGGAAACATCGCCCTGATCGTTCTCTTTGGCCTGGCTGCCATTCTAGGCTTTGCCGGCCACGGCAGCTACTCAGACCTGATGATCTGGGCCGGATGGTGCCTCATCAATGCGGTCTTAGCCTTAATTGCTATCTTTAAGGGTAAGAAAAACACACCTGCGGAATAGGTCATTTTTAAATAACAAAAAAGAGCCCGGATGCTTTTGCAGCTATTGCAAGCATCCGGGCTCTTTTTAACTTTTTACTAATTTTGTCACTGCCAAATTAATAGGAAGAGATATTCAGACCAGTAATATCATCATTATCACAAGCTCCTGAGATACCGTCTTTACTATAATTTAAAGTCACTTTAAACTCTTTTCCGTCCGCATCCACAAAGGACAAGGTATAGTCTCCATATTTTTCAATGGTAACCGTTACCCCATCGTCCGTCACCCCACCGGTAATCCCTTCCGGATAATCTACCAGGGTATAGCTTTCGATTCCGTTTAATGTCACAAGGAATGTTTTCTCCTTAGAGCATCCCATAAGCATAAAACACGCGGCAAGCATAAGCGCAAACAATACGACTGGTTTTCTGAATCTCTTCTTCATATTAGCATCCTCTCTTTCATCTCTGGCTTCAACCTTATTCTGGCATTTTATCTATACATAAGATCATACGAAGGAAGTTATGAAAGGGCTAACTTTTTTAATAATTTTCTTCATGAATTTCAAAATAGCTCTTTGGATGTGCACAAACAGGACAGACTTCCGGTGCCTTGGTTCCTACTACAATGTGTCCGCAGTTACGGCACTCCCAAACCTTTACCTCGCTCTTTTCAAATACCTGAGCAGTCTCAATGTTCTTAAGAAGGGCACGATATCTTTCCTCATGATGCTTCTCGATCTGGCCGACTGCTCTGAATTTTGCAGCGAGTTCCGGGAATCCTTCTTCCTCAGCGGTCTTTGCAAAGCCTTCATACATATCGGTCCACTCATAGTTTTCTCCCTCAGCAGCTGCTGCCAGGTTTTCCTTGGTATCGCCGATTCCCGCTAATTCCTTGAACCACATCTTTGCATGTTCCTTCTCATTGTCAGCAGTTTTCAAAAACAAAGAAGACATCTGCTCATATCCTTCCTTCTTTGCTACAGATGCAAAGTAGGTATACTTATTTCTTGCCTGAGATTCTCCTGCAAATGCTTCCTGTAAGTTTTTTTCTGTCTGGGTTCCTGCATACTTATTTGTTGCCATGTTTTCCTCCTTTTGGAACTTCCTTTTAGAGCCTTTTAAGCCTCCAAAAACGGCTCCCTTCTTTTATTTTCTAGACCTAATTTTAGCCCATATTTTTCTGATTTTCAAGCTAATCGGCCTTATAAAAGGGCCCTTGCCTCTTCTCTTTTTTTCGAAGAAAGAGGTAGCAGGAAAGGCAAAGAAGAAGCTGTACGATGGAGGACATTGGAGTTGCCAAGCCGATTTTAAAAAGCGAAGTTTCCGGCAGCCTGCTCATGAAATAAGAAACCGGCACTCGAACCCCGAAGGCTCCTATAATCCCCTGGATCATAACAAATTTTGTAAGGCCGATTCCATTATAAAAACCTGTAAAACAGAAGAAAATGGCCGTAAACATACAATCGATGGCATAGGCTTTCAGATAATCTGTAGCTGCCGCAATTACCCTAGGATCCGAAGAAAAGATTCCCGCCATATGACTTCCGCCAAAAAATGTGGCAAAAAACATAAGGACTCCAATGGCCCCGGAAAGCACCATTCCGCCGAACAAGGCCTTCCTGGCCCGGTCCATTTTTCCGGCCCCATAATTTTGCGCCACAAAGGCGGACATGGATTGCATAAAGGCGATAGAAATCAACATAATAAAGGCACATACCTTTTCAGCCACCCCTACGCCTGCGCTAGCATCAACCCCCATAGAATTTACAATGGCAAGAATGATCAAAAAGGACAGGCTTACCAAAAGATCCTGCAGGGCAATGGGGGCTCCAAGCCCTACCATCTTCTTCAAATACAAGCCATGGATTCTCAAATTTTCTCTTCCTATGGTAAATGGTAATTCTTTTTTTCTTATGAAGCCCCAGGAAACAATCACGCTGACCACCTGGGCAAATACCGTCGCTATGGCTGCTCCGCCGGTCCCCATCCCAAGGACTCCGCACAAGAAAAGGTCTCCCACAATATTGCAAACACAGGCGATTCCCACGGTCAGAAGGGGAGTCCTTGAATCTCCCAGCCCCCTAAAAATACAGCCGATCAGATTGTAGGCTACAATAACGATCATACCACCGCCACAGATACGAACATAGGCTACCGTTTTATCAAATGCACTCTCCGGGGCATGCATAATCTGGCTAATCTGTCCTGCGAAAAGCACCAGTAAGATGCTGGCAATACAGGCAAGAATTCCAAACATCACAATGGCAGTTCCCACGGTCTTGCCGCCCTCCTGCTTCTTACCGCTTCCGATCTGCTGGCCTAAAAGGATGGTGGTTCCCATGGCAAAGCTACTAACCAGGTTGGTCAGTGTCGTCATAATTTGGGATCCTGTAGATACCGCGGAGACATCCGCAGAAGTGGCAAACCTTCCCACCACCAAAAGATCCACCGCACCGTACATAGCTTGCAAAAACAAGGCAAAGAGCACCGGCCCCGCAAACATAATAAGGGGCTGCATAATTTTCCCCTCTGTAAATGAAATATTCTCTTTCATCTGAATCTCCTCTCTTTTTCGGATGGATGATTAAAAAATTCTATGAAAGAAAAAAGCCGGATAAGAAGCAGATATTTCAATCTGCCATCTTATCCGGCTATTGTTTCTTACGAACAATTCACCCTCCGATGAACACCGAAAGTGTACTAAAAATCCCTATCTTTGTCAAGCAAGAAAATCTAGGAAATTTAATAAAAATTTTGATGAAAAAATTTAATTCATAAAGGCCTCGATATCCTCTGTGGTCCTTGGAATATTTCCGGAGAGATTTTCACATCCATCCTCTGTTACTAGGCAGTTGTCCTCCAGACGGAAGCCAATACCCCATTCTTCATGATAAATTCCAACATCAATACAAAATACCATACCAGGTGCGATAATCTCCGGAGTCTCTACCACATCATGTACATCATAACCGATATGATGTGCTCCCGCATGCCACATATAAGTTCCTATCTCCTCATAAGAAGATAAAACCCCGGCATCCTTTAGACGCTCATAGTTGTATCTTCGAATGGTGGCATCCACATCTGCCATCTTCATACCCGGGCGGATGATTTCAAACATATGATTGGATGTATCTAAGGCACAGTCAAATAAGAGCTTTTGTTTTGGACTATAACGTCCGTTACAAGGCCATCCTCTGGAGACGTCGGTAATAAGGTTGTCCCACTGGGCACCCACGTCATTTAGGATAATATCTCCATCCTTGGCCTGTCCTTCATAACTATAGTAGTGAATACAGAAATTATTCTCTCCTGCAGAAATAATAGAAGGAAATCCCGGTCCCTTAGGGCCATATTGACCCAAAGCCCTGTCAAACTCTGCCTTATACTGATACTCGTACATGCCGGGTTTTGAAGCCTTCATCATGGCCAAAATTCCGTCTTTCGTAATATCTTCCGCCTTTCTTAGGGCTTCGATTTCGCAGGGCTGCTTAATAAGACGCAGCTTCCTTATAAGGGCATTTGCATTCCCGATCGAAAGAAAGGGAACTTGCTTTTGTATATAATCAGAAAATTTCTGAGCCGGGCGATCCAGCTCCTTGCTTCCAATACGGTAGAGGTCCAGGTATACAGACCCATAATTTCCGCTAAAAGCCAGGGTCCTAAAATCTCCCTCGAAGCGGTCCTTAGAGCGCACATCCTCCACGCCGGACTGGTCTGTGGCTTCATAAGCTTTTACCCGGCGGCCCGTCCAACGTTCTGCATGAGGATCCGGGGGTAAAATGTAAAGTTGCTCTTTCACCACACCTTCTCCATCTTTGGCCGCCAAAAGTACGGCTTCCTTGCATTCTAGGCCTGTCAGATATACAAAACTTCGATCTGCAAAGAACGGATAATACTCATCGTTGGTCTTAATAATCTCCTCCCCGGAAAAAAGCACCAAAAGCGTTCCCTCCGGAAGGGCCTCATAAAGCCTCATACGATTCCCCTTATGAAATTCTGCCTTCATAATTTCCATACCTCTTTTCTTCTATCCCTATTCTAATTCCACCTAGGATTTCTATTCTAGCTAGGCTTCTTTATCCATCAAGTGGCAGGCAACAATATGGCCCGGCTTGATCTCCCTCGCCTTAGGAGTCTCCTTGTGGCAACGCTCGGTTGCATACTGGCAACGGCTTGCAAAACGGCAGCCTTCCTTCGGATTAATAGGAGAACTGATTTCTCCTTCAATTGGAATACGCTTATTTGCCTTTGCCTTTACAGGGTCTGCCTCCGGAACTGCAGAGAGGAGGGCTTTGGTATAAGGATGCATTGGATTTGCATAAAGCTCCTCGGTCTTTGCAGTCTCCACGACTGTTCCCAAGTACATAACCACCACTCGGTCTGAGATATATTTTACCACACTTAGGTCGTGAGCGATAAATAAATAAGTCAGACCCTTGCTCTCTTGAAGTTCCTTTAACATATTAATAACCTGGGCCTGAATAGATACGTCCAAGGCGGAAATCGGCTCATCGCAGATAATAAATTCAGGATCTACCGAAAGGGCTCTTGCGATACCGATTCTCTGTTTCTGACCACCTGAGAACTCATGCGGAAATCTTGACATATGATCATGATTTAGACCTACGGTTGCCAAAAGTTCCTGAACCTTGCTTTCCGTTTCCTTGGCTGACATTCCACGGTTCTTAAGACCCTCCCCAACGATTTCCTTAACGGTCATTCTGGGATTTAAGGATGCATAAGGATTTTGGAAGATCATCTGCACCTTGTTGCAAAATTCCTTCTTTCCCTTCTTGTCTAATTTTGAAATGTCCTGTCCATCATAGATGACCTCTCCGGCAGTCGCATCATAAAGTCTGATCAGACAGCGGCCGGTGGTAGACTTTCCGCAACCGGACTCTCCTACCAGTCCCAGGGTCTCCCCTCTGTAAATATCAAAGCTAACATGGTCCACAGCCTTCAATGTGGCAGAATGACTGATATGGAAATATTTACATAAGTCCTTTACCTGTACGAGAGGCTTCTCATTTACTTGTCCCATCTTACACCTCTCCTTTCCTTAGTACCTTTTTCTTAAGGCTTGTTTCCGGTGCCATTTCATGCTGCAGCCAGCAGCAGGTCTCATGTTCCTCTGAAACCATATAGTGCTCCGGAGGATTCTCCAGGCATACATCCATACAATACTCACATCTTGCTGCAAATGGACATCCCACCGGCGGGGAAAATAAATCCGGAGGTGTTCCCTCAATCGGCTTTAATTTTTCTCCCTTTTGGGTATCAAGCCGGGCAATAGAATCCATAAGTCCCTTGGTATAAGGGTGGGCGGTTTCATAGAAGAGCTCATTGATCGGAGCCTTCTCCACGATCTTACCACCGTACATAACTACGACCCGGTCACAAAGTCTTGCGATTACTCCCAGATCATGGGTGATCATAATAATAGAAGTTCCGAATTTATCTCGAAGTTCCAGCAAAAGATCCAAAATCTGGGCCTCTATGGTTACATCCAAAGAAGTGGTAGGCTCATCACAGATAATCACGCTGGGCTGACTTACCAAGGCAATGGCAATCATAATACGCTGCTTCATTCCTCCGGAGAGCTCATGGGGATACTGTTTATAACGCTTCTCCACATCATTGATTCCAACAAGCCGCATAATATCAAGGGCTTTTTCTTTCACTTCTTTTTTGGATACATCTTTTCTTCCGCAGAATACTTCCTCAATCTGCGCTCCTACTTTCATGGTAGGATTTAGGGAGGTCATAGGATCCTGGAATACGAAGCCAATCTCATTTCCCCTAATCTTGCGGATTTCTTTATTTGACATCTTAAGGACATCCTGTCCCTTGTATAAAATCTCTCCACCTTCAAAAAATCCCGGTGGTTCCGGATTCAATCTTAAAATACACTGGGCCGTTACACTTTTTCCGCATCCGGATTCTCCAACGATACCCAAAATCTCGCCTTTGTTTACATCAAAGCTTATATCACGTACAGCCTTTACTTCTCCTCCATAGGTACGGAAGGAATAGACCACATTCTTTAATTCAAGAATTTTTTCTTTCTCTGACATGTTTCTCTCTCCTATTCTGTTCCTCGAAGTTTCGGATCTACTGCATCACGAAGTCCATCTCCCAAGAGATTGAGGGCCAGCATGGTCGTACAGATAAAGAATGCCGGAAGAACAATCTCATGAGGATAAATTTTCATATACTGAATTCCTTCTTTTGCAAGAACACCCCAACTACAATTCGGAGGAGCGATACCAAGTCCGATATAGCTTAAGAAGGCTTCCTGGAAAATCGCATTAGGAATTGCCATACAAAGGTTGGTAATCAGCATTCCTAAAATATTGGGAATGATATGACGAAGAATAATAACAATGTCTGAAACGCCAAGAACCTTAGCAGCCAGGACAAAATCCTGCTCTTTCAGTCTATAAACCTCACCACGAACGAAACGACAGGTTCCGATCCATCCAACGATACACATAGCAACGATCAGGCAGGCAACACCTTTTCCTAAGATGATCATAACCAGGATGGTAATAATCAGACTTGGAATACCATAGAGGATATCCACAATTCGCATAACGATCATATCTAATTTTCCACCATAGTATCCGCAGAGGCCTCCGATTACTGCACCTACACACATATTAATAAATGCAGACAAAAATCCAATGGCCAGAGAAACTCTTGCTCCCATCCAGACACGGACCCACTGATCACGGCCGGTAGCATCACAGCCTAACCAGTGTTTTAATGACGGCAGGGCATGAATGGAATCTACATCCATGGCAGAAAATTTATAATGACTTAATACAGGGGCAAAAAGTGCCAGCAAAACATAGAGTACAATAATACATAAACCGATAAAAGCCGAACGATTCTTCTTCAATCGTCTCCATGCATCCTGCCAGAAAGAAAGTGACGGTCTGCTGATGGACTCCATACGTTCCGTATTCTTTCCCTTAATCACAAACATATCTTTATTTAATTCAGCCACTTCTCTCACCTACCTTTTACCAATGCGGACACGTGGATCAGCCACACCGTACAAAATATCTACGATCAAGTTACAAAGTACCAGGAAGAATCCATAGAATACGGTCATTCCAAGGATCATTGCATAGTCATTTTCATTGACACTGGATACATAATATTTACCCATTCCGGGGATAGCGAAAATAGATTCAATAACGAAGGTTCCTGTTAAAACCGATGCTACGGTAGGTCCTAAGACTGTCATAACCGGCATAATGGCATTTCGTATCTGATGTCTGCAGGTAATACGCAGCTCAGAAAGTCCCTTCGACCTTGCAGTTTTAATATAATCCTGGGAAGTAACCTCAAGCATACTAGACCGCATGATCCTGGATACAGAAGCTAGGGTATAAAAAGCCAGGGCCGTAGCCGGAAGAATGGTATATTCAAATCCAAGGTATTTTGCAATCGGGAACAATCCCCACTTGATTCCAAAGAAATATTGAAGGGTCGCACCCATAATAAAGTCCGGAATACTCGTTCCGATAATTGCAATAATTACACAGAAGAAATCCAACTTCTTTCCACGGTTTCTTGCTGCAATAATACCAAGCACCAATCCAATAGAAATTGCCAGTACCAAGGCACGAATACCAAGGTCTGCTGAGAATGGGAAGGTCTGTCCTATAATATAATTTACCGTCTTATTGGTATACTTCATAGAATATCCGAAATTTCCCTGCAGCAGATTCAACAAATAAGTAAAATACTGTTGAATCAGGGGCTTGTCAAATCCATAGTAGGATCTCATATTTGCAGCAACTTCTTTCGTAAGCTTGGCGCTGGTAAATGGATCACCGGGCATCAACCTCACGAGAAAGAACACGATGGTAACCAGTGCCCAAAGTGTGAGGATTGCCGCAATCACTCGCTTTACAATATACTTAGCCATCTTTACCCTCCTAATTTTAAGATTCTCGTATATTTATAACCTCTCATATTTACAAATAGAAAAGAGGATTCAGGAAAGGAAGAAAACATTTCCTTCTTCCCTGAATCATCTTTTCCTTTAAATCCTTTACAGAGCCCCGACCAAAAGTTCGGGACTCTGCTTATGGATTATCATTATAGATTATAAAGAATCCTTATCATTACTCAACGTCTACGTCTGCATATACCCAGTCGATATTCAAACTGCAGTAGTAGAAGTTAATTCCTGTAGTATCATCATCCAATAAGTAGTAAACATTTCTCTCCTGTAATGGTACGAAAGCTCCATCCTCAAGAATGATCTGCTCTGCCTGATTCAGCATATCCATACGAGTATCTGTATCGGTCTCTGTCTGAGATGCCTTTAAGAGAGAATCTACTTCTTCATTCTGATAGTTACTATAGTTGTATGAGCTGTCTCCTAAGAATAACTCGAGGTAGCTATATGGATCATCATAATCTGATCCCCATCCGCCATATCCAACCTGGAAGTCATGCTCCGGATAAACCTTTCCATAAATATCTGAGTAAGTAACCTGACGAATATCTACCTTGATTCCCAAGTTATTCTGCCATTGCTCCTGAATAACCTCTGCAATCTTCTTGCTGGATTCAGCATCTGTAGTAACAAATTCGATGGTAATATCGGAAGGACTTGAAATTCCAAGCTCAGGATTTGAAGTCTTCAGTTCCTCGATCGCTGTATTCAAATACTCTTTTGCCTTGTCCGTATCGCCTGCTAATGGGAAGGAGTAAGAATTTACATCATATTCCTCGCCATAGGTGCTATCCTTTGCCTGAAGTCCCGGGAATACCAAACCATTGAATGGTGTATAAACATCCTCAACTGCAAGTTTTACATAGTCTTCTCTGTTCAGTGCATAGTTTAAAGCAAGACGGAAGTTCTTATTCTGAAGGGCCGGCTGCTCTTCACTTGCTGAGTTGATATAGCAGAAGTCTACGTTACCATTGGTAAATACTTCAGCCTCATCCTTGTACTGTGATACAGAAGCGGTTGGCACCTGTACATAATCAAGATCTCCGCTCTCATACATAGAAAGCTGTGTATCTGTATTCTCTACATAGTTAAGCTCACATCTGTCAAGATTAATGGAATCTGCATCCCAATAATTCTCATTCTTCTCAAATACCCAAACGTTATTCTCAGAGCTTACCATCTTAAATGGTCCGGAGTAAACATTCTTATCAGCAGTTGCTGCAAAATCAGAACCATACTCTTCTACAATATCCTGACGAAGCGGAGCATACTGTCCGGAAGCACCGACTAAGCTTAAGAAGTAGGAAGTAGGATTCTCCAAGGTAACCTCAAGAGTTGTATCATCGATAGCCTTAACTCCCAGCTCATCTACAGACATCTCTCCGGTTTCAATAGCATGTCCATTCTTTAAATAATCTCCGATAAATGCATAAGGGGAAGCTGTCTCAGGATCAAGAAGTCTCTTCCAGCTGTATACGAAATCATCGGCTGTGATCTGCTCTCCGTCACTCCACTTTGCATCATCACGTAAGTGGAAGGTATAGGTAAGGCCATCATCTGAAATATCCCAGCTCTCTGCGATACCCGGCTGAACATCTCCGGCAGTATTACGAACCAAGCTTTCCGTAACTGCATGCTGGATCTCATTGTCACCAATACTCTGACCCTTGGTTGGATCCAAGGTTGTAGGCTCTGTGTTTACCGCATAACGGAATACCTTTTCTCCGGAATCACTGTCCCCGGATCCACTGGTGCTAGGAGTGCTACATCCTGTAACCAGACCAGCCACCGTTACCATACATAAAAACGCTGCTAATACTTTCCTTTTCATAAGTTATCCTCCTTTGTCAGTATTATTAGCTTTACTGCTCAAAAAAATCCCACAGAACAGACCGTAGTCTCTTTTTGATATAGAAAAAGCAAAGAAGAACCTAATTGGGAGCGCCCTTGCTCTTCTTTGCTTATATCAATTTCTTGCATTATATTCCTCTTATTATAAGCCTGTCAATGAAGTATTTTATCCAAAATTCAGATTTCAACCGGATTTTATAGCATAAGTTCACTCAAAAGCCAGTAATAATCTAAAATTTTCTTCCCCATTTCAAAAACTCCTTAAAATATTATTTAGATTATATTCTTGTTTTCTATACATTAAAACTTCGGTTTCTTTTAATTTTCTATTTTTTTATTTTTTTCTTATCCCTCTTTCTTATCCTGTCGTATAAAGGAGTAACAAGAAAAAACAATGCACCAATCATAAGAAATATAAGATAGAAAGGGAGATTATTATGACAGGAACATTACAGAGATTATTTGACTTTCAGCACTTTGCAGAAAACAAGAAGCTTCAGAGCATGATTGACGACACCATGGCTAGATATAGTGCAGACAGTCGTTCTGAAATCTGCGAGGATGATCTGAATATGTTATTCGCGGCCGGCAGCGCTGACTACGCAGCCCCCAAGGATCCGACACTTATTTAAAGTAAAAAAGAAGTCCCCAAGGAAAAGCGCTTTCCTTAGGGGCTTCTTTTTTATTTTTTTTAGAAATCCTATTTGTAAATTCCATTTAAGGTTACTGTAAATGTGACAGCTTTTCCCGCCAGGTCTGAATTTCCATAATTTTCCGGGAAGGTCAGGTTCAGATCAAAGGTTTCTCCAACCTTATGTCCTACGATTCCATCTTCAAAGCCATCAATATAGGTATTAGACCCAAGCTCTAAGTCTGCGCCTGCTCCGTCGGTGCTGCCCCCATCAAAAGCCTCTCCGTCAAGATATCCGGTATAATCAATATTTACTGTATCTCCGTCCTTAGCCTCAAGGCCTTCGGTCGTATCCAGACTGCTTGCGGAAGAATCCTCTTCATCTGTGCTGTCGGATGAGGTGCTGTCAGATGACGTGCTATCTGATGAACTAGTATCTGTTGTTGAAGTCTCTGTAGCTGTGGAGGAATCGTCCGAACTGCTTGAACTAGAACCGGAAGTTGCAATGGCCCACACAAGCACAGCCACAACCACCACCGTTGCAACCAGGGGAATCCAAAACTTTAACTGCTTAACTAGCGCTGCCTTTTTCTGGGCTTTTTTTCTTTCCTGGGCTCTACGCTCCTGAGCCATCTTCTTATTTTCTTTTTTCATAAAATAAATCCCTTCTCATTTTTTGAATTAACCTCTACCATCATACACATTTTTTATGTCCAGAATGTGTTTTTTCTAGAGCAAGCGAAAAGTATTTTTGTGAAAATCTAGGATGCCCTCCTTCTTCATCTTTCCCAATTCCTTGGAAAGAGCACTGCGATCCAGATTCAAATAATCCGCCATCTGCTGCCTGTTAAAGGGGATCTGGATATTCTTTGTCTTCTGCCTCACAGACTGGGCGGTCAGAAAGGTAAGAACTCGTTCTCTGATAGTTTTTGGTGTGGTGCAAAAAATCCGCTGGGACAAAAGCAAATTCTTTCTAAGAGAAATCTGCAACATATTTTCCTTAATCTTTTTCTCCCAGGAAAGATCCCCCCTCTTAAGCGCCTCCACATCCAAAAAAAGTAAGCTCGTGTCTTTTGCAGATACTACTTCCACCATCAAGGGTTCCGCACAGAAGGCATAGGTCTCTCCAAAAACCTCTCCCTCTCCCACATCACTCAGGATGCTTAAATTTCCCAATGGATCCACCGTTTGAATATAGGCATTTCCCTGAATGATCATTCCAATTTCATGGATCATTTCCCCCATCCTAAAAATAACCTCATTTTTTCTAAAGAAGGCTTCCCTAAGGCATCCCGCCTCCTGCATATCCTGCCATTCCTTTGCTGTAATTCCCTTTAGCACAGGATTCATGATATAATCCATGACTTTCATCCCCTCCGCCTCTTCATTTTGTGGTTATAACCACCGATTCTTCTTTAAAATTGTAATAAACTAACAGAAGAAAAACAAGTAGATACTTAGCAAATAATGATTAGAAATAAAATTTAGGGGGTTTACCATGATTAGAAGAATTGTAAATATTGACCAGGAAAAATGTAACGGATGCGGGGCCTGTGCCACTGCCTGCCACGAAGATGCCATTGGCATGATCGACGGAAAGGCCACCCTTCTTAGAGATGATTACTGCGATGGCCTTGGAGACTGTCTTCCGGCCTGTCCTACCGGAGCAATTTCCTTTATAGAAAGAGAGGCTGCTGCCTATGATGAAGCTGCAGTTTTAGCAAACCAGGAGGCCAAGAAGGTTCAGATCACCATGGGCCTTGCCCAGGGGAATGAAAAAAACGCTTCCTCCGAGGCTCCCAAAAAACCGGCCTTCTCCGGCTGCCCCGGAAAACAGATGCGCACACTTAAGCCAAAGACAGAAACTCCTTCTGAAGTATCAGAAGCCAGTGCGTCCCATCCTTATGCGGCTCCGATCTCCTCTCAGCTTGGACAATGGCCATGCCAGATTAAGTTGGTGCCTATCAACGCTCCTTACTTTGACGGTGCAAAGCTTTTAATCGCAGCAGACTGTACCGCCTATGCCTATGCAAATATGCACCAGGAATTTATGCGGGGCAAAATCACTCTCATCGGTTGTCCAAAGCTCGACGATATCGATTATAGCGAGAAATTAACAGCCATCATAGCAAATAATAATATCAAGAGCCTTACCCTAGTCCGCATGGAGGTTCCTTGCTGTGGAGGCCTGGAGAATGCAGCGGTCACAGCTCTAAAAAATAGTGGAAAATTTATTCCATGGCAGGTAGTAACCATCTCCATCGATGGAAATATTTTAGATTAAGACCTACAAAACTTTTCATTTGTTACCCAAAAAAGGAAGTGTCGACAAAGCAACACTTCCTTTTTATTTCTTTTTATATCAAAGCCAGAAGCCCCTCCATCATTTCATATAATCCGGATACCGGACACCCTCCGGCAAGGGATCCCACTCGCTAAGACCCAGGCTCTGGCGAAACTGAGCCTGTTCCAAAGTTAGACTTGGAAGATCATCTTCCAAATAATCCAAAAGTTCCTTGATTCCTTCTCGTGTTACATTATTAATCTCAAAAATACGCTCACATCGCATATTTTCCATCCACTGACGCACCATAGGAATATTTGCATGGGGAGAATCTGTCTTTGTAATAATTCCAATCATAGGCCGCAAAAGGAAATTCCTGCTGCCATCGCTGAACAGATTAAAAGGCTCATCTGCTGCCTGAACAATGGCAATTACATCTGCCTCAAAAGAAAAACAGGCCAGTCCGATACCAAAACGTTTTGACTCTGCATATTCTCCCGGAGAATCTATAGTATCCTCCTTAGAGTTGGTATATTGGGTCTTATGATAGTGAAGCTCCTCCCCTTTTAAGGCCTGGGTCAAGGAGGTTTTTCCGGCTTCACTGCGCCCCATTAAAAACATTTTCTTCACCTTACATTCATCCCCTTTAACTCTAACTTCGATTAATATCACAAACCCTGAATTTCAGAACATCTCGGAAAAAGCCAACCACCTCTTCCACTGCTATGGTCACATCCGTCAGGCTTCCTGTCAAAATTAAGGTTCCACTAAATCGATCCAAAAAACCGATGTCCACATTGGCCGCCTTGACAGCTACATCTGCCCCTACAGCCGTAGACTCCCAAGGGGTGAATTTTACGATACCGATGGACTCTCCCCTATGGTCTTCCCCCTCATGCACTCCAATATGAAGGGCTAGATTCTCATAAACAGAAGTATCCGATGGGGTAAAAATATGGGCCATGCAGACTTCCTTTCCCGGAACCCGGACCCTGGTCATACGAAGACGTTTGCCTTTAAGATTCTCATAGTCATCGCCAAACATACGCTCCAGCAATTGTTCTTTCGTTATACGCTCTTCCATATTACCCTTCCTATCTCTTGGTAATATCACATACCACGTAACCTAAGGTATCCCTAAAATAGCTGACGATCTCCGTCATCGCTGATGTAACATCGGAAATAAGACCTGTAATAATCATTGTCCCTGTAAATCGGTCCGCAAATCCAAGATAGACATTGCTGGTTTTTACTGCAATATCCGAAGCAATCACCGCTGACTCCGGCGGTGTCATATTCATAATTCCAATAGCGGAAGATCCATAATCTACCTGTGGGTTCAGTCCCAGCTTCTGATAGATAACAGGCGCCGGTCCTCCCATAATATGTGCAAATGTAATCTCTTTTCCTGCTACTGTCTCCTGCACAATTCTGATCTGTTCTCCATGTTCATTTGCCATTAGCAGTTCCTCTCTTTCTATCAAAATAATATGGACGTAAAAAAGTATCTACTCCTGCATTTCATATTATACCACGCCATTTTCCTATTGCCCCAAACCAATCCATGTGAATATCAAACCAAATTTGGGGCAAAGGCATGCTTATTTTTTTCTCATAGCTTCCTTAAAGGTATAGAGCTTTTGTTTTGCAACCCAAATTTTCATCAAAGGCCCAAAGAAATGCTTAATAAGATCTTCGCTCTCCTTTGCCGTAACCATAGGTTCTCTTCCTTCAACCGCCATGCAGTCATATTCTATAAGTCCCTCCTGGACACTAAAAGGCAGCATCTTAAAGCCATTTCTCTCATAAAAAGCCTTACGTTTTACTCGCTGATCATAATTTGGCGCCTTAGGATCCATGCTTTCCATACAAAGATAGATCCGTTTGTCACTATATTTTCTTTGCAAAGTCTGAAGCACTCTTCCTCCATAGCCTTTTCCCCGCTGAGACTCATGGATTGCAAAATAAAAAATATAAACCATATCCTTGTAAAAAGCATTGTGAACCAAGCCTACGAAATCATCCTCATCATAAATTCCATAAAGTTCTCCCAGCCCCTTCTTTGAACGCGTCAGAATCATCCAAAAAGGGATCTGTTCCTCCTTGGGAAATGCTGTGGCATATAATTTCCGCAAATCTTTTCTGCCTTCCTTTAGATTTTGATATCCCACAAAACGTAATTTTGACATATAAACCTCCCATTATCTGATCTTATTTTTTTCATAAATAAAAAAATGTTGGGATCAAACTGCTTCTGATCCCAACATCATTCTAACATATTCTTATCATTTTCAGGCTGTTATTAAAGAATTCTTAATAGGATTTTAATAGGAAAATTCATATTTGAAAACTCGGTAAATGAATTTTTCTGTATCCATAGTAAATGTTACAATTGCCTTATGATTCTCATCATATTCTGTAAATGTTCCCTTCAAACCGGAATCCACAATGGTATGGCCATTTAAGTCCTGCACGCTGCTAACATAACCGGAATATGGAACCTTAAAAGAATCTACCAATTCAAAGCTGCCTGCCTTCTCATCTACCAAATATTTATAATAGTAAGAAGAATCTCCCTCTACTCCAGAGGTATTGGTAAGGCCCAAATTCTCCCAATTAAAGTCCGGCCTTGTCTCACTGACTCCGATATTGTTATTAAACATATACAGATAATACTGTCCCTCTTCCAGACTATCATCCTTCTCATAGCTAATGGTATGCTGTCCCCCCTGAATGGTAAAATCTCCGACCTTATCAAGGACAAGCTCCTCATAGGAGGTATCCTCCCAAACTTCTTTATCACTTATGATATATGCGATCTGCGGATCCTCCGATATATTATTAATTTTTAAAATAGAAGAAGTCTCCCTAGAGCTTAAAAGGACGGAATCATCCCCCACGTACTGGATGGTATTAATATGGGCCCAGTCTAACTCCCCGGAGGTATTTGGAGTACAGGTTGCTTTATAATCCCCCATCAAATCTCCCAGGTCTAAAAGCTCCGAAACTTCTCCACTCGTAGGATTAATCTTTAGTACAATATCCTCCGTACTATCCTGGGTCGTATCCGTAGCCAAAACCAATAAATTTCCGGAATCATCAAAGACATAGTCGTGGTGGAGTTTATAATCCCCTAATTTATAGACATTGGTAACCTGTCCCAATTTGTTGACCTGGGCAATCTTTCTCTCGGAAATGCTATAATACATAAAGCCATCCTTAAACAAGAGCCTATGGCTTCTATATCCTAAAATCGGGACCTCCCCTCTTAGGACTCCCTGATTGTCATAATAATACATAAAGTCCATAGAAGAACTGTCATTTCCCAGGATGACATAAAGGCCATCCTCCAGGCTGGCATCTTCCTGAAGCACTTTCTTTTCTAGGATAATTTCTTCCTCTCCATAGATATCTCCCATTTCATAAGTAGTTTCATGGGTCTCTAGGCTTCCATCCTCTTTGGTCAAGCTAAAAGTAATGGTGTTGCTGGTATTGGGTATCAAACCAATGAGCTGGAACTCATGCTCTGTTTCCATTGCTCCTGCACTGATCTGCTGCGTAAAATCATCGATCTCATCATTATCCACATGAATGGTATAGGAAACTGATACCGGCGCCTCTGTAGTAAAATAAACATACATAGACTGGGTATTGGTTCCAAAAGGATTATACTTGATCAGCATGTTGTCAGCTGTATAAGTTCCTTCACTTTTTTCCTGAGCTAAGGAATCGGCAATCACTGCCTGAGCCTCCGGATCATAGCTGGCCTTAACCTTTTCGAAAATCTTCTTCTGCTCCTCGTTCATAACATTTTTTTCATTGTCAGATTTCTTCACCTCTCCGTTGGCGTCCTGACCGGAATTGGTGGCGGTAAGATTATCTGCAGATTTCTTGTGCCTATAACTTAAGGTCGCTCCGGTTCCAAGAGCTAAAACCAGCACAGCAATTCCAATTCCACATAAAATACGTTTTTTCCTGTCCACTTTCTTGCTCCAATCTCTTCTCGTATTCTTCATCTTGTCTTCTAATTTTTATCACAGATTCCCATATTTTAACAGATAAATGTGGCGAAAGAATGAAATATAGAAGTTTTTCCTACTAAAGCAAAAAAGGGCAACGTTTTTGACGTCACCCTACTTTCCTTTATTAAAAGATCTTTTATGAATGAATCTCAGATTGAAATTCCTTAATGTCTTTGGCAATCTCACCACTTAATAACAACATACAGATTAGGTTTGGAATTGCCATCAGAGCATTTGCTATATCAGAGAAACTCCAAACCAAGGTTAAGGTCTGTGTACACCCAAAATAAACCACTAAAGAAAACACAACCCGGTAGATCATATTATATTTATGAGTTCCCAGTAAATATTCAAAGGCCTTTTCTCCGTGATACTCCCAACCTAAAATAGTAGAGAAAGCAAAGAGCGTAATTCCTATGGTAACTAACCATCCGCCGGAAGTTCCCAAGATTGTCTTGAATGCTGCAATTGTTACATCTGATCCTGTAAGGTATTCTCCCGCTGCATCCGTACTTCCCAGGACTCCGGAAGAAGCAATGGCTAAACCGGTGATGGTACATACAACAATGGTATCCCAGAAGGTTCCGGTCATATTAATATATCCCTGTCGAACCGGATTATCTGTGGTTGCAGCAGCTGCTGTAATTGCTGCCGAACCCATACCTGCCTCATTGGAAAATACACCTCTGGCAACACCATATCGCATGGCATTCATCATACTGGCCACAATGGAACCACACAAGCCACCACCAACAGCTTCCACTGAAAAGGCCATTTTAAAGATCATGGCTATACCGGCAGGCAAATTAGAAATATTTCCAATAATTACGATCAATCCACAGATTACATAGAAAATAGCCATTAAAGGAACAACTACGGAAGACACCTTTGATATGGATTTAATTCCTCCGACAATAATAAGCAATGATAATACTGTAATTACAATACCAGAAAGCCATGTAGGTACCGAAAATGTAGTATGCAGAGCACCTGCAATAGAATTTCCCTGGGTCATATTACCAATACCAAAGGAGGCAACTACGGCAAAGAAGGCAAAGAGCCAAGCAAGTACGGAACCAAAGCTTTTATTCTTCAAGGCCTTTTTCATGGTATACATAGGACCACCACTCATCTCGCCCTTTTCATTCACTTCACGATATTTAATGGCTAACATACATTCACTGAATTTTGATGTCAGACCAAAGGCAGCCGAAATCCACATCCATACCAAGGCTCCGGGGCCACCGGAAACCATAGCCGTCGCAACACCAACGATATTACCTGTTCCAATGGTTGCTGCCAGGGCTGTTGTTAAAGCAGAGAAGGGGGACACATCACCTTCTCCACGGCTTTTTGTTCTGGCTTCCTTACTTAGGGTACTTTTCAAAGCATATCCTAAATTTCTCCAGGTTAAAAATCTGGTACGTATGGTAAGGAAAATACCGGTACCCACCAACAAGACCAGCATCACCGGACCCCAGACGAAGTCGTCTACGGCAGTGACACAATCACTTAAACTTTGCATAAAACCTTCCATGTTACAGATCCTCCTCATTTTCTCATTCCCTAAATAAATAGTCGATGCTTGCTTATTCATCCTATTTAGGTTTCATAAATACAAAAAGGGAGCAATGTATCGGCAACATTGCTCCCTCTTAGTATCTATGATTTTTTTGCATTATACTCTTCTTGAAAATGCTTTGTCAATAGTTTTTAGCAGTATATTAACATGACGGAAATAAAAAAGCTTCAAGTCTTTTGACTTGAAGCTTTAATGCCGCAGACCGGAATCGAACCGGTACGAGGGGTTAGCCTCGCAGGATTTTAAGTCCTGTGCGTCTGCCAGTTCCGCCACTGCGGCATACAAGTAAAACTTGTAATGTAATAAATAATTATTACAAATGGGACCAATAGGGCTCGAACCTATGACCCCCTGCTTGTAAGGCAGGTGCTCTCCCAGCTGAGCTATGATCCCATAT